>CALLXF010000019.1 GCA_938015805.1 uncultured Saprospiraceae bacterium | reverse complement strand
TCAGAACAAGCATCATGTGACTCGTCATCGAATGTTTCTGCAAATACGTGAGACCAACCGTTATTACCTAGTGTAACTGTCGTGTGAGCATCACATACTGGAGTCGGAGCGATACCATCAGTCACGAGAACTTCTACTGATATATCCCTTACGTCACCACATTCTGTAGTAAATACATATTTTACCCAGTTACATCCTAGTCCTAGACCTGTGATCGTAGCACTCTGACCTGGCTGGAATGTTCCTCCTTGCTGTGTAAATATACCTGGGAATTGTCCTGGACAATCCGCACCAGTAATCTGGCCATCTCCTGTTACATCAGTAGGTGTTATTCCAGATTGTAAAGCAAATACCTCATATGTATAATCAGTACCTGCACATAATCCTGCTACATTAAAGTCTGAGAATGGCAATGTAAAATTACCTGTACAGCTATATGGATCGTTTGTACTAACCATGTAGTGATTCTCCTGAGTACTTAACGTAATAGGTCCTTGTTCAATTTTTATTATTTGAGGATAGTCTCTTATTTGACCAGTACACCAGTCTAAGATTTTCCAGTTTCTAATAATCTTACAGTTAGGTCCACATAGTGGAATTACCTGATCTGAGAAAGTTGCGTTTAACTCACAGTAAGATGTATTAGGGAATATAGGGCCTCCTGCCATATTGGTA
The DNA here is from genome assembly GCA_938015805.1 of uncultured Saprospiraceae bacterium. GTDB lineage: Bacteria > Bacteroidota > Bacteroidia > Chitinophagales > Saprospiraceae > JAHDHU01. The sequence goes on along the minus strand of CALLXF010000019.1, from coordinate 74,523 downwards.
GGTACACCTGTAACAGATGTTCCAGGATAATTATTAGAGGTTTCATCGCAGCTGTAAGAATTACAACTTAAAGCATCTCTATCACTATTATCATAGTTAGGAGGTAGTATAATATTTAACTCACCCGCAGCATCAAATAATGATACTCTTGCATAGTTAATCGTGTAACAACACTGATTAGATAAATTTCCGCTTGCATCCTCTGCTAAGTAACAGATCTCTCTTTGAGCACTATACCCTGAGTTAGACTGTCTAATAGCATCTACACATGCAAAGTTATCGAATGAGCAAATAACAAGCTCATAAGTACCTGCCTGTAGTAATGCACTTCCTACTTGTGTATAGTTGTTAATTGCTGAATAACCTCCAAATGCAAGTAATTGTGAAACGTTACATGGATCAGCAGGATCAAAAGCTCCTACTGGGTATAGGTTAAATATATAATTACATGCTGCATTTTCTTGTGGCACATAAGAATATAATCCTCCTTCTGTTATCGTTACAGTTTCAATACTGTAAGGAATATTCATCAAAACGGCTGGCGTTAGTGATGGGAAATTAGAAGTTAAAAAGTCACAAGAAGAAACAGATAAGTCTACTGTTCCTACTGCTGGACCGTCTGTTAGATAATCCGCCTCACCGAAAGCAATGGCATTACAACCTATATCGGTAGTAACGTCAGAAACCATTATAACAGAAGCATCACCACAGTTATCTGTCATGTTGTTTGCTGCAATAAATGATGTGCTAAATGGTGTAGGTGTCTCATAGCATAATACTACTAGATCATCTGGACAGTTTAGCACTGGTGCTAATTTATCCTCTACTGTAATTTCTCCCCAGCAAGAATTACCGAAAGTCGGTGATCCTGGGGTCATATCCGTTACGGATACGGTCAGTGTTTGTCCTATATTATCGCCAGTCACCATAGGTGAAGTAGCAATAGGATTATTGCCTGCATCTAATACCGCTATAACATAATTACAAGAAGGATCTGGGTCCCCTTCGAGAACCATATCCGGTGTAATTGTTACGCTACAAGTGTTGTCCAAAGAAACCTGAACCCCGTTATTACAGGCTAGGTCACATTGTGCAAAACTGTTTTGCGACATTAGGAAGAACAAAATCAAGGCAAACGCTGAACTTACCTTTGTAAAAATGTAATTCTCCTTTTTCATGAGATAAAATCGATTTAGTTTTAAAATTTAAATCGTTCAGAAAGGAGAGAATATCTTAATTGTGTTTATTAATACAGCCAGGGGGAATAGCCGTTTTTCTAAAGTTGTGTAAATCTTATTTGTTATTATCCAAAAATTAGACCAATTGATGTTCCATTGCAAATTTTATGAGATTTATAGTGTTTCTAACACCTAGTTTCCTCATAATATTTTTCCGGTGTACACCTACTGTCTGGTCGGAAATAAATAGCTCTTTAGCTATTTCCTTATTGTTTTTTGCCTGCGTTATGAGCTCTAATACTTCGTGCTCTCTGCTGGTTAGTTTCTGCTTTATTAGGAATCTGTCTTCGTAACTAGCTGGTTTTCTTGTGATTTTAGCTGATTTTCCAAAACCATTGTTTGCTGGAGTAATTCTGAGACCGTTACCCAGAAAAGTGTTACCATCCATCACTTCTTCTATTCCTTTAAAAAAATCCTCAAAGTCATTAAACTTTGCTAGATATCCATCTGCCCCTTTTTGGAAAGCTTCTTTTACAAATTTGGTTTGATCATAATTTGTGAGAACACAAATTTTTATATCCTTTTGTAAAACTTTCAATTCTGGTAACAATTCTAATCCGTCTTCATCTGGTAGATTCAATTCTAGAAGCAATAAATCTGCTTTTCTAGTTTTGAGAATTTCTTTTAATTCTGCGGCATCTTTTGCCACATCTGTAATATTTATTTGTGGGTTTGTGCTTTTCTTCAAAACTGATATTAAGCCTGTCACAAACATCTTTTGGCTATCAGCAATAATTGTGTTTATCGTTTCCATCTATTCTTTACTGTAAAATACCAGTCGTGTAATAATGTGTATATGAGGTGAGGTATTTGCTTAAATGCAAATTAGATGCCAAAAAACTAAAACCTAACTAGGAATAAAAAGAAGCAGAGTTAAAAAGTACTCCTTTATCGGAGTTATGTACGATATACTGGAATCCCTTTTGTAAACTATATCCGCCGTAATCACCATTCTTAGCTATGGCTATAAATCCGACTTGGTTATCTTTGCCTCCATATTTATCTGCAATACGCAAAACTGCTCGCTTACAAGCCTCCTGAGGAGTTAAACCACTACGCATAAATTCTACCACTAAGAAGGTCCCTAGGGTTTTTAAAACTAGTTCTCCTAATCCAGTAGCAGTAGCCGCACCTATATCATTATCCACAAATAATCCTGCTCCAATAATGGGAGAATCTCCTACTCGGCCTCTCATTTTATAAGCAAGTCCACTGGTGCTACAACCTCCAGATAAGTTTCCTTGCCTGTCAATAGCTATCATTCCGATCGTATCGTGACGCTCCGAATTAATAACTGGAGCATATTTAGATTTTACTTTCCACTCTTCTAGAGCCTTTTCAGAATCAGAAGTGAGTAAGTTTTCTCTTTTAAAACCTTGGTTAATAGCGAATTCCTCAGCCCCTATTCCGGACAAAATTACATGAGGTGTTTCTTCCATAACCTTACGAGCTACAGAAATAGGATTTTTAAACCCGGACATAAACGTCACACTTCCTGCATTTCCTAGGTGATCCATCATACACGCATCGAGCGTAACAAAACCATCACGATCAGGTCTACCCCCGTATCCTACAGAGGTATCATTTGGATTATTTTCTGGAATATGTATTCCTTTTTCGATCGCATCTAAAATCGCTCCTCCGCTATTGAGTATGTCCCACGCCATTTGATTTGCTTCATGATTATTCCATGTGCTTATTACCAGTGGCTTTTTATATTCCTTATTAGTGGCTTTTTTTAGGGAACCGCACGAACTAAAAAGTGCCCCACCGAATATCATCGATGAAGCACTTAGTTTTTTTATGAATCTCCGTCTGTTATTAGTTCTAGACAAACGTTTATTTTTTTATAAATCTTAAGATCTTAAATCCTGAAGCAGATTCTATTTTTATATTGTACATACCTCGAGGATCATTAGCGTCTAAATCAAACGACATAAAATTTTCTCCTTTCTGACTATCAAAAGTAGTACTTAGGATCATTTGTCCGTTATTATTGTAAATCTTTACATCTAACTCCTCCGCAAGTTCCATGTAATACTTTACATTGATACTATTCTCCGCTGGATTAGGATAAACCTCTGCTTCTAATTGTAGAGGTAATAAATCTGGACCATTAGGAATATCCGAATGGGGCATCGCCTCAAAAACCTTGTCTTGCATTAGCTCAATACTAGAGTTACGCATGATAATATCATGAAGCGTAGTATTTTTTATTTCTTCTATTTCCGCTGCAGTAAAAGACGGATCGTTTTCAAAATAAAATCGATCACCATCTCTCAGAGCTTGGAACTGTTCTTCAAGAATAGTCATAACTAACTCCCCGAATAGTGCACCATTTTTATGTTGTTCAGATAACATTCCTACCCATGGATCAATATTATTTACATCTCCATTATATAGTTCTGATAACAAACTAGCAACCTCAGTCTCTCCAGTAATACCTTCAAAAGTACCTATTCGGGTTAACCCAAAGTTAGATCTTACGGTATTATAATCTGGTAAGCCACGTTCTCTTCCTCTGTTTATATTTATAGCAGCTAGATCTAAACCAGCGATACCATTTGCTGGATCAGCAAAAAGAAAATTCCTAAGATCATCAATCATTTTACAATCAAAATCTTGTTGTAAATTAGTCGCCATTCCTTTAAGGTAAGGCTCTATTCCATTAGTCAATGGTATGATTGTAGGGTTAAAATAAGCATCTTTTAATGCTATATTTCCATCAGAAATTTCTCCCCCATCGTTTTCCATTCTCACTACAGAGCTATTTATTAGCGTGTGTCCCATACGGAAAGCTGCGCTGGAAAAGACATTAAAAATACTCGGATCTACTTGATCGTTATACCAATTGTAAGCAGGTATTTCTATTCCTTGAGCAGGTAACCACTCAAAATAGGTAATCGCTTGAATGTACGCTCCTACTTTTTTTCTTGCTGTCTCGTATATAAGGTCACTAGACCATCCTGGATGCTCAGCAGCTATTAAATCACAAAGTCTGTTATGTTCTCTTACAAAAAGTGTATGTATTGCAATTAAGAGAGGATTTTCGTTAGCCCGAAGATCTCCAGCTAAAAATAATTTATCATTATCATGGAAAGGATTCTCCATAAAAGCACCTAAATTATTTACCACTACTCCATCAAATTCTCCAGTATTAGTATTCCATGGTAACAAATTACCATTAGAGACCCATAATTTACCTTTAGTACTATTAGGATTACGCAGGGCATCAGCTCGTAAATTATCAGAACCATAAATGGCAGAACCATCTATAAATGAAGTTACTTTATTATTATAATTACGAGGATTAGAGGCATCAATACCTGTCCCAGGTGCAGCCTCCGATCGATTCATAGGTATTATACTACCCTCTTCAAAGAATAGATCGTTTTCAGGGACTACTATTGGTAATGATTCGTCCTCACTATTTTCTACTTGCGATATATCATGATCTAAAAATTGCCCAAAAGCCCAAACATAATCGCTGAGGTTTAGCGAGTTATCAACTCTTTCGTCTTGAGCAAAAATGATATTACTTATGGATCTTGGATTAGCACGGGTTTCTCCGTTAGGAATACTTATTTGATCCTCAAATGCATTCTCACATTTACGGAGGATCGTGGCATCCTTAGCACCTAAACCCTCAGGGTGATTATCAGACCCGTTGAGTGTGCGGTATTGGGAATACCCTATTCCACAATATAGGAATATGATTAAGATGGTTATTGTAGTTCTCACCACTGTGTAAATTCTCTTGTTCACGGTTAACAATCTACAGGAATCGTCACCTCCTGTAAATAAAAACCCAAAGATAGATAATTTGTCCTGACTTAAAACCATTATAGGAATACTTTTTATACTGTTTTTACAAATGATCAGTTTAGTTATTGCTTGTGTGTAAAAATTCTAATTCAAAGTTTTTGGGATGGGAGTATTCTACTGTTTACATTAGAAAGCCAAAATCATGCCATATTAAATATTTTTATAATGTGTATAGACATTGATTTACTTAACTTTACCGACTAATTGCTCTTTATAGACATATTGAAACATTATTCTAAAATATGGCACCTTTCTTTTTTACTGACTCTAATGTCTGTATCATCTTACGCCCAAGACAAGGGTACGAATAATCTAAAATGGGAAGAAATAGTTATCCACAAAGACAGTAGCTATTATTTTGTCGATTCCCTAACAATACTTCCATCGACATTTGAAATAATCCAGCCTTCCGGTCTAGATAGGTCTAAAATAATTTTAAAAAATACAGCTATAATGATTGATGATCCAGCTGTACGGACCCGATACCATCTGGATACTTTAAAAATTCTTTATCGCGTTTTACCGATTGACATCGAATATACATATCGACATCTAGATACTACTTTACTCAAATCTAAAGACCAAGCCATTTACATCGGGTATGATTATCGGCCTGATATTCCGGTAAACCCGTTGATTCAAGAAAAAGGAATAGACTATGATGGAAGTTTTGCAAGAGGCTTTTCTTTAGGTAATAATCAAAGCCTTTTACTTAATTCAAATTTCAATATGCAGATGGGAGGAGACTTAGGAGATGGATTAAAAATAAAAGCTGCGATATCTGATGATAATATCCCGATCCAGCCTGAAGGGAATACACAGCTACTACAAGAATTTGATAAAGTATATATCCAAGTCGATAAAAATAAATCTTCGATAATCGCTGGTGATTATGAGTTAAATCGACCCAATAGTTATTTTATTAATTATTTTAAACAAGTACAGGGTTTATCCGTACGTAATACGTACGATTTCTCCTCCTCTCAAAATATCAAATCGATGGGAAGCTTTGCTATTTCCAGGGCCAAGTTTAATCGATTTACCATAAGTGTCCAAGAAGGAAACCAAGGTCCATACAAATTACCAGGAGCAAACGGCGAAAGATTTATTATCATAGAATCAGGATCGGAAAAAGTATACGAGGATGGTCGACTGCTCACTAGAGGTAAAGACCATGATTATATTATAAGCTATGACAGAGCCGAGATATCTTTTACAGAAAGAAAACTCATAACTAATACCAGTAGAATAATTGTTGAATACGAATACGTAGATCGAAATTACCTCCGAACCATGTATGCTGGAAGTTCGGAATATCAGTCTGAGAACTGGCAGCTAAACTTTAATTTCTATAGCCAACAAGATAGTAAATCCGTGACAGGTGATAATGAACTGGATAGTACAGAGCTTAGTATATTAACAGAAATAGGAGATGCCGAAGCTTTTAGATCTGGAATAGCCCTTTTCCAAGGTGATCCGGAGGAAAATACGATCAGGTATATGTTGGAAAATGGAATATTGACTTATTCTACAGATCCCAATAATGCGTTATATGTAGCTGCTTTTTCGGAAGTTCCTTTTGGGGAAGGTGATTATATAATATCGACAACTGTAAATGCTAATGGACGTGTATATGAGTACGCAGGATCTGGAGCTGGAAATTACATACCGGAAATAAAACTCGTTGCACCTCAAAAAACACAAATCATGTCATTAGGTGCCGGGTATACACCTAATAAAAACACTAATATAAAGTCAGAAATTTCTTTAAGTAACCAAGACTTAAATCGCTTCTCACTATTAGACAATAATAATAATCAAGGACTGGCAGGCTATCTTAAAATAGATCATACTTTTAAAATAGACTCGAGTTATACCATAAATCCCTTTGCAGCGATAGAAATAACGCAAGCCAATTTTAGATCCTTAAATCCCTACAGAGCTCCCGAATTTACAAGAGACTGGAATCTCCAAAGCATAGAACCTAGTAACGAACAGATCTTAAGGACAGGCGTACAACTTTCGGCTACAGCCAATGGAAACCTCGAATATATATTTAGCCAATTCCATAGAGACTTAAATTATGACGGTCAAAAACACAATCTAAATTATAACTGGAACCTACTAGGAATAGAACTAACGAGTAAATCTAGCTTACTGAATAGTAACGATGGTACGGAAAGCACCTACTTTCTAAGACCTAATCTCGGTATATCTACGCGGCTGGGTAAAAGTCGGTCATGGCAGATAGGTTATTTATACGATGGCGAAAAAAATCAAAGGCAGAATATTTCTACTGGCAATCTTAACGACCTAAGCAGATCTTATGGCATAAACAGAATTTATCTTAATAGAACAAATCATAGTTCGCTTAAAACAAGTCTGATGGTAGAAAACAGAACTGATCAATCAGTATTAGATAACGAATTAGTTCCTCTACATTCGGCGAAAGCCGCTAGCATTTCTACTCAATGGACACCTAATAATAAGTCTTCTTTAAATGTAGATTTTACCTTTAGAGATTTAGTAATAGACAATGTTACACTTGCAGAGAATCTGAACCTCAATGCAAAAAAATCTTATCTCGGACAAATAGACTATACCATAAAAGCCATCGAAGGGTTTATAAAATCTACGACATCGTACAACATCGGATCGGGACAACAAGCAAAGATCGAGTATGATTATCAAGAGGTACTTCCAGGCGAAGGGAACTATGACTGGATCGATATAAATATGGATAACATCCAGCAGACAGGCGAATTTATCTTTTCCGAATTCCAGGATACATCCAGATGGATCCAAGTTCCTCTTTACAATAATGAGTTTGTCCAAACAAATAATGCAGGTATCAATCAGAGTCTAAAATTAGACCCCAAATTATTATACATTGGACGCAAAAAAAAGAAAAAAGAAAAAGTAATCGAGATAAAAAAGCAACGACTTCTGCGTAAAGAGCAAATGGCTAAATTGGACTCTAATGATCTCGAATTTAAGAGATTAGAAAAACTAGAACTCGTTTCTAAAATTAAAGAATCGATACTCACTAAACCATACAAAGCCAATAGATTTGAAAAAATAATATCAAGATTTTCTACGATTTCCACCTATCGAATTAATAAAAAAGTGGAAACTAATAATGCGGACTATAATCCATTAGATTTTAGTTCGCAGGATACAACCATACTAAGCTACACCTCCTTTATCAATAACACATTATTTTTTAACAGAGGTAATCCAACATTTGATTTCCAGATAGGAAATCGGAAAAACGAAGCCAGACTTTTACAAATCGCAGGTATAGATCGACGATCTTTATCTGAATATTTTTCTAGAGTGAGAGTGAGTTTAAATAAAAAATTAGACCTTATTCTAAACCTAAAAAAGGGGAATCGTATCGGAGAATCACCATTTGAAGGTCGAGATGATTTTGATATAAAAAACACATCTTACAATCCAGAAATAAACTATCAGCCTTTATCTAACCTACGTTTTATTACGAAGTATGAATGGAAGAAAAAGAATGAAGTAATTTCTGATGTCACCGCACTGAGTCAAAATTTTACGTTAGAATCGTCCTTTAGAAAATCATCTAGTTTTAGCTGGGATACGGGAATAAGTTTTGTGAAAATGAGCTACGATGGAGATGAAAACTCCATTATCGGTTTTGAAATATTAGAAGGTTTAAAAAAAGGAAATAATTATTTATGGAACACCTCTTTTACTAAAAGACTACAGAACAATGTAGACTTTATTCTCAATTATGAAGGTAGAAAAACTGGAAGTAATCGTGTGATCCATACAGCAAGAGCCCAAGTCAAGGCTACTTTTTAAAAAATCTTAGTAGAAATAGTCATTTTCAAGACTAGCAAGGTCTTTTTTCGTAACCATTTTTGTCCTTAGATTGTTATTTTTACAATTAGACAATTAAAATCAATTAGATGAGAATTTTAGCCATCCTTTCCCTCCTTTGTATTGCTCTAAATGTAAATAGTCAAAGTTGGAAATTTGTATCAGAAGATAAAGTAACCCACAAAGCCCAACTAGAACGAGAAATCATTCCTAGTGAATACGAAGTAGTGCGGTTAAATAAAGATTTTTTAGATCAAAAAATAGCTGTTTTTGATACTGATGCAAATGCGACAGTAAAAATGTTCCTACCTCTACCTAATGGTAAAATGGAGGCTTTTGAGGTTAGACCATCTCATGTTTTGCCAGAAAATTTAGCTGCAAAATATCCTGATATAAAAACCTTTAAAGGCTATAGTCTAGATAATAGTCTTAATAACGCTAGAATCAGTATATCATCTAATGCTGTCAGAGCAACGATCCGTACCATCGAAGGTGATGTGTATATAGATCCTTATGGAAATGATGAAAAAGAATATCATATAAGTTATTACATTAAAAACGATGCATCTACAAATGCCATAAAAGAATTAGGTTGTGGTCTGATCGCTGATCCTGATGAGACACATAATCATATGGAAGATATATCTGAAGATCAATTATACAAAAGCTTAAAAAACCCATCAGTACCTGTGGATCTACGTATTTATAGACTAGCTCTTGCATGTACAGGAGAATGGGGAGGAGATCATGGATCTACGGCTCAGATCCTAGACTTGATGGTACAAACTGTAGATAGAGCAAATCTCATTTTTGAAAACGAATTGTCTATCGTAATGCAATTAGTAGAAAATAATGACCTGCTAATATTTACAGATGGAGACACTGATCCTTACACTAATTTTAACGACTGCGGAGGTTTATTAAGCCAAAATCCAGCCATAGTAAACAATGCAATCGGTGCTAATAGTTATGATTTAGGACATATACTGACCTACTGCTCAGACGTAGGAGGTATCGCCCGATTAGGAGCAATATGCCAATCTTACAAAGCATCAGGTGCTACTGCTTTTTACGGTCAGTCTGTAAATAATGGTGTAATCGGAACTCTTACACATGAGATAGGTCATCAGATGAATGGAAATCATACCATGAATAACTGTAGTAATAGTGGAGCAGCGGGAAATGAAAATCCTGGGACTGGTTATGAAGTAGGAAGTGGTTCTACTATTATGTCCTACTCAGGAGCATGTGGTCCTGATAATACTGGAGATAATTTTGATAGATATCACGTATCTACTCTACAAGAAATTTATCTCTATACTCGTAATGGAGGTGCAGGTGATTGTGCGGTAAAAGAAGATATTGGTAATATGAGTCCAGAATCTTCTCTTAGCTATGAGGATGACTTTTTTATCCCTATATCCACACCATTTATACTAACAGGTGAAGCGACAGACCCTAATAATGATGATCTTACTTTTGCATGGGAACAATATAATATAGGTCCGTTATCAAATACAGGACAGCCTATCGCTAATGCACCTATTTTTAAAACTAGAGCTTTAACTACTGACAAAACTCGATTTTTTCCACAGATTTCTACTGTAATCAATAATGGTTTAGATATCAGAGAATTACTACCGACTTACAGTAGAGATATGACCTTTAGATTTATAGCTCGAGATAATAATCCAGGCGGAGGTACTGCAGATTGGTCTGAGGTAGAATTTTTTGCTACTCAAGATGCAGGGCCGTTTAGAGTAACATCTCCTAACACAGCCATGACTTTTGAAGTAGGGCAAGTCATAGACGTTACATGGGACGTCGCAAATACAGATGGAGATCTAGTAAACTGCCAGAAAGTAAGTATTTATTTAAGTACAAATGCTGGTCTTATGGGAGAAAATGATCTGTATACTCTCGCAAGTAATGTAGCTAACGATGGTTTGCAAACTGTGACTATTCCTAATACACCAGCTGATTATACTAGGATTATCGTCAGAGCTGATGATAATATATTTTACGATATGTCTAATCAGGATTGTAATATCGTGGCTCCAGCAGAACCGGGATACTTTATGGATGTTTTTCCTAAGTCTGTAGTGGTATGTACTCCAGAGATAGTAAGCTTAGAGATCCAAAATGAAGGTTTCCAAGGATTTGCAGATCCAGTAACGTATGATATCGTAAGTGGTCTTCCTACAGGGGCTACAGTAAACTTTTCCAGTAATAGTGTTGACCCTAACGAAAACATAACTGTTGATATAGATTTGTCTGGAGTTACAGGTAGCGGTTCGACAGTATTAGTTTTACAATCGACTGCTGGAGGAATGGTACAGACACAAGAGGTTATTTTAGAATATACGGGATCAGATTTCTCTGCATTCCAATTAACTACTCCCATAGAAAATGCATTAGGACTTACTAGTCTTCCAACCTTTGAATGGACATCAATAATTGATGCGACTTCATATGATATAGAAGTAGCAACGAATCCATCTTTTGCAGAAGAAACTATTGTTCTGAGCGAAACTGGGTTAGCCAATAATACGTACACTATCCCATCATTGTTGGAAAAAAATACACTATACTTTTGGAGAGTTAAACCTAATAATAAATGTAAAGAAGGAGATTATACTGCGACACGAGCTTTTGGAACGGAGACGCTTAATTGTGCTATCGGTAGTGCTGAGAATTTACCTATTAATATTTCTCAATCTGGAGCTCCTGAAATAGAAGCTAATATTTCTATTAGTTCTACAGGAACTGTTCAGGATGTGGTTTTAACTAATATCCAAGGATTACATGATAAGGTATCAGACTTAGAAGTTTTTGTTGTTAGTCCAGCTGGTACTGAAGTCAAAGTTTTAAATAATAGATGTGGTGTAAATACTAATTATAATGTAGGCTTTAATGATGCTGCCGCGACGACATACCAGTGTCCATTAGTAGGTGGTTCTGTTTATATTCCTGAAGAACCATTAAGTGTTTTTATAGGAGAAAACGCTCAGGGAGTCTGGAAGATAAGAATATCTGATACGAAGCCTGGAAATGGAGGAACACTAGATAATGCCGAACTAGAAATTTGTTCTAATGCATCACTAGCACCGCCATCTCTTATAAATAACAATGTTTTACAACTACCTCCTAATTCTGGACAGCGAGTCACATTTGATAATTTGCTATCGGAAGATACAGATAATGTGGCGTCGGAATTAAATTATACTGTGGTACAGGCTCCGATGAGTGGAAACATGTACTTAGATGGTACTGTACTATCTGTAGGAGCTCAGTTTACGCAGCAAGATATCAATGATCAAAAAATCAGATACCGTAATGACATCGACGACAGTGTGACATCTGACTTTTTTACTTTCACAGTTACAGATGGTAATGGTGGCTGGATCGGTATTACTAGATTTGATATAGAGATAGATGCTAGTTTTACCTCATCTACATCAGATATATCAGAAGTAAGCGGTATCGATATTTTTCCTAACCCAGCAAATAGTTTAGTCACTGTTAATTTTGAAGAATTTAATACATCAGTGGCTTTACAGGTCATGGATATAAATGGAAAAACTGTAATTAGTAAAACATTAGATGCTAAGTCTAATAGTATAGATATATCGCAATTATCTACAGGTGTATATTTATTCCAGATAGAACAAGATAATAGAAGGTATCAGCAAAGAGTTCTAAAAATCGATTAAGCATTTTTAAAACGCTAAATTAAAATCATAATATATCAGAAGCCATTTAGAAAAATCTAGATGGCTTCTTTCTTTTAACAAGACTATATTCTAATACTCCCGATAAGTGAGAAAACATATTTATTTTCTTGTACTAAACCATTAATTAGCATTTAATATGCGTGAATTTATTTGCAAGTTGTAGTTAAATGATTCCTTTTAACGTAGAGAAGATATCTGCGATAAATTAAACTATTTTACAGATTTAAAATAATGACCAATAGCTAAGAATCTTAAAAATCAATTACTTCATAGACTTACAATCAACAAAATTATTCGTCTATTAGAGGTATGATCTAATATGATCTGATTTTATGAATGACCGTACAGAGATATCTTCCTCTTCCATTGGTGTTTTATTATTACTAGCCGTAATCTGGGGATCTTCTTTTATACTAATAAAAAAAAGTCTGATCGGTTTTGATCCTTTTGAAGTGGCCGCTCTACGGATTAGTATTTCTTCGATAGCATTTTTACCAATATTGATTGTAAAATGGAGTGACATCCCATGGAATAAATGGTTATTATTTTTACTTGTGGGTATGACTGGAAGTGGAATTCCCGCTTTTATGTTTCCACTGGGACAGACGGAGATTAGCAGTTCGATAGCTGGTATTTTAAATAGTACCACTCCGATATTTACATTTATGGTCGGTATTTTACTTTTCAGATCTAAGTTTGTTTTCCTAAAATTCGCAGGTATTCTACTAGGCCTAGTAGGAACTTCACTACTTATTCTTTACGGAGCCGATGGAAACATTGGCGGAAAGCCTATCTATGCCCTTTTTATGCTTATAGGAACCCTCTGCTATGGAACTAATATTAATGTAGTAAAAACATATTTTCAAAACATAAAACCTACTCTACTCAGTGCCGTGTCGTTTGCTCTTATAGGCCCCCCAGCAATAATTTATCTCATATATAGGGGGACTATTTTTTCTATTCTAAATAATCAGATTCCGGTGTCATCTACGGGCTCAGTGGTACTCCTCGCAATCTTAGGAACCGTGATCTCTACCGTCCTCTTTTTTAAACTGGTCCAAAAAACTAATCCTGTTTTTGCCTCATCAGTTTCCTATATCATTCCGATCGTAGCTACCCTACTCGGTTTTATAGATGGAGAGTCTATCGGAGTTTCGCATTTTATGGGTATGGGACTGATATTATTAGGAGTGTATTTAATAAAGAAGGGCAGATAGCTTATAGACTTTTAGAAAGTTAATACTCATGAGTATACTCGGAAGCTAGCGGCGTTAAATTCTTGAGATCTTAATAAATCTAGCGATAGTGTTCTTTGTATTTTACGTAGGCCGCGGCTGTTCCCTCTATATATAACTGCCTCATTTCTGGAGTTATTTCTTTGATCGGTTTTGCAGGGATACCTGCATATAACCATCCTGATTTTAGGACCTTATCAGAAGTGACGAGAGCACCAGCAGCTACAATGACATCAGACTCAATAATGGTATCGTCTAGTATAATGGCTCCCATTCCGATCAGCACATGATCATGGATTTTACATCCATGTATGATGACTCGATGCCCGACAGACACATGATTTCCGATGATGGTATCCCCTCTTCCAGTGGTGCCATGTACCATAGACTGATCCTGGATATTTACATGATCTCCTATGATGATCCGATTACAGTCACCTCTGATAACAGTCTGAAACCAGATACCTGAATCTTTACCTATAGTTACATCTCCAGTAATCGTGGCATTTTCTGCAATCCACGCAGTAGCATCTATCTGCGGTAAAATACCGTTTACTTTTTTTATTAAAGCCATTTATGATTTTACCTGGCTGAGTGGTTTTAGCTTATACCCTTGGTTTTTTAGCAAGTGGATGACTCCATCCTTACCTGCAAGATGCCCTGCACCGACAGCAAAAAATGTAGTTTGTACTTTCATTTTCTCTTCCATGATGGGTATCCAGTTTTTATTACGATCTCCTACTAAGATGTCCTCATATTCTGACATTCCTGCTTCCTCAGACCCGATCATAGTGATCATCGCGTCTATATTCTGGGCCTTATAAATATCGACCATTTCCTTAAACTGATCTCCTCCACCACCTGAAGTTTTTATCGATTCTAAAAGCATTTGGGCTTGATCTTTATATGGTATATTATCGAAAACATTTAACTGATACTCTATGGACTCTAGACCTCCTACTTTTTTCCCTGACTTATTTGCAATCTCAAAAAATTCCATTTCGTATGATTTCATAGAACCGTTTTGGATACCAGATGGATCAAAATCACTAGAAGCAAAAACTGTCAAAAACATCGGTTTCATCCGTTCAAAGAAAAATATGGGTAATCCTAATTTGGAAAAATGGTCAGAGACGAGTTTATAATCTGCCTCTTCCATTAAATCTTTTAAAGTAAGATCATCATTCATAAACACATCTTTAAGCATTCCCATCTGCTTAGTCATATCGTTCATGTCATTCATATCGATCTCAAAAATTATCTCTTCTGAGGCATCTATTGCTGCAAGAGCTCCTTTAGGCAAAAAATAATCTTCGTCATTTATGATATGGATAGTTCCAAAAACATAAGACGGTTGCTTTAATCCTTTACCTGTAACTTCCCAGAGCAAAGCATTTTCTAAACTGTAATCTTGCTTTGCTTTAGTTTGATTATCTGCAAGAGAGTCTTTAGTGGATTTACAAGAAGATAATCCTGTAAAAAATGAAGCAATGAGAAAAAAGAATAAGAAAAAACGACTATTACTATTTTGCATTTCTCTGATCGTAAATATGATGAAGAATGATCCCTGTCGCTACAGAAACGTTTAAAGATTCCATATTAGTGGACTGGGCTATTTTAAATTTAAAATCGGCATAATCAGAGGTTATCTTTGAAATACCCGATTCTTCCGATCCTATTACAACGGCTAAGCCCCCAGATAGTTCCATATCCTGTAAAACTGCATCCGTCTGCAAGCTACTTGCTATAATAGGTATTCCGTTCTCTGATAAGAGAGAATAGGTATCTGATAGATTTTCTTGCCTACAAACTGGAATATTTAATAGGCCTCCAGCAGAAGTTTTTATTGCGATATCATTTATCCTAGCGTTACCCTTCATCATGGTCACGATCACATCTACATCAAAAGCATAAGCAGATCTCGCTATAGCACCCATATTTCTTACATCCTCGATTCCATCTAAAATTAAAATCAATGGGTCTTTCTTAGACTTAACCAGCTGAGGTAAAAGATCGTTAAAATCAAAATATAACAAGGCGGAAACGTAAGCTACTATCCCTTGGTGATTTTCATTTTTAGAAATTTTATCAAGCTTTTCTTGCGGTACCCTTTGGATCGTAAAATTATGCTGTTTGGAGAGTTGCCTGAGCTTTACCTCAAATTCGCCCCTGAGGCTATTAATAACCAATACTTTATCTAGCTCCTTTCCAGAAGATAGTGCATCGAGTATAGGCTTACGCCCAATAATTAACTGTGTTTCTTTCTCCAAGTTTCTAAAATTCCCTGTTATGTCTTGCAAAGACAATAGATAAGCATCAAACTTAATTTAATTTATAGTGTTTGTTGTATATTGACACAAAATTATTTACCAACAAACAATTAAAAAAGCATGATTAGTAAAAACGTATTTTTTCTTTTTACGCTAATGCTTTCTAGTGTATTTTGTTTTGCTCAGCAACAAAATCCAGTAGATCTAGCGTTACGACATGTAGAAGAAAATGCTGAAAAGTGGAATCTCAGTCAAAAAGACATAGAAAACCCTCTCGTATCTGATATGTACACTTCTAAACACAATGGAGTTACGCATATTTATCTGCAACAGACACATAATGGAATTCCTATCAATAATGCGATTACAAGTCTCGCGGTAAAAGGAAATAAAGTCTATTCCTCTGACTCTAAATTTATCCCAGAGGCCAATAATAAAGTAAATACCTCTACAGCATCATTATCTGCAGAACAAGCTATTTTTTCTGGTATAAACATCATGGGAATCGAGACTAGTGTAAAAAGCCTTACTCCTAAACAAAAAAAATCAGAGACTCATATTATTTATGATAAACCTGAGTTTTCTAATAGCGATGTAGTAGCAAAGTTAGTTTATCAACTGGATGAAAATCAAAATCTAATCTTAGTTTGGGACTTTACCGTAGATATGACCACTAACTCAGATTACTGGAGTGTTAGAGTAAACGCAAAAAATGGATCTATTGTAAACAAAAATAACTTTACGATCTATTGTAATCATGATCATGTAGGGCTTAAAAATATGGATAGAGCACATAGATGTGCAGGACATAGTATTACAGCTCATCAGGAAACCTTTAAACCTGTAGATCAAGCGATGTTACTAGCAGATGCAACTTATAATGTTTTTGCATTGCCAGTAGAGTCGCCTATACATGGAATGCAGTCACTTACAGAGGATCCTGCAATCTTAGCAGCTTCTCCTAATGGATGGCATGACACTGATGGTATGCCTGGACCAGAGTATACGATTACAAGAGGTAATAACGTATGGGCTTATGGTGATATCAATGATGACGATGTATCCGATGGTAACGAACCAGATGGCGGTCCAGAGTTAGTATTTGATTATGAATTTGACTATCTAGCTGAGCCAGAAGAAATGAATGCTCTAGCACAAGTACAGTTATTCTACATGTGTAATATGATGCATGATATTGCTTACCAGGTAGGTTTTACAGAAGAAGCAGGAAATTTCCAATCTAATAACTTTGGTTTAGGAGGATTAGGAAATGATGAAGTGCTAGCTCAAGGTCAAGATGGTGCGGCACTTAACGACGGTAACCATGTCAATAATGCAAATTTTGCTACTCCTCCGGATGGGACAAGTGGAAGAATGCAAATGTACTTATGGCAAAACTCTGGGATCTTTAAAGTTAACGAACCGGATCAGATTGCAGGGATTTACTCTGAGATCGGAACAGCCACTTTTGGAGCAGATGTAGCTGCAGATATGGTAGATATCACAGCTGAAGTAATCGTAGTAAACGATGGCGTTACAGGTAGTGGCTCTGTGACGGACGGTTGTACAGAAATTTTAAATGACATCACAGGTAAAGTAGCTTTAATAGATAGAGGTGTTTGCGAATTTGGAGCTAAGGCTCTGAATGCAGAAAACGCGGGTGCTGTAGCTGTTATTATCTGTAATTTTGAAGATTCAACTATCGGAATGGCTCCTGGAGCTGTAGGTGATCAAGTTACTATTCCAGTAATTTCATTAAAAAGCTCTGACTGTAATCTATTCAAAGCATCACTTGCCGCAGAAATTGCAGTAGTAGTAGAATTTAAAAATCAAAGTAATGGACCAGATTTCCTAGATGGAGATTTTGATAACGGAGTCATCGCTCACGAATTTGGACATGGAATTTCTACACGTCTTACAGGTGGACCTGGAACTGGATGTTTAGGAGGAGATGAGCAAATGGGAGAAGGATGGAGTGATTTCTTTGCTCTAGTCACTACAGTAGAAGATGGAGATACAGGTGCTGATAAAAGAGGTATCGGAAATTATGCTGACGGACTTTCTGCAAATTCTAATGGAATCAGAAATTATCCTTACTCTACAGACATGAGTATAAACCCGACTACTTATGATTATATCAAAGGAATAAATATACCTCACGGTGTGGGAGAAATGTGGTGTCAGATGTTATGGGATATGTACTGGAAATTTGTAGAAGTTTATGGATATGATCCAGATTACTCTAATACAGAATCAGGAAATTACAAAGCTGTATTACTAGTAATGGATGGATTAAAACTACAACCATGTAGCCCTGGTTACGTAGATGGTAGAAATGCCATTCTGACCGCGGACCTTATGAATTTTGATGGCGAAAACCAATGTCTAATCTGGGAAGTATTTGCTCGAAGAGGATTAGGTTATTTTGCAAACCAAGGTACTAATGCGAGTATTAATGATGGTACAGAAAATTTTGAACCATTAGCTACATGTATAGAAAAATTAAAGATTAGAAAAGAAATGACTGACTTTGTTTTACCTGGTGGAGAGGTAGATGTAAAACTTACAGTTACTAATCATTTTCCAGAAACAGCTACTGGAGTTTTAGTGAGTGATGAGATACCTGCAGGGATGCAATTTGTAGTAGGATCGTCTAACATTCCGGCAACAACTGCTGCTGGTCTTGTAAGTTTTGACCTAGGAGATATGGAATACGATACCACAGTAGAAATCACTTTTAAAATGGTTACTGATAACGAGCCGTCTAAAACGATTTTACTAAAAGATATGGAAGCTGGAGATGATGGATATTTTGTAAGAGAAAGTTTAGACCAATCTATAAATTTTTGGAATGTAGTAACCAGTCCTACTAACTCTGGAAATAGAGCTTGGTTTATCGCTGGAGAAGCTACAGGTTCGGATCAGACCCTACGATCACAAGCGTTTACAGTATCCGGAACTAGACCTACACTAAGATTCTATCACAGATGGAATACGCAAGAAGCAGTAGACGGTGGATTTATAGAGATCTCCGCAGATGGAGGTGACTTTACTATCCTAAGAGATGAGTTTATCCGTAACGAGTATAATACACCTATCGGATATGGAACATTAGCCATTCCTTTCTTAGATGGATTTACTGGTCTACAAGATGAATATATCGCTTCGTACCTAGACTTATCGAGTTATGCTGGACAATCTGTCGTGGTAAGATTTAGATATGCGGCTGATGATGAGACCGTAGCCGGAGGAGAGTTTGCTGGATGGGCAATGGATGACTTTGAATTAATGGATTTACTTTCTTATAGTTCTAAGGCATGTGTTACCGCTACTAATGTTCCTGACGAATCATCAGATTGCACAGAAGCGTTAGAAGTATACATAGAATCTGATGGTATATCTTCAGGTGTAGTGGGAGTAGAAAACGATTATTTTAATTTAGAAATATTCCCTAACCCTGCAAATGATGTCGTAAATATTAACATCTCTTCTAAAAATACCGAAGCTGCATCTGCAGGTTTGTTTACTCTAGATGGGAAATTAATCTTGACAGAAAGTGTAACATTAAGCAATAATAATCAAGCTATTCAATTTAATACTGAGTCACTAACCAGTGGAATATACTTAGTAAAAATAGAAACAGCTTCTGGAGCAATTACCGAAAAAGTAATTATTCAGTAATCGTATTGCTGATTTTAATAAATAAAAAAAGCCATGGTCCTTTTGATCATGGCTTTTTTTATTCTTATATCACTGGTAACTTTTATATCAGCTATTGTTTCTTATCTACCGATTAATTACTTACTCTAGGACAGTTACGCTATTCAATAAAAGTATAGTATTACAAATCATTATTCCTCTTCAGAGATCGCCTCGATAACATCTTCTATTTTATCCTCTACCACTTCCTTAATTGCTTTTACCGTATCTACTACATCTTCCATTGTCTCTGTTGCCATAATAGAAATTGCCTCCACTAATCCAGGTTCATTTTTATCTTTTTCTATGGATAATCCAGAAGTTTCTTCCTTTTTTTCTTCCGTAGCGATAGGTTCCACTGGCTTTTGTTCTTTAGCGTCAGTCTTTACCTTTTTAGTATCCTTTATTTCGGCAGCAGCTTTTTCTAATTTTGATTTTTCTTCCGCACTTAGCTCAGCCTGTTTCCCTTTGATCTCTTCTTCTACTTTCGCCTTAAGCTCATTCTTTACTTCTTCTATCTTTGCTTTTTCCGCTCTTTTTACTTCTCTCTTTTTCTCTTGCTCTAGTTTCTTTTCTAAGTCCAGTTTAGTTTGCATCATATCGGCAAGTTTTACCTCTTTAGATGCGATACGCTCGTCGATCATCATAACCTTTGCCTGTCGCAGCTGAGCTTCTAACTGACCCTCAGTACGATCGATTCTTTTATCCTGAAAGTTTTTATCACTCTTATCTCTATTGATGGATTTTTGCATTTTATCCACAGCAGACATAAGACCATCATATCGCCTTTGTAAACGAGAAGTGGCAGACTGAGTTTCTCCAGCATCTCCAAAACGTTTTTCTTTTACCGTTTTAAAAGCCGCATCTAACCGTTTCCAAACTTTATTACGATCATCACGAGTAAACTTTGCATCTCTAAATTCCGACTGTACTTTTTTAAGCTCCTCAAATATTGGCTTTAAGCCTAATCCCTTATCTATCTTAGCCTCTATCTGATCCATTTTATTAAAAAATCCATTTACTGCTTCTGTGGACACTTTTTCAAATTCATTATCCAAAGCTTTTCTCAGCTTTTTAAGTGTATCAAAAACAGAATCTGATGATTTTCTTAAAGAATTAGCATGTTCGCGATAAAGGTTTTTTTCTCTTACTTGATTTTGGACTTTGCTCCAGAAAGCCTTCATCTCGTTCCATATATCCTTATCATACTCAGATAGCTGTTCCACCTTTTCCTTAATACTCTCTACTTCGGATCTGTACATCTCGTACATTTTAGAAGAGAGAACAGAAAAATGCCATTCTGTTTTTGCTCTATTTATAATATCTGTACGCTCCACTTTTAGCGTCTCTGGGAGTATATCTCCAGTTACCGAGAGTTCTCTCTCTTCTTTTTTAGTGCCTTCTGGAAATAAGATATCCTCATTATTTCTCCATTGGTTCATCATCTGATTATAGAATACCTCTGTTGCCAGCTCTTCTGTAAAGCTGTATACATCTACTCTATTATCTTTAACTTGTAATTCTAGTGCGATAAGCACTTTTTTTTCATTTTCGTCGGTTCCCCAAAGTACAATCCTGTTTTTCATTTTTCTCTGTAATTAAATTCTGTAAATACTATTGTGCGAGATTTCTGTAAAATTTTACATCCTCTCCTATGTTATACTAAACCTTGTTTATGCAAATACTGTGCTATCTGTATCGCATTAGTAGCTGCTCCTTTACGTAAGTTGTCCGATACTATCCACAAATGTAGCCCATTTTCTATAGACTCATCACGTCGTATACGCCCCACAAAAACTTCATTTTTATTTTTAGCTAGTAAAGGCATCGGATATATATTCTGATTAATGTCATCCATAACGGTAACTCCGGGAGATTCCGCTATCAGCTTTTTTATATCATTAATCTCAAAAGCCTCTCTCAACTCTAAATTTACGGATTCACTATGGCCACCATCCACAGGAACCCTAACAGCTGTTGCTGTTATTTTTATTTTATCATCTCCTATTATTTTTCTTGTCTCGTGGACCAGTTTCATCTCTTCTTTGGTATATCCATTTTCTAAAAATATATCGCAATGAGGAATACAGTTTTCAAAAATAGGATGAGGATATGCCATTTCTGATTGAGGTAATGACTTCCCTTCTTTCTCAGCATTATATTGCTTTACAGCCTTAGCTCCAGTTCCCGTATACGACTGATATGTAGAAATAACAAGTCTATCGATTTTATAGGTTTTATGTATCGATCCGATTGCCGCTACCATCTGTATCGTAGAGCAATTAGGATTAGCGATAATCTTATCACTCTTTTGCAATGTATCTGCATTTATCTCAGGAACAACTAGTTTTACCGCAGGATCCATACGCCATGCAGACGAATTATCGATCACCGTCGTACCTACTCCTGCAAATCTAGGAGTCCATAGCTTAGATGTTTCTCCTCCAGCGGAAAATAGCGCTATATCGGGTTTAGCTGCTATTGCATCATCCATCCCGATTACAGTATAATCAACTCCTTTTAATCGTACCGTTTTCCCGACAGATCTTTCCGAAGCCACCGGAATAAACGAGGTAAAAGGAAAATTTACTTCTTCTAAAACTTGCAACATTACCTGACCGACTAGTCCAGTAACACCTACAACCGCTATTTTCATAAAATTTCTTTTAGATTTAACGTTGCAAAGCTAGAAAGGATATGCGAATAGTTTTAATCTTAGTTAATTTTATAGCATGATAATTATTAGGTCGGGAACCACATTACTTTTTATTCTTATTTCTTTGTTTGGCTGGAGCCAATTAACAGACGACTTCTCCGATGGTGATTTTACCCAAAATCCAAGTTGGTCTGGCGATATCCAAGATTTTATAGTTAATGATAATCTCTTATTACAATTAAACGCTGACGAAGCTGGAGAGTCATTTTTATACAACACTTACACCGCGGAGGATAGTATAGAGTGGAATGGATATTTCCGCCTAGATTTTAATCCTTCTAATGGTAACAATCTTAAAATTTACTTAGCCTTAGATAATATTGATTTGGCTACAGCCAATGGATACTTTCTAGAAATAGGCGAAGACGGATCTAGTGATGCGATCAGTTTTAACAAATTAGAAAACGGTATCGCTACAGCACTAGCCTCCGCATCTATGGGTGCTGTTGCTACCGATCCGGCTCAGGCACGATTCCAAATCAAAAAATCTGACCTAGGACAATGGCTTATAAATGTCGATTATGATGGTGGAATTGTACTATCAGAGGAATTATCTTTTTCGGAAAGCAGCATCGCTTTAGACGGCAACCTGTTTTTTGGATTTTACTGCACTTACACTTCTACTCGGAGTGATAAATTCTTCTTTGACGATATAGATATACGTACGCCAGAAGAGGATCTTGCACCACCTACTCTTGTTGCTGTAGATCTTATTACCCCAGATTCTATAGTACTCACTTATAACGAATTACTAGCCTCAGCTAATGCAATGGCTCTCTCCAATGTCGGTATAGATAACGGAATCGGTAGTCCTGAAGCTATCATTGTAAATGACCTCAGTCCTAATGTCTTAGAGATTAAATTAGCAAACCCATTAACCTCAGGAATTTTATATACCATCTGTAGTATGGGTATCACAGATCTAGCCGGCAATGTATCTATATCAGAGTGCCAGGAAATATTTACAGTCGTAGCACCTCAAGCAGGAGATATCTATATCAATGAAATTTTATTTAATCCTGTCTCAGGTGGATCTGACTTTTTAGAAATTATAAATACAAGTGATAAATTCCTAAGTTTAAATAATGTAATTATTGCTAATACCCAAAACCAACAATCAGATCCTATACAATCCGGACTCGTCCTTTTACCTGGTGAAATTATTGCGTTTACAAAAGACCCTGAATTTACTATTTTGCATTACCAACCTACAGACCCTGATCAAATCTTAGATCAAGAGTTACCTTCCTTTAATGCAGACGCTGGAAATGCCTCGCTTCTATATGATGACGGAGCTATTACGATCACTTTAGACTCCTTTGATTATACTGACGAACTCCATTTTGTACTTATCGATGATGTTAAAGGAGTAAGTTTAGAAAAACTAGTCTCCACATCACTTACTAATGCAGATAACTCATGGTATAGTGCAGCAGAGACAGCCTTGTTTGCAACTCCAGGATATAAAAATTCTAATAATCAAAGTGGCAATACTTCTTCTGACGAATTAGTAAGTATCCCTCTAAAAGTTTTTTCTCCTAACGGTGACGGAGATAACGAATTACTTCCCATACAATTTAACCTACCTAATCCAGGGTATATTTCTAATATTAAAATTTTTACAGATAGGGGTTTTTTAATAAGAAATCTGTCTAATAATATGTTACTTGGATTAGAAAATACCGTCTATTGGGATGGAATCACTGACGAAGGTACTATAGGAGATATCGGAATTTATGTGATTTTGATTGAGTTATTTGATGACCAAGGCAATAAATCAATTGTTAAGAAAACAGCTGTTCTCGCTGATTTTATAGATTGATTGTTAACTTGAGATAGATTACATTAGATTAAAATTTTACCCCTTATGAAAAACCGATGGTTACAACTCACCACAGCTGGTCTTATGCTGTTCGTGACCATAGGTTTTATATTTACACCTCATCTTCCATTCTCTGATAATATCATCGTCGAAAAAGGAATAGAATATGCTGTCCATGGTCTTTATGGTTTGCTAGCATTCTCTTTGTTCCTGTTTGCCATGGGTAGATATAAACTGATGTTTTTAGGACTAGGATGCGTAGCGGCATTGTGTATTTTCCTTAAAAGTCAGTCTAACGATCACCTAATACTACCTCAGAATAAGCTTGCTCCAAAACTAGAAATCGTCCATTTTAATCTAGCCAACATTAACGACTCCTATGACGATTTTTATCGTAGGCTCATAAAAATGGATGCCGATATTATTTCCCTTCAGGAACTGACTCCTAACTGGGACATGGCTCTAAAAGATAGTCTGGCTGAGAGATATCCTTATGTTGTTAAAAATGTAAGGATAGACCCTTTTGGAAAAGCATTATTCTCTAAACAAGAACTTTTAAAAAATCAAATAGTAGGAGAAGATGAAGATAATTACCTGGCAACTAACTTAAAAATGGGAGACCAGATTATAAGTCTGTACAGTAACTATATCCTTCCTCCCCTAAACGAAAGTTCTAAAATAAATGCAAAGAATCAATTAGAAACCATATCTAAAAAAATACGCTCATCTGTTTATCCATCGATTACCATAGGAGATCTTAATATGGTCCACTGGAGTAACCTCATTAGAATTTTTACTAAAGAATCTAAACTTAAAAACTCCAGAAGAGGCTTTAGTGTAAATGGATTTGAGATTCCTTATGACCACATGTTTTTTACGGAAGATCTGGAATGTGCTCATTTTGAAGAAATCCTAGATGAAAATTCTACGCATATGGGTATACGTGGTACTTTTCAGATAAAAGAGGAACTTACAGAAGAAGAAATTCGAGCCTCGTTAGGTTATTTAAAAAATAACTAATTACTTTATTTTTTTGTATCCCTTTAGCGATAATATTTAATGACAAAAAGCATAAAATACATCTTACGCTCATACTATAATCTTTCAAAAAAAGAGCTCTATGAGATGATGGTATTGCGTCAGCAAGTTTTTATTGTAGAGCAGGATTGCCCTTATCTGGATGCTGATGGTAAAGATTTAAACGCATACCATTTATTAGGATACTTGGATAATGAACTTGTATGTTACACTCGTCTATTGGATAAAAAAATAAGTTATAATTCCTACTGCTCTATCGGTCGTGTAGTAAACGCATCTAGTATAAGAGGCAAAGGAATGGGTAAAGAACTAATGCAAAAATCTATAGCATCCTGTAGAGTATTATTTCCTCATATTCCTATAAAGATATCTGCTCAGTCCTATCTGGAAGGATTTTATAAATCTTTAGGTTTTGTTCCTACCGGAGAAGAATATTTAGAAGATAATATTCCGCACATGGGGATGGTTCTGGAACAAGAATAAATAGCCTAAAATTTAGATTTTTTATTTATGGCTTTCGCCAATTCTTCTGCTTCCTCGGCTTTTTTAAATCCGTAAAATGCTAAACTTTCATGATACCTAGGTCTCAATCTCCTAATCTCCCATACCTCTCCCTCTACTACATAAGCCAAAGAAATATTTTTATACGTTGGGTTTTTTGCCAAAGCTTTTAGTACCTGTTTACCTGCATCTGTATAATGGATAAGAATCCCTACTTCGAAAGTCTCATGACTCCAAAATTGACTTACGTTAATGTAATGACTGTTTAATGTATCCAATGCAGCCTGATGATTAGGTTGCACGGCAAACAACACATATCCAGTTTTATCTGGATACTCATATCTAAGCGGCTTGCTCGACCAAAGTAAACGTAATGTTCCATTATCATCAGCTCTTTTATCTATTTCCTTAGAGATTTCTAATAAATCCTCTCGTCGATGTGCTATTCCGATTATACCATCCATATAACTATTAGGGACTCTTTGTAAATTAGGAATATTAGAAAAATCTATTCCTGCTTTAACTACTTCGTCACTATCAATGTTGTATACTTTATAAAGTGTAACCCCGGATTGAGGTTCCAACTTAGAAGGTAAAGTTTTAGGGTGACAGGCGATAAAAAATAAGGCGATAAGTAATAAAACACTTCTATACATAAAAGATCTCTATGATAAATAATGGAAGTTGCTGATATTACATGACGATTAACGTAACGAATTTTTTCATGGATAGATTGTAAAAAATGGCAGCTTCCTGATCTACTAGGTTAACCTATACTTTCTGTTCTTTTTTATGTTTCATTATATTCCAGTATAGCAAGTTATCCTCTATTCCGCTCTAATAAGATCATCATCATTAAACCGAGCATAATACGATCATCATCATCTGCGTCCATCTCCCCTACTTTAGAAAGCTCAAAATTACGTCCAAAGAAAGAAGGACTCTTCTTAAGTCTTACGATAGCCTTTCCTCTGATATCCGTAACGAGATAGGAAGGGTTAAACAAATAACCTGTAAAAAAACTTAAAATTGGAATTTGTCCTAGGATCGAATCTAATACTTTAACCCAACCATTTTCTTCATTGACGTTATATTGCAATTGATTGTGCTGATCTATAATTTCGTATTGAGCCTTCCATATTGATCTCCATCCCTTTCGTGCTATCTTTCCAAAGCCTTGATTACGTTCATCATAAAAAGCATATGCTGCTGAAAAATCAAGCCATTTATCCGCCTTAATACTATAATTTATTTTTGTTCGAGATTCGTCACTATAGATTTCTATGTCTTCCTTGAGTTTAAACATTTTTTGACGCACATAGGCAACTATTTTACCTGTTGCATCCGTGGCGATAAAATCATTAGCAAGCGTACCTATTTTAAATTGAAAATTTACTGGAAACTTAATGTCCTTCATAATAGTGATTTTGTGTAATCGAAAGATACACATTTAGGGACATAAGTTTACCAAGATTTACAAAAGTAACTTACTTACTATCCGAGTGTCTGGTGCGTCATTTGCAATAATGTCCTACATCGCTCTAGTGTAGGAGCCTGTGCATATACCCGCAAAACTGGTTCTGTTCCACTAGGCCTTATCATTATCCATTCCGCATCGCTTAGGTAAAATTTAAAACCATCTATCGTCTCTGTTTTGATAATAGCTATGTCTCCGATAGAAGAAATGGAACCATTTTTACATCGATCAATAATATCTAATTTTTTATCTTCCGTAATATGGAGATCATCTCTATCAAAAGAAAATGGCCCGACAATATCATATACCTCCTGCACTAATTGCTTAATAGATTTTCCAGTTTTTGCCATAAACTCCATTATTAATAGCCCCATCCATACGCCATCTCGCTCCGGAATATGACCTTTTACAGCAAGTCCACCTGATTCTTCCCCTCCGACTAGAACATCCTCTTTGATCATAATTTCGGCGATATATTTAAAACCGATTTTAGTAACTTCGATTTCTAGCCCAAAATGTTCTGCAAGTTTTTTCATCTTGTCTGTAACTGAAAAAGTAATGATCACCTTTCCAGTCATTTTTTTTACTTCTGCTAAATAATATAACAGTAATAATAATAAGTGATGGCTATCTACAAAATTACCATCCTCATCATACATTCCGATCCGATCCGCATCTCCGTCATTTGCAAGACCAAGATTATAATCTGTTTTCTTAAGTGTATCAGATAACCATAATAAGTTTCTGTGTATAGGTTCTGGTGCGGCTCCTCTAAATCCTGGATTATAATCACATCTTAATAGATAGGTATCAGGAAGTAATCTTTCTACAATACGCTGTCCTGCACCATACATTGCATCATAGACCAATTTTATCTTAGATTTTTTTATTGCATCTAAATCAAAATTTTCAACACAATGATCAAAATACATTTGTTCGAGATCTACATATTCTAAAAGACCTTTTGATTTTAATGTATCTATAGTCGGTAGATCTATTATATGATTATCAGGAATCAAAGCCTCTACCTCAGAGATCTCTTTAGGAATAGTCGGTCCTCCAAAAGAGGATTTAAGCTTATATCCATTATATGAAGGAGGATTATGACTAGCTGTAATAACTACACCTAAATCTGCTTTTAACTTTACGATACCTAAAGAAACCATAGGTGTACTTACAAATTCCGGAGCAATAAAAACTTTTATCCCATAATAGCCAAAAACACAAGCCGTCGTTTCCGAAAACAATCGCCCTCCAAATCTGGCATCATGACCGATTACAACTTTGGTTAGATTACGTTCTTTCATCCATTCGGCGGAAGCCTGAGCTACTCTTTTTACATTATCGACAGTGTAGTCTTTTGCAATTATAGCTCTCCAACCATCAGTTCCAAATTTGATCTTAGTCATATCTATAGTGTTTATTTAATGAAGATAACATATTATGATTTTATTTAATATATTTATATTAAATTTACGTCATAAATATTTATCGTCAATTAATAGTGGTTTAATTTCCATCGTTATTTGCAAATATAGATATCGTACATCCCTTCTTTAGATAATATCAGATAAAAAATGAAGCTCATGAGAGATTTACATAAGCATAAGGGTATGCGTCAAAAACTGGTAAACGAACTAGCCAGAAAAGGAATTAACAACAAAAAAGTAATCAACGCTATTTACAATGTTCCTAGACATTATTTTTTAGATGACGCTTTTGATGAGTGGGCATATAGAGATGTAGCTTTTCCTATCGAAGCAGAGCAAACAATATCGCAACCATACACTGTCGCCTATCAGTCGCAGTTATTAGATGTCCAGCAGGGTGATCTCGTATTAGAAGTAGGAACTGGTTCTGGATATCAGGCATGTATCCTAGCAGAGATGGGTGCAAAAGTTTACACCATAGAAAGGCAAAAATCACTTTACGATAAAACTAGTAGTTTATTAAATCGCATAGGGTACGGTAACATACGTACACTACACGGAGATGGATATTTAGGAGCAGAAAGGTTTGCCCCATTTGACAAAATAATCGTTACCGCCGGTGCAACTTCTATTCCTAATATGCTTTTTGATCAATTATCAATCAATGGAAAAATGGTTATTCCTGTAGGGAAAAATGGTAGTCAAACCATGCTAGAAATCATTAAAACAGATGTTGATAAATTTGATTTAAAAAGAAGAGGTGGATTTAAATTTGTTCCTTTCTTAGAAGGAGTAAATTAAAAGTTTGATTTAAAGGTATTAGATATTTAGAAAATACATCTTATAAACGCTTTTCTATTCTTTTACGAATTTTACGGGCTATTGTTGTAATCAAACATTGCCTTAAAAGCTGATATAAAATTCCTTTAAATCATCAAAACCTATAAGTGGTAGCCACTGTATCTAGATCGTTGATCCTCTAAATATTTGATCTATAGTAACTTATTAAACCTTTCATCTGCGGACTACGAAAAATTGTAGCTACGTATCTTATCGCCCTACTCTTCTTCCGCCCACTTTCTCACGATTGACATTTACTTTATTAGCCTTTTTTATATCCACCATGAGAGTTGTAAAAGCACTTTCGTTATCAGTGAAATATACTTTATCGCCGTAGGTTATTTTTCCATATTGCTTTTTCCAGTCTTTGGCACGTAAAGTATATTTTCCGCCATACTGTTTACTCGGCCCAAAAACCAAATAACGATCATCGTCATCAAAAGAAACTGCAAAACGATTTTCTTTAGGCAAGTAAATTAAGACCCCAGGTGTTCCTTCTTTAAAAACAATCTCTTCTACCTTTCTTCCATCTTTGATACGGATTTTACCTCCTTTAATTTTAGAATCCTCAGAGCCTACATCACGGGTGAGTCGGATATCATCCGATAAGTAAAACTGTATTCTTTTGAGTTCGGAATCGGACCATGAGTATTCGTCATACAAACGTTGTGTAAATGGTGTCAGTCTCGGACTACACGAACTGAATAACATTAACCCAATAAATCCTACTAGCAAGTACTTTACGCTACTTAATCCTATAGATACTTTTTTTACACTACTCATGGTTTTAAAATTTGTTCTATAAATGAAATTAGTGTAGATCATTCTAATTATCAAATTAGACTTCGATGCTTAACGAATGTTTAAATAGATTGTCGAAATATTGGCGTAAAGCTTAAAAAACTTAACATTATTTATCTCTTTATTCACTATAAGCTCCGATAGCCTTTACTTCTTTTTAAGTCTCCTTTTCTCTTCAAAAAATTGCAATAATAACTGAGAACACTCCGCATTTTGTATACCATATTCCAATTTCGTAGCTGGATGTAGTAATTCTTTTCCATATCTCATAAACCCTCTGTTATCATCACTAGCTCCGTAAACTACTCTTCCTATTTGCGACCATGCTAGAGCACCCGCACACATCACACATGGTTCTAACGTAATAAAAATAGCACACTGGTTTAAATATTTGCTTCCGAGATAAGAACTAGCTGACGTAATCGCCATGATCTCTGCATGAGCAGTTACATCATTCAGTAACTGGGTTTGGTTATGAGCTTTGGCAATAATCTGACCATTTGCTACAACGATAGCTCCGACAGGTACTTCTCCAGCAGCTTTCGCTTTTTTAGCCTCTTTTATTGCCTCTTTCATAAAAAAAGCATCTCCTTGAACTGATAACATAAACGATTGTTTTACGAATAACTTTGATCAAAAATAATTTTAAATATCTTTACGGATGGATAAAAGTAATTTAAACCAGCAATCTGATGCATATACTTTTGATGATATTCTGCTAGTGCCAGGATATTCAGAAGTACTTCCTCGTGACGTAGATATTTCTACACAGTTTACTAGAGATATAAGAATTAACGCTCCGATCGTATCGGCAGCTATGGATACCGTAACGGAATCTAAACTGGCTATTGCTCTTGCACGTCAGGGAGGTATCGGAATTATCCATAAAAACATGAATATCGCAGATCAGGCAGCTCAGGTAAGAGCAGTAAAAAGATCAGAGAGTGGTATGATCATAGATCCAGTCACGCTTAAGGACGATGCCATGATTTTTGATGCTTTAGATTTAATGAAACAGCACAAAATAGGTGGTATTCCTATAGTGGATAATAACAATACACTAATAGGTATTCTAACAAATCGAGATTTACGTTTTGAGGTAAATGTAAATCGTCCGGTAAAAGATATCATGACTAAGGACAATCTAATTACCGCTCCTAAAGGAACTACATTAGATCAAGCCAAAGATATTTTACAAAAATATAAAATAGAAAAATTACCAGTAGTAGACGATCATAAAAAACTAATCGGTCTCATTACCTATAAGGATATTATGAAGGTAGAAGACTATCCTAACTCCTCAAAAGATACAAGAGGTAGATTAGTAGTCGGTGCAGCTGTAGGAGTTACTCATGATATGTTAGAAAGAGTAGAAGCTCTAGTAAATGTGGATGTAGATGCGATATGCCTCGACACCGCTCATGGTCATTCTAAAGGAGTAATAGATGCAATAAAAAGCGTAAAAGCTAAATTTAAAGACCTCCAGGTAGTCGGTGGAAATGTGGCGACAGGAGCTGGAGCACTCGCTCTTGCAGAGGCTGGATGTGACGGGATAAAAGTAGGTGTCGGACCTGGTAGTATTTGTACCACTCGTATCGTAGCCGGTGTGGGTGTTCCCCAGTTTTACGCTATACGCAGTGCTTACGAAAAAGTAAAACACCTAGGTGTTCCGATCATCGGTGATGGTGGGATACGATACACCGGAGATATCGCAAAAGCTCTAGTAGCCGGAGCCAATACAATCATGGCAGGTTCTTTATTTGCAGGAACAGAAGAAGCTCCTGGCGAAACAGTCATTTTCCAAGGTCGTAAATTTAAAGTGTATAGAGGTATGGGTTCGCTCGGAGCTATGCAGATCGGATCTAAAGATCGATACTTCCAGGATGCTGAGGATGATATTAAAAAATTAGTTCCAGAAGGAATAGAAGGACGTGTGCCCTTTAAAGGATCTGTAGGCGAAGTAATGGTGCAATATCTAGGAGGTTTACGTGCAGGAATGGGATACGTAGGAGCTCCTGACATCTCGCATATGCATGGAAAAGAAATAGTAAAAATTACAAATGCAGGTGTCGCAGAAAGTCATCCTCATAATATCTCGATTACTAAAGAAGCTCCTAATTATTCTAGAAGATAAATGTCCGTAATTCCTAAGTCTTACTATCAGAGTACAGATGTAGTGGCTCTTTCAAAAGATCTATTAGGGAAATATCTGATTTCTAATGTTGATGGAAATTATACTTCTGGAATTATAGTAGAGACTGAGGCTTATAGAGCACCAGATGATAAGGCATGTCACGCTTACGCGAATAAGAGAACTCCCCGAACAGAAACCATGTTTGCAATCGGAGGAACGTGTTATGTATATATCTGTTATGGCATCCATAATCTTTTTAATATAGTAACGGCCCCAGAAGGTATGGCTCATGCCATACTTGTAAGAGCCATAGAACCCATTGAGGGATTAGATATTATGAAAGATAGAAGGATGATGTCCATGACCAAAAAGGAATCTTGTAATGGCCCCGGTAAATTTACTAGATGTATGGACATTACTAAAAAGCAAAATGGCATCGACCTCAGTTCAAAAAAATCAGCATTGTGGATTGAAGACAGAGGTCTCAGAATTCCTAAAACTAATATCATTTCTGGACCGAGAGTGGGTATGTCGACCGCCGAGGAATGCTCTCACTGGCCTTGGAGATTTAGAATAAAAAACAATAAATGGACTAGTAAACCAGACGTCGTAAACTATCATAAATGAAACCATCTCAAGTTCTTATTCGCAATTTATTTTTAGCCTTATTAGTGTTGATATCTTGTACGAGTAAAAAAGAAAATCTGGAAACCAATGACACCCATAATCCTCAGACAAAAAAAATAAAAAAATTAACTGCAGCGGAAAAAAGAATTAAAGAACAAGAGGAAATAAATAAATCAAATCTAAATAAGTATATCCATCAGAAGTGTGATGAATCCACTGCTATAAACCTTCAAGATCTACAATTTTCTTTACTCAAAGATTATTTATACTCTTCTGTTAGAACAAATAAAAAAGATGGTAAATCATTCTGTCTCCACGAGATTTATAACAATAATAATGCAGTGAGTCGTATAGTTTATGAGCGTACAAAAGGTGGTCCTTACGGTGACATTATTTCCATCTGGAGTTTAAATAAAACCACTAAGCAGCTATGGCAGTATCACTTATTTTCAGAATTTAATAAAGGTGGATATCATCAAAAAGTATCTACTAAAATAGAAGCTCCTTTTACATTAGTGATTACAGAAATAGTAAATTCAAAAACTAAAGTCAATGAAAAAACAGTCAATAAATTTAAGCTTTTTGAAAACGGAGATGTAGGATTGTAATAAAAGTAGAGGTACTACACGTATTACTCCGAATGTATAAATTATAAAAAATCCTATTTTAGTCTTTAAAAATATAACGATGAAAACTATAAGTCGAGCGATTCTTACAATTATCAGTTTATCCATCCTTATATCATGTGGAGCAGATGGTACAATTAAAAAAGACCGTTCAAAAAAAACCGATGACTCTAACAAGACTAGAAACTCCCAAGAAAGCAATACACCACCAGTCCCTCAAGTCAAGCTAAAAGTTTCTGATGCATTAGTTAGAGAAACAAAAGCAGCCAGAAACTATCAAGCTGATCTCGAAAAGTTTTTGCTTGCAAAATGCGTCTCCGAAGAAAAGCTATATCTCGAAGAATTATCACCTTCTCTACTAAAAAATTATCCTAGATCTTATGAGAAAACAAAAAAAGAAGATGGCAAGTCTTTTTGTATTAATGAGATATATAATAGCACCCACGCCATAAGTCGCATTTTTTATACACGTACGGAAGGTGGTCATTACAGTGACCAAATCTCTCTATGGAGCTTAAACAAAAAAACTAATAATCTAAAACAACTGATTCTATTTTCTGAATTTGGGAAAGAAGGTTTTCATCAGTCTATCCAGTCGACCATAGAGTCCCCTTATATCTTTACAGTGATTCAGACAGAAAATTCTACTGCTCACAAAAATCTAAAAACAGTCAAAAAGTATAAGCTACTAGATAATGGAGAAATCGTAAGTATTTGATCAGATTCATCCTTAATAAAAAGCCTTACTGATAAAATAGGAACACAGTTACCTAAATACCTAGCATACTTTATAGATAGTCATCAATTTTCTGATCATATAGTTTAATCTTTTTACCTTTCCTTAACTACTTTATTTTAAATATTCCGTTATTACAATATGAGTTCTAAGATTATTAGTAGCATTGTTTTAATCCTCATTGGCGTAAGCCCCGTCTTTACCCAATATGAAAATCTAGTATTTAAGAATAAGGAATATGTACCTTATATAAAAAGTGTAACCCTAGAAAAACAAGATGCCCCACTCTCCTTCCCCGTTATTAATCTAGGAGCATCTATGGATACTAAGCTAGTCCTAAAATTTGATGATGTAGAGAATACAGGAAATGCTTTTATTTACGATCTGATACACTGTGACCGCAACTGGCAACCATCACTGATCGATAATATAGAATATATAGATGGCTTTACGGAAGAAGAAGTCGAACTACTAGAATTCTCATTTAACACCTATTTAGAATACACCCAGTACACATTATTTTTGCCCAATGAGGATATAAAATGGAATTACTCTGGCAATTATCTTTTAGTAATCTATGAGGATGATACAAAAGAAACCCCTGTGCTAACTAGACGATTTATGGTCGTAGATAGTAAGATCAGTCTCATGGTCCAAAACATAATCCCTAGCGATCCCCTAAAATATCAGACGCATCAGGAATTTGATTTTGAGGCTGATGTAAAGAGGCTTAACTTAGAAGATCCACTTAGAACTATTTCTGCTGTAATTCTCCAAAACAATAACTGGGAATCCGCTGTATATGATCTACATCCTAAGTTTATAAATAAAGACAAATTGGTTTTTGATTATAGTGATGCTGTAGTATTTCCGGGACTTAAAGAATATAGAAACTTTGATACTAGAACTCTTATCACTCCCGGCCTAAATGTACATACTGTGGATTTCCAACCCAGTGCAACAGATGTCTTACTAGATCTACAACAAAATAGAAGCGAGAGAGCCTTCCATACGCGTAATGATGCTAATGGAGGTTTTATAATGTATACTAAAGATCGACCAGATCAAGATCTCTCCGCAGAATATACCAATGTTATTTTTGCCTTGGAAACCGAGAGGATAGATGAACCAGTTTATGTGGTTGGTGGATTTAATAATTATCTACCTACCGAGGAACATCAGCTTTTTTATGATTTAGAACGAAAAACTTACTTTGGAAAAGTAATGCTTAAACAAGGGTATTACGATTATCTTTTTGCAGTCAAAAAAGAAGATAAACTAGACTTGACATTTTTTGAAGGATCGTGGCATGAGACAGAAAACGAATACACTATTCTCGTCTACTACAGCAATTTTTATGATGGTTATGATCAGCTTATCGGTATTACTCAGAACGATCTCTCACAAAACAGAAGATAATTCGTCATGTTTATCGACATTAGTCCTACTAATCATATGTATTAGCAGCGATAAAATCATTTATAGGTGTGGTTTATCGACTACATGATAACCTTTATATAAATAATTTCCTCCCCCGCTTGTAAGATGGTATTTTTGATACTATAGTCTAAACCTATGTTTAAAAATCTTATAATATCATTTTGTCTTTTATGCATCGCCATAACCTTCTCCCATGCTCAAGAGACATGGAGCTTAGAAAAGTGTGTAGATCATGCTCTAAGTAATAACATTAGTATCGCTCAGGCTAAAATAGGACAGAAATTTACGGAAATCGATGAGCAACAGGCTCGTCACGCAAAATACCCTAATGTAAATGCAGGAGGATCTATGAATCTTAATCTCGGAAGATCTGTCGATCCAGTTACTAACGATTTTGTATCAGAGACCTTTTATGCAAATAATTTTTCTTTGAATTCTGGAGTGGTGTTATACAATGGAAGACGTTTAAGAAATTCGCTTAAACAAGCTAAAATTAATAACCAATCAGCAAGCCTTGATATCGAACAATCAGAAAGAGATATCGCTTTATTAGTCGCTAATACATACCTCAATGTTATTTTTGCAAAAGAGAATTTAAAAATTGTAAATAATCAATTGGCTTTAAGCCAAGAACAACTCAAGCAACTCAATACACTAATAACAGCAGGAACCCGTCCAGAAAATGAAGCCTTAAATATAGAAGCTCAGATCGCTTTAAACGAACAAAATATTTTAGCAGCGGAAAATTCTATAGCTACTGCTCTCTTAAATTTAAAGCAACTATTAAGGATAAATAAAGACATCGATGTAATCATTCCAGATGGAGATATCCCGCTACGCTCTGATCCCGATGTACTTACAATGGAAGAAGTTTTTACCTCTGCTCTAAATACACAACCAAGTATTAAGGCTGCTGAGTTAGATCTAGAATCGGCCTTAGTGGGAGTAGATATAGCAGAATCAGCTCTTAAACCATCGTTAAATGCAGGAGCAAGTATCGGAACTAACTATTCAAATAAAGGCGTATTTATCGACGGTTTTAATACAGTGCTCGCACAGCAAGAGGTCTTTATATCGAACCCTGCTATTGTAAATCTTATAGGCACAGATCCTGTAACACTATCTTCTGAACAACAAGTGCCGATCTTTAAAAACCAATCTTATTTTAATCAAATCCAAGATAATCTATCTTATGGAGTCGGAGTAAATCTAAATATCCCGATATATAATAACATGATCAACCGATCAAATGTAGAAAGAGCAAGGCTCAATATCGAAACCACAGAACTGGCAAATGCTCAATTAAAAGATAATCTTAAGTTACAGGTGATGCAAGCTCTAGTAGACGCAAGAACAGCAAAATTACAAGTAAAAGCTTCTCAGAAATCATACGATGCTCAGACTGCGGCTTTCGCCAATACAAAGCGGAGATATGATTTAGGAGGTATCAATACATATGATTACATAGATGCAAAAAACCAACTAGACATTGCACAATTAAATCTAGTAATCGCCAAGTACGATTATATCTTTAAATCTAAAGTGATCGATTTTTACATGGGATATCCATTAAAACTCAACTAAAATAAACATGACTAAAAAGAAGAAAAAACGAACGTGGATAATCTGGGTAGCTCTATTACTAATTATCATTTTATCGATAGCTGTTTATTTCAAAGCTAAGTCTAAACCAAAAGGAGAAGAGGTTACTATCGAGAAAGTTACCAAAAGAAGTATAGCAGAAACAGTCTCTGCAAGTGGTAAAGTTTTTCCGGAAACTGAGATAAAAATATCATCAGATGTATCGGGAGAGATCGTAAAACTTATGGTAGAAGAAGGTGACAGTGTCGTCATGGGTCAGATACTTGCAAAGATAGATCCTGATACTTATATCTCCGAAGTGGAAAGAGGTGAGGCCGGACTTAATAGTGCAAAGTCTCAAATGTCCATGAGCGAAGCACAAATACAAAGTAGTAAAGCCCAAAAAGAACAAATACTAGCCCAGTTAGAAAATGCAAAAACCATACATAACAGAAATGTACAGCTAAAAGCAGATGGTGTTATTTCTCAAGTAGAATTTGATCAAAGCTTATCTAATTTAAAAGGGCTCGAGGCCAATATTAGAGCGTCCGATGCCTCGATAAAATCTGCAGAAAAATCTAAAGAAGGATCTATGTTTGCCGTAAAATCCTCAGAGGCAGTACTTAAACAATTACGGACCAGTCTTAATCGGACTACTATTAAGGCTCCTGCAAATGGAATCGTATCTAGCCTATCAGTAGAACAAGGAGAACGAGTCGTAGGAACAATACAGATGGCAGGTACAGAGATGATGCGTATCGCAAATCTAAGTGCTATGGAAGTACAAGTAGATGTCAGCGAAAACGATATTTTAAAAGTAAACTTAGGAGATAGAGTGGAGATAGAAGTGGATGCTTATCTAGGCACTACATTTGAGGGAAGTGTGACGGAGATCGCAAACTCCGCTTCTAATATATCCGCACTAGGCGGTGTATCTCTTAACACGGATCAAGTAACTAATTTTATAGTGAAAATACGGATCGATTCGGAGTCTTATGCATCCTTAGGATCTAAGTATCCGTTCCGACCTGGCATGTCTGCATCTGTAGATATTTTTACTAATACTATGGAAGGACAGCTCAGTATACCGATACAAGCAGTAACCACCAGAGAAGTAGATAATGATGATGAGGATACAGAGACAAGTTCTAGCAAAGATGATTTTGAAGAAGTTGTTTTTGTAAAATCAGCAGATACAGTAAAAGTAGTAAAAGTGGTCACTGGTATACAGGATGACGAATTTATTTCCATAACAAACGGACTAGATGAGGGGGAAGAAATCGTAACGGGTCCTTATTCTGCAATTTCTAAAAAACTAGAAGAAGGTGATGTGGTACGTTTAAAAGAAGATGATGAGGATAAGAAAAATAAAAAGGATTAGATTTTGGCAGGAGCACTAATCATATTTATTAAAAATCCGGCTCTCGGTAAAGCAAAAACCAGAATAGCCAAGTCCACGGATGATACTACAGCATTATCCATCTATAACAAATTGCTAGAAAGCACACGTCGTACTACCGTAATGGTAGATGCTCAAAAATACCTTTACTACAGCGATTTTATCGATAAGGAAGATAAATGGAATCCTCTCGTCTACAAAAAAATGCTGCAACGAGGTATAGATCTAGGCGAACGTATGATGGATGCATTTATAGAAGTACTGAGTTATCATGATAAAGCGATTATCATCGGTAGCGACTGTATCTATCTGACTAAAGATATTATCGATCAGGCATTAGAAGCACTAGATCATCATGATGTTGTCATCGGACCTGCTAAGGATGGAGGCTATTATTTACTTGGGATGAAACACACCCAGATGGATTTGTTTTTAAACATCTCGTGGAGCTCAGGCCAAGAATTTAAACAAACCCTCTCTAAAGTAAAAGGTAAAGGACTAAGTTATTTTTTACTAGAAACTTTGAATGATATCGATCACATAGAGGACTGGGAAGAATATCTTCTTAGTTAGACCTAATAGACTTTAATAAGTTAGTTTATTGGAATATCTCAGATTATGTAAATTTTGACGGATAGTACGGATAGAAACTTTAAAAGTATTCTAAAATACTTTTCATTCTATAGACCTTTGATAGCATCTGACTTTTAAAACTACTCGGATTTCAGAGCGATATACGATCTTAAATCTTCAAGTTGCTGATTGCTCATTTTCTCTACTGGATACTGCGGCATATAAGAACTTTTACCAGATTTAGTAGGGACACCCCATCTAGATACCTGATAAATAGAATGTGGGTGATAAGTACCTACCTTTCCATTTAAAGATTTAAAACTCAGTTTACTATTGTCTAAATGTAAGAAAGAGTATTTTTTATTTTCATGACAGTATAAGCAGCTGTTTTCGTAGATGAGTTTTCCATTATCAGGAACTCCTACTAGACCTTCGTACCCCTTTTTACGATCGTCAGGCGGATACTCGAAATGAGCTGCCGCTCCAGAAGCAAACTTAGATTTAATGAGCTCAGCCTTTTTGCCTCTTTCCTCTATTGAGGCTGCAGGGGTTAGTACCTCCTTCAGTTCTTCAGTAGTAAAAACAAGGTCCGACATTTTTAATTCTATAAACCATAAATAGGCTAATATAGATTCAATTTCCCAATCTTTTAATTCACGCCCTTGGGCACATTCTACAGCACATAACTGGATGGCTCCTCTGATATCATTTCTAGCGGGTTTTACGAGATCTCCATATTTTTTAGCGTAATCACCGTTATAATATGTAGCTCTGTTTACCGCACCATAAAGCGTAGTACCCTGTAAGAAAGGTATTCCTAAATCGTTAGTATATTCTAATCTTGACTGCGGATCGGGATCAGATAAATCGATATCTTCCTTTACTACATTATGGCAAGAAATACATTTAAAATGTTTACTCTGTTTTCTAGTTTTTTTACCGTCAGAAGTTGTAAAACCATCAATGACAAGCTCTCTTCCCTTCTCAGCAGAGACTCCTGGCATCGTATAGTCAGGCTGTTTTCCTCTATTATTTTCTCCTAGCTCTGCTAAAACAGAATTAACAGTCCGTTCATTTAAAGGAATAGATGGACTCTCTGGTTTTTTAACCAAAACTAATCCCAAAATAAATAAAGGTATAAGAATGATTAATTTCATTATCTCACTGTAAATTGCCTAGAAATAGTAAAGCCCCATCTAAACTCGCCATCCAACCAGTTACTGGTAGTGTAAGGTATATAATCTGTCTCTGATAATCCCGTAGAATTTGTAAAGTTCATTTGAAAGACATGTCCTCCTCCTGTCTCCCATTCTAGACCAAAACCAAATGGATGATAATAACCATTTTCTGGTTTACGTAAAGAAGAAATAGGAACATTATAATCTAATACAATTCCAAACGCCTTAGTCAGCTGAACTTTGCCTGCAAACCCTACACTTGCTAAATCGTTAGTATCACTAGGTGGATCTATAAATAAAGGCACTAGGTTACGATATGTCCAAGATCCGTTTACTTGTAACGAAAAGTAATTAGATATTTTCTTAGATAAAATCACTGATAAGTGATAAGACAATCGGTGTGCACTGCTAGTAAAAAAAGATAAAGATCCAGGAAAATCACTGGCTGGCATCGTCGAGTAACTACTCACTCCTAATACAGCTAGCGAAAATGGTTTATTACCATTGAACTCCTGATGCATCAATCTAATTTTTACTAGAGAGTTTATATTTTGTCTTAACTCGGAAGATCCTTTTGTCCTATTGATTCCGATCATTACATTATCGTTTACTCCATATTCAAAACCGATTAAGACATCAGAGGCATTTTCTAATCCATAGAAATTACTCCACCCTCCTAGTGCTCCACCTGCATCTCCAAATCGGTGACCTATTCTAAAATCTAGCTTTCCTTTTGGCAGCATTTCTGTTGCATGAGTATTAATCACTCTAGTATCCTTAAAAGTCTGGAATACTTTTACCGCTGGAGGTTTATTGACTTCCTTATCAGTACTTTGTCCTAATAGAATATTGGTGCAAACCAAAAAAAGTAAAACGTTTAAAATTTTATTCATAGTTTATTCTTCTGGATATCCACGATCTAACCAACAAGCTAATTGCAATTTTGCAACTGGAGAAATAATTTCTTTGCCTTCGTCCGCATAATCAGGTGGCATATCTCCAGTATTTACTTCGGACCTAAAACTACTTTCATTATTATCTAAAAACTCTTTTACTCCCTCGTAAGTATCGAAGTTTCCCGGAGCTATATTATTTAGATGACAACCGGAATAAGAGCATGATTCATTAAGAATTAACTTTACTTCCTGATAGGTCTGCGGTGCGATAATATCGCAATCTGGCTCCGCCACTACATCTCTCGAGCAAGAAAACAAGACTATCGTTCCTAACGCAAATAGTATATACTTTATCATAAAGTTTTAGATTTTGCTATTCTAAAGATTAAAAAATCTTTTATTTGTGAACAATTTATACCCCTTTAGGTGTTAGAAAGATTGTTCAAATATACATTACAAAATAACGAATTTAAAGAAATCATAATATGTATCCTGCAGAATTAACAACACCAATGGCCAAAGATCTAACAGATTTTGGTTTTACAAGTTTACAAACCGTTGAAGAAGTTGATCATCAACTTACAAAAAACGAAGGGACTACCCTGGTAGTCGTCAATTCCGTATGCGGATGTGCTGCTGCAAATGCAAGGCCTGGAGCTAAGATGTCCATACAGGGATCTAAGAAACCGGACCAACTATTTACAGTTTTTGCGGGTGTAGATAAATCTGCTACAGACCGAGCAAGAGAGTATATGCTTCCATATCCTCCATCATCACCATCTATTGCATTATTCAAAGATGGTAAACTTGTACATATGTTAGAGCGTCATCATATCGAAGGCCACACGGCTCAGGATATTGCTCAAAACTTACAAAAAGCTTTTGATCATCATTGCTAAAATTTATACATTTTAGTCAACAATAATCAGCGGTTTTACACGATAAAAACCGTACATCTGATACTTGATATAA
Organism: uncultured Saprospiraceae bacterium; assembly: GCA_938015805.1. Lineage (GTDB taxonomy): Bacteria > Bacteroidota > Bacteroidia > Chitinophagales > Saprospiraceae > JAHDHU01. Next base: position 31,883 of record CALLXF010000019.1, on the reverse strand, counting down.
TAGATGCCAGGGAGTAAATCTGTGGCATTTATTTTAAATTCATTTATTCCCGTTTCTAAATTCTCTTCCGTTCCCCTCATCACTGGTTTTCCTATATTATTACTGATGGTCCACTTTATCGGAGAATCTGTCTTAGCAATAATCTTATGATGTAATAATCCTGTAGTAGGCATCGGCCAGATGTTTATACTAAAAGCCAATACTTCCTGATCGTTCTCCTCTAAATTACCATCACCTGTTAAAGTAGTATTCTCACCTACTAGAGCATCGATAGTTTCCTGATGATCATCATCATTGTCCTCTTCTCCACCGTCCTGAGGATCATCTTCTTCTAAATCATCCTCGTTATCTTCTCCTTCATCTTCATCTTCTCCATTTTCCTCATCGTCTTGGAAAGAAAGATCATCTTCTAGTAATGTGCTGGTATCAAACAAGCCCGCATCTAAATCCATAAAGTCAACACCGTGGGCTAAGGAGATCAATGGTGTTTCCCCATTCATAGCAGCATCATTATCTTTAGTATCATCTGTTCCTTGATCCTTAGGACTAAACTGGAAGCCTGATGGAATATCATAAAATCTAAGCGAGTAAACACCTTGCTTTAAGCCAGGAAAAGTAAAAAATCCATTTTCGTCGGTTACAGTTGTAGCTAAAACGATAAATGTCCCAAATCGTAAATCAACAGTTACGCCTTCCAGTCCCGGTTCACCAGGATCCTGAATTCCATCTTTATTTAAATCATTCCAAACAAAATCCCCAATATCTGCCGGTAAGTAAAATCCAGCATCTATATCCATATCGTTTTCTCCAGGACTCAGATCAAAAATATTAGTTGCTCCTGGCTCGATTGCATTCATTATATCGGAGTCATTAGTATCATTTCCCCCTTGGTCAGGATCTGTGGTAATATAGTCTCCTGGTGCTGTAAATACGATATAATAAAGTCCTGGTTGTATATTATCAAAAAGGTATGCTCCGGTTACATCAGTGGTCGTTGTTGCTACAAATGCCATGGCGTCGTTATATAGTTCAGCTACTACACCTTCTATACCTCCTTCCATTGGGTCCTGAACCCCATTACCATTTAAATCTTCCCAAACAAAATCACCTACAGAAGCAGGTTGCATTAATAATCCGATATCTATATTATCGATAAATGATCCAGAATTTACCATGTATAAATTAGTCGAAGCAAATCCATTAGACCCGTTTACATCGGAATCGATATTATCATCTGTTCCTTGATTTGCATCTGTAAAGGTCATTCCAGTACCAGCATCTACTCTAATATAATAAGAACCAGGAGCGACTCCTGTAAATTCGTAAAACCCTTTATCTCCGTTACCATCAGTAAAAGTAGAAGTCATGGCGATCTGATTATTCATATCATCAAAAAGTCTTACAATTAAGTTATTTACACCAGTTTCTGATGGATCTTGAATCCCATTTGCGATCATATCGTTCCAAACATAGTTACCTAACGTACTACTTAAGTAATATCCTCCACAGATAAGATCCGTAGCTCCTCCCATAGAGAGATTTATTAGATCTGTAGTAGCCGGTCCATTTGCATCTGTAAGATCTGAATCTAGTGCCTCATTAGTACCTACATTTGCCAGGGTAACTATGGAACCATTAGGAAATACAAACTGTATGTAGTAATCCCCATCTGGAACATCAAGGAAATTATAAAACCCTGCTATCCCATTTACATCATCTGCTGTTGTGGTACTAGATATTAAAACATCTGCTGTATCATAGAGATTTACGACTATTCCATTTTTATTTACATCGTTAAAATCTTTTAGACCATTTCCGTTTACATCTTCGAATGCGTATCCTAGAATATTATTTTCTTCTTGCTCAAAAACTCCTGCGTCTATATCATTATTTATTTCACCAGATCCAAGCATAACGGGAATAGTAGAACCTGTAGCTGTTCCGTTCTGGGTTATGTCAGAATCATTAGTTCCGTTTCCTGCTCCTGGAATGGTAAAAACAAAATCACCCATCAGAGCTATACTAATGATATAAATGCCTGGTGTTATATCATCAAAAGTATACATACCATCCATCCCGTTTATCGTCGTCGTAGTCGTACTAGCGACTAGAGTAGCATTCATATCATATAATTCTACCACAGCTCCGTTATAGCCGTTCTCACTGGCATCTTGTATCCCGTTAAAATCTGCATCCACCCATACAAAGTCTCCGATACTTCCATTTTTATAAAGACCAGCATCTACATTTTCTGTAAGGTCATCTATGATAACTGTAATTAATTCAGTAGAACCCGTACCGTTTGCTCCTGTAGCATCCGAATCTATAGTGTCATCCATACCGGCGTTAGCTGAGCTAAACAACTGTCCTGTTTCCGTATTAAAAATTAGATACACGTCTTGTGGCGGAATACTGGTGAATTCATAATTCCCATCAATATCGGTCATAGCAGTAGCAATGAGCACATCCATACTATTATATAAATCTACCGTAATATCGGCTAATAAAATTTCTGCGTTATCTCTAACCCCGTCCGCATTATTATCTTCCCAAACTGTTCCTGTTATAGATCCGCCTCCTGTAAGTATTACACCTGCGTCTTTATCTAAATCTAAATCACCAGACAATAAAGAAAACTGATTAGTAAAACCTAATGTACCAGAGGTATTACTTGCATCAGAATCTATAGTACTATCAGTTCCGATATTTGCTTGAGTAAACTCATAATTGTCCGGCATCTCAAATTTAAGTTGATACATACCAGGTACAATGTCCGTAAATAAATACATGCCATCAGTATCAGTCACTTTGGTATCTACGGTACTCCCATTTTGATTAAGAAGACTAACGGTAACTCCTACGGCACCAATTTCTAAATTATCATTGAGGCCATTTTCATTTTCATCTACCCAAACCTGATCACCTAGAGTAGCAAACTGATAAACTCCAGCATCTATATTTTCAATATTACCCATAATCGGAAGTGTAAAAACATCTGTAGTTCCCGTTCCATTAGCAGCAGTAACATCAGAGTCGATTGCATCATCATTACCAATGTCAGCAGTTGTAATATTTAGTCCTGCAGGTATAATAAATTGCACATAGTAGTCATCCGGTAACACTTGCGTGAATGAATAATTACCCATTATATCAGTAGTTTCTGTATCTACAAGACCATTAGTCAAGCTATACAATTCTACCATGATTCCGGATAAAGGAGTATCTGCTAATTGGCGTAAGCCGTCAGCATCAATATCCGTAAATACATTTCCAGAAACTGTGGCAAACACTTCTTCAAATCCTCCATCGATATCTAATCTATCTTGCATAAATCCTAGAGTAAAAATACTGGTGGATCCATTTCCAAAAATATCTGTCACATCAGAATCGTCAGAACCATTACCCGCACCTTCTTGTGTAGAAGTAAACGTCCCTCCAACATTAAATAAAATGTAATAGTCTCCAGTGAGTAAATTCTCAAAAAGATAATTTCCAGATGGACCAGAAATCACTTGTTGTACTAAGGTTCCACTTTCATTAAAAAGTGAAATTTCTACATCTGGAATTCCTAATTCATTAGAATCCTGTAACCCGTTACCATTGCTATCAAACCAAATATAATCCCCAATAGAAGAGTAAGCGATATAGCCTGCATTTATATCAGTCAAATCTTGATCCTGAGTTAAATTTATGATATCTGTTGATCCCATAACAATATCGTTAGTCACATCAGAGTCAGTAAGATCGTTTGTAAAATCTACATTTATTAGAGATTCAAATACAATGTAATAATCCCCGTCTAGTAAATTTTCAAAATTATAATCTCCATTCATATCCGTCTGAGTACTACTTACCAAAGTACCGTTTTGCTGGAATAAACTAACCGATATATCTGTGGCTGGAGGCTCATTACTTGTATTTATTCCATCTCCATTTACATCAAACCAACTCGTACCTGAGATACTAGAAACGGACATAACAAAACCAAAATCAACATTTACACGATCCATTCCTGAGACCAAATCCAGATCCTCTGATAAAAGCGATGCATTTACTTCTCTACTATCATTTGCTCCATTTCCTAGATCTGCAATAGTAGGTTTAAAATTAGGAGCTATACCTAACGCTATATTATATGTGCCAGGATCTATATTTACAAACTGGTATAATCCATCAGCATTAGTCATACTCATATCTATAACCTCTCCAGTGTCATCTAATAATTCTAGAGTCACTCCAGATAGACCTGACTCATCTGGATCCTGAAGTCCATTTAAATTTAAATCTTCCCAAACATAATCACCTATGGATAGCTTACGATAATAGCCTGCGTCAACGCCGTTTATCTGATCATCAGGCATCAAAACTATAAAACTACTAGCTCCCGATGTAATCACTCCCACCACATCTGAATCTAATCCTGGCTCCGTAAATAAATACGGATCTTCTCGATTAAATACCACATAGTACATTCCTGGATTTAAATTATCAAATGTATATGCTCCATTATCGTCAGTCGTTACCATGCCTACAGTTCCTAACGAACTTTCGTATAGAGTAACTGTAATGCCTGCTAATGATGGTTCCCCGATATCATTAATCCCATTAAAATTTAGATCTTCCCAAGCGAGTCCCGAAATAGATGAAGCTTTAAACTGAAATCCAAAATCGATATTTATATTTTGCTGTCCTGAAGTAATAACTACAGGAGCACTATTATACATATTCGCGATAAGCGATAAGACTCTACTATCATTAGTCCCGTCTCCCTGATTACTTATTGTAGGTTCGGATTCAGGAACATCTGGTAAAGAGATAGTGTAACTCCCTGGAACCAGCTGATCAACAAAGTACTCTCCTTGATTATTAGTCTGAGTGTTAATAACCATTCCTGCTGCATCGGTTAACACCACATCTAAAAATGGCACTCCCATATCTAGACTATCCTGTATACCATTTCTATCCATATCATACCAGATAAAATCACCTATCGATCCATACTGATATAAACCTGCATCGATCCCATTTAAACCAGAACCTGCTGTCACATTTATAATATCAGTAGAACCAAAAACTACACTACTGCTTACATCTGAGTCCATTCCAAAACTGGTAAAAACAAAATCAGTAGGAGCAGAAAAAACGATGTAATAGTCACCTGGATTTACATCATTAAAAATATAAGTTCCACTCGCATCGGTAGTCGTCTGATCTATTACAGTACCTGCATTATTATAAAGAGATACCATTACTCCTGTAAATCGATCTTCTATTGGGTTATCTAGCCCATCCGCATTATCATCTATCCAAACAGAACCAGAGATGGAAGAAGGACTAAACTGGAAACCAAAATCTAAATCTGATTTTACCTCCCCAGAACTGAGTGTAATCACCATACTGTTAAAAAAAGCACCTACGTCTACAAATTCATCACTATCATTTTGTCCGTTACCCTGATTAAAAAGACTGGGTTCTAATCCATCCTCCTTTAAAACAGAAACTATATATTTTCCTGGAGGAAGTAGATCGTAAGTGTAAATTCCATTTGCATCGGTTACTGTATTTACGATCAGTCCTATAGGTCTAATTAACTGGATTTGTAAATCTGGAATTCCTGATTCTGATGGATCCTGTAAGCCATTTCTATTGAGATCTAACCACATATAATCACCGAGTGTTGCAAATTCATAAAAACCTGCATCGATCCCTACTATATCTGTATCTGCAGCAAGAGATATTAATCGAGTAGAACCCTCTACAATACTTTCGTCTACATCAGAATCCATTCCAAACATGGTAAAAACTAATGATCCCATTTTTTCGAAAACAACATAATAGTTGCCCGGATTTAACTGCGTAAAAGAATATGCTCCAGTCATATCGGTAAGCGTCTCATCGACAAAAATTCCACTCTCAGTATACAAAGCAACTGGTATAGACACTAGTAAGTTTTCTCCATTATTATTTAGAGCATCTCCATCATTATCTTCCCATGCAAGTCCTGAAATCGAGGAAGGTTTATACTGAAAACCAAAATCTATATCTGATGTTATTTCCCCAGAATTAATATCAAAAGATACACTCTCAAAAGACGATCCTACTAAAGTAATCTGTTTACTATCATTTGTTCCATTACCTTGATCGATCAAAGTAGGAATGAGATCATTATTATTTTCAATAATTATTCTGTAAGATCCTGGAGGTACATTAGAAAACAAATATTGGCCTGACTCATCTGTCGTTCCAGTGATAGGCGTTCCTACAGCCGGAAAAAGTACAACCTCTATATCAGCAATACCTGGCTCACTAACATCCTGTAATCCATTTCTATTTAAATCCAACCATATAAAATCTCCTATGCTTACTGCCTGATATAACCCAGCGTTTATATCTGATAAATTATTACTAGCTAAGCCATCTATTATAGGTGTGGCTCCAGGAGCGATAAGATTATCCACTGTCGAACCGAAACCTGGAATAGTAAATACAAAATCGTCCGGACTTATAAATACTACATAGTATAAAGCTGGAAGTAAATCATCAAAACTATATGTACCATCTTGTCCAGTAATCGTGGAGACAATTTCTTGATTATTTTGATCAAATAAAATCACTTCTATTCCTTCAAATGATATTTCCGAAGGGTCCTTTACACCATTACCATTATTATCTAACCATGCAGATCCACTTATCCTAGTTAATAATCTAAGTCCTAAATCTATATCATCTTTATTTTGTCCTGGATTAAGTACAAAGTAATCTGTAGTACCCGGTCCTAGTATTTCCGTAAGATCAGAGTCAGTGGCGTCATTTCCTACATCTGCTTTTGCTAACCTATATTCTTCAAAATCACTGATCTGTATGTAATAAGTCCCACTTTGAACATCTATAAACTGATAAAATCCACTGTCGTCAGATACCGTCGATGCGATAAAATTAGATTTATCATCAAACAAAGAAACTGTAATACCACCCATCGGTAAGTCATCATGATCTTGTATTCCATTATCGTTCCTATCATCAAAAACATAATCGCCTATAGAACCAGGTGTACAATCTTGTAAAGAAAAATGAGTACAGCATTGGCTACTATTTCCAGTAGTAGAAATAGGTGTTACGCATAGATTATAAATTCCTAATACTCCAGGATTTGGAGCAATGATAATTAAGTTTTCAGTACTACTTTCTGATATTACATGAAAATCATTAGGTACATTCCACTGATACGTATTGACATCTAAATCTTCAGGAACAGAAGCGATAATGCAAGCATGATCATTACAAACTTTGTATGGAGGTGTATAATCTACCTCTATCTTTAGATGATCTATATTGGCCGTCAGGGTTTGATCTTCGAGATTTCTAATCTGCAACTCCACCCCAAATGTATTAGAATTAAGAGTCTGAACAGACCAATTTTGATTCCACAAATACCAGTCCGCTCCGTATCTCCATGTTCCATCTTGATCTAAGGGCCAAAGGCTACCTGCAAAATTTAAGTTGGCTAAATTTGTATTAGCCCCTTTTAAGCGTACTACGTAATCTGTAGGTTTTGCACCAGAAGTATTTCCTTCAACAATAACAGTGATCCCATGGATCACAGACCCCATCGGAATATTAAACCTAAAATCAGAAAATGATATTCTTTCAGAAAAAGCATCTGGCTCTAATGTAACGGCCACATACTCATTATTAGAGATACTTCCATTAGATAGCTCTGACCATACGATGTTATCATCATTTGACTGTGTGCTGGATCGATATGATCTTTGCTGATAATCAGCCTCTGTCGAAGTAGGAAAGGAAATTTGGCAATTTTGAGCTGTAGAAATAGACCCCAAAGCGGATACCAAAAATACAGATAGGAGAAACCCAAAGAATTTCTTGAATCTTGACATGTGTAATAAATCTCAGTTATTAATTAATACTTCGATCTATTATCATTTAGGTGGTCAACAAATATAACTATTTTTTTTAATATGTTTTATAATATCGTGAGAAGTTGGCATAAAATAGAGGCTTAATTTTGCAACTAAACCTCTATCTGTAAATTAGAATTTATGTTTATATTCTGTATGTTCCGAGATAGCAACTGGCCCTAATTCTATTATTTCCTGAGCCTTATCCATGCACAAGAATTTTACTATTATTTTATACTTTATAATCGCTATACTGTTTCTAATGCCTTCTGATGATCCTTCACTAATTCGCTTTTTAATTCGTTGCTCACAGGAAGGAACTCTGCAAATCTTCTGGTAAACTTTGCTTTACCTTGTGTAAGTGCTCTTAGCGTAGACGAGTACTGGTACAACTCAGAAAGTGGAACTCTAGTATGTATTTTTTGCTGAGACCCCTCGGCATCCATACCCATAATGATGGCTCGTCTAGATTGGAGATCACCCATTACATCTCCCATCACTAGATCTGAGCAAATGATATCTACATCATGAATAGGTTCTAGTAACTGAGGTCCTGCTTGTTCAAAAGCTTGTTTAAAAACCTGAGCAGCAGCGATCATAAACGCCATGTCATTAGAATCAACAGGATGCATTTTCCCATCATATATTGAGACTCGGATATCGATACAATTAGATCCTGTAAGCGGACCTTCCTCCATCTTCTGCATGACACCTTTTTTGATCGCATTGATATACTTTGCATCTATGGACCCTCCTACGATACACCAATAAAATGATAACTTACCACCCCACTCCAGATCGATAAGCTCAGTTTTCCTAACCGTAAGGCCACTAGGTTCTGGCATACCTTCATAATATGGCTCGATCCTCATATGCACTTCCGCGAATTGTCCAGAACCACCTGATTGCTTTTTATGACGGTAAGAGCTATTAGCTACTTTGGTAATTGTTTCGCGGTAAGCAATTTTAGGTTTAGAAAACTCCATAGAGATATTATTTACCTTCTCTATTCTATATTTTATCAAATCGAGGTGCAATTGTCCTTGACCGTGCAGGATCGTTTGTTTTATAGTCGCATTTTGCTCTACGATTAGAGTAGGATCTTCCTCTTCGATTTGATGTAAGGCTTTCATTAATTTTTCCATCTCTGATTTGCTCGGAGGCATTACTGCTGTTCTGATACGTGGACTAGGAAATTTTATTTTTTCTATTACCCGGTCTACTCCTTTTTGATTTAAGGTGTTATTAGTGTGAGTATTTTTTAGTTTAACGGTTACTCCTATGTCACCCGCTTGTAGCTCTTGGACCTGAGTACGTGATTTTCCATTTGCTTCGAAGATCTGACTTAATCTCTCCGTGCTTCTATTATCTGCATTTACGAGTTCCATACCATCAGTGACCCTTCCACTGTATACTTTAAAATAAGAAACCATCCCTACCTGAGGTTCAGATATTGTTTTAAAGATAAAAACACTGGTTTCCTTAAATGCATCAGTTTTTAATATATCTCCTCCTTCTAAGTTTGTGCTTTCTCGATCTGCTGGGCTAGGTGCTATATCATTTAAAAATCCCATGATTCTACCGCTACCCATATTATTAGTAGCACTACAACAAAACATCGGATAGAAGTCTTGTTTGGCTAAAGCCAATGTTAATCCTCTTGCTAATTCTGATTCTGACAAAGAACCATCCTCAAAGAATTTTTCCATTAAGGCTTCGTCATTTTCAGCTGCAATCTCTACCAAGGCATTATGCATTTCCTGTGCACGTTTTATTTCTGTTTCTGGGATAGGCTCCTTTTTTGGTTTTCCACCGCCATCTGGAAAAACATACATGATCATTCTTAGAGCATCGATGATGGTATTAAAATCTGGTCCCTGATTTAAAGGAAACTGGACCGGAACCACTTTACGTCCAAAAGTATTTTGGGCTTGAGCCAATGTAGATTCAAAATCTGATTTATCATGATCTACCTGGTTTACTACAAAAATAGAGGGGGTCTTAAACTGATTCACATAATCCCAGACAATCTCTGTTCCTACCTCTACACCACTTGCAGCATTAAGGATCATTAAAGAAGTATCCGCAACTTTTAAAGAAGAAACTACCTCTCCTATAAAATCATCGGAACCTGGCGTATCCAAAATATTTATTTTATGATCTCTCCACTTAGCGTGTAATAAGGTGCTGAAAAGAGAATTTCCTTTTTCTTGTTCGATGTTAGTGTAATCAGAGATCGTAGAATTATTTTCTACTGATCCTTTACGGGAAATGGCACCGGCTTCGAAAAGCATAGTTTCAGCAAAACTCGTTTTACCACTTCCCGAGTGCCCTAATAGGGTAATGTTCCTCAAATTTTTAGTAGCGTAAGACATAGATAGGAATTTTAAGTTTAATCAATTAGGCAAATAATAATATCCATGGAATATTATATGGCCTTAAAAGTTACTTAAAATATATTCTATGGCATAATTCATTTATTACTAACATTTAATTAGTAAACGGTATTTTTTACAGTATAAATATTTTGTATATGTATATAGTTGTAAAATAATATTTTATATAATCTTTAAAATACCGTAAGACAGGTTATTTGCCCTAGATTCTAAATATGCCTCACAAGACTCTGTTAGTGTTTGTTCGATAGGAATGTATGTTAGGCCTAGTTCTTCTACAGATTTACGGGCGTTATACTTCCATATTTTAGAAGTACTGATTACTGTGTGCTTTGCATAAACGGTAGGCCTACGAGTAATAAAAGAAATGACCTTAAACAAACGCCATGAAATCGGGATCATCCAGTCAGAAATTTGTTTCTTTGGTTTTGGGATGTTATAATGATCGGCCATTTGATCCATCAGTTTTTTAAACTTTAAGTTTGCACCATTTAACACGTACCTATTACCGTTATGATCATTGGCGATAAGCCTTAAAACCGCCTTAGCTACATCTCTAACATCTACAAAACCATTTCCACCTTTGGGATATAGCTTCTGACCTCTATACATATTACCAATAATCTTAGAAGAAGTACGATCCCAGTGACCTGCTCCTAAAACTACAGACGGATTTAGGATAGATACATTTAATCCCTCTGCATGGCCTCTCCATACCTCCAGTTCTGAAGCTCTCTTAGATAGCGAGTAAGGAGAATTGTTTTTAGATTCTACCCATTCTGTTTTTTCGTCGATCAGTTTACCTGGCAACGGTTTACCTAATGCAGCGACTGAACTGATGTGAATAAATTTTTTGATACTTTGCCTTAGAGCCGCATTTATCAGATTTGCTGTGCCGTCCCGATTTGCGGAGATCATCGATTCCGAATCTCGATCATCAAATGACACCACAGCGGCAGCATGTATGACTACATCAGCCCGACTTATTATATCATCCATCCCTAAAGGATCAGTAATATCTCCTTGTACCCATAAGACCTTTTCTTTTGCTACACCGAGTAGATCGAAAGAACTCGCTCCTCGATGCAAACCCATCAGGTTTATATACCCTTCATGAATAAGGTATCTGATAATGTAAGAACCTATAAAACCTGTTCCTCCCGTAATTAATATCTTATCTGTCTTAGCTACCATGTACATTATAAATTGCTCCTCCTATAGAATTAGTAGATGCTCCTGTAACAGTATGCAACAGGTTTGGTTGATTAGAGATCCGCAAATAACCGAGGTATGCCATAAGAATCGCTTCTTTAAAATCTATGATATCCAGATCAGGAATAACTACACTAATATTTTTTTTCTGCACTCTGTTAGAAATTTCTTCAACTAAAAAATTGTTATGCGTTCCACCACCTGTGATAAACAAACTTCCCGGAACGGATAGCGGCTCTAAACTTCCATCTATCTGATCCGCGATCCATTTTACACTTGTATGTAACGCCTCCGGAACATGTATGACTGAGTCCAATAATGGAATATAGTTTTCCTTTATCCAGTTATTATCAATCGACTTAGGTGATGGCTCTTGGTAATAACTAAATGCTCCTAAAGCATTATATAAATTAGAATCTATTTTTCCAGTTCTAGACAATTTGCCTTCCGCATCGTAATCAAGATCAACCTTGGCAGCTAGATAATTTAGCAATTGATTACAAGGACAGATATCGTATGCCGACCAATCTGCAGCGATAGAAACGTTTGCAATACCTCCTAGATTAAGATAATAATCATATCCTTTAAATAAATGTTTTTCTGCCATCGTAACCATCGGTGTACCTTTACCACCGAGGGCTATATCCCCCACTCTAAAATCTGTAATAACTTTCTTTTTGGTTAATGCAGAAAGGATCGCTCCATTAACCATCTGATTAGAAATCACCTCTTCAGGAAAGTGATGTGTGGTATGTCCATGCACAGCAATGTAATCATAATCTGATTTAAAATTATGCAGCATGGCGTAGGCTAAAAAAGTACTGTATTCCGATTCTAAAAGTAAATAATCTTTAAGAGGTAAGTCTGCAGATTGGCGTAAGCCGTCTTTTAATTTCTCAGGAATAGGAATGGCTACTTTTTCTATTATATGATATTGCGTTGCGGAGATATCTACGATGATGGCATCTACTGCATCCAGCGAACTGCCAGACATAATACCGAGACCTCTCATTTTTATACTCATCCTAGATTTTATAACATATTAGACCTCCAAAATAACAGTTCATTCTCATAATACCACAGTCTGACAGATAATAGACAAAAACTCAGGAAACTTTCAAACAATAAATAGTTTCCTATGTTTTTAGATTATATTTTTGTGCTAGAAATCAAAAAATGTTTGTACCCGATAAATTACTAGAATCTACTATGAAGCTCTTTCTCAAATATGGGGTAAAGAGTGTAAGTATGGACGACATTGCTAAAAAACTGGGGATATCAAAAAAGACTATTTATAGTGTGATCGAAAACAAAAAAGATCTAGTCTATAAGGTCGTTGTAAATTTCTCACAGAAAGAAGAGCAAGACATCCTAGAGATTACTAAATGTTCCTCAAACGCGGTAGAGGAAATGGTCAGTATCGGAAATTATATTTTTAGCTTTTTTAGAGATATGAGTCCGGGTCTGGTTTTTGATCTTAAAAAGTATCATCCGACAGCATGGGATTACATAGAAAAAGATCACTTGGTTTTTGTACAAAAAACCATAACCGACAATGTGATTAAAGGGCAAAAAGCAGGTTTATATCGTAAAGATCTACATGCAGATATTATCGCAAAATTATATATCGGTCAGTCGCAGCTTATATTGGACGAGGAGATATTTCCTGTACGGGAATTTACGCGTTCTACACTATTTACGGAATTCTTCCTATACCATCTAAATGGAATTACCACAGATAAAGGGAGAAAATATTTAAACAATAAAATCGACTTCAAATGATAAAGTACTACGCTATCATTTTGTTTGCAACTTGCTATCTTACGAGCTTCTCCCAGGAGCAATTCAATTTAGAGCAAGCTATAAACTATGCCTATGATAATAGTAACTCTATAAAGTTAAATCATCTCAATGTACAAAGTGCAGAAAGTGAAATTCAAGAGTTTAAATCCATAGGCAAGCCTAAGGTATCTGCACAGCTGGGTTATCAATATTATTTTCTAAGGCCGCAAACGGTATTACAGGATTTTATATCTCCTACTGTATACGGTATACTAGATGGATTAGAACAACTTCCTGCTGGTTTTCAGCAACCACCAGTTACCTCACAGGAAGTAGCATTTGTAACTAAGAACAATCTTAATCTAGGAGTAGAGGCGTCGATGTTGATTTTTGATGGTTCATACCTAACAGGACTAAAAGCACAAAAACTTTATCGCGATCTAGTGGCCAAAGAGGACGATGTTACTAAGCAGGAAATCCGAGCCAATATTACCAAAGCCTACTTGGGTATTTTAATAGCACAAAAAAATATAGAAATCCTCAAGAAAAATTTGGCTACAGCCGAAAAAAACTACTCTGAAGTAAATGCATTTTACAAAACAGGATTTGTAGAACAACTAGATGTGGATCGCATAGAATTATCTGTAGAGAATCTAAAAACACAAATAACAAGCTTAGCTTTTTCAATAAAAACTGCATATGATCTTCTAAAATTCCAAATGAATTATCCTTTCCAAAAAGAAGTAATTCTAACAGAGGAGTTAGAATCTTTGGTAGATAAAATTAGTGTAGCTAATCTCGATATGGATGCCAGTATAGATTATGAAAAAAGGGCAGAATATACCAACATTACTCTAGGACAAAAGTTAAATGAGCTTAACCTAGAACGCACAGAAAAACAAAAACTACCTACTGTACGAGCATTTGCAAGTGTATCAGAAACACTCCAGAGAAATAATCTATTTGACTCTAACGAAGCAGGATTTTTACCAGCAGCGTTAGCAGGGTTTTCGGTAAATTATAATATTTACGATGGAGGAAATAGATCCGCAACAGAACAAAAACTTACTCTAGAAATAGAGAAAACAGAAATTCAGAAAAAGGAATTTGAACGAGGTGTAAGTTTACAAGTACGTAGAGCAAAGACACAACTGCTTAATGCAAAATCCACATTAGACAATGCAAAAAACACTTTGTCTATCACTGAAAAAATCTATGATAAAACTTTAATAAAATATAAAGAAGGCGTAGGCTCTAGTTTAGAGATCACACAGGCTGAAACAGTTTTGTATAATGCACAAGCCTCATACATTAATGCCATCTACGATTTAGTAATTGCAAAAACAGAATTAGATATCGCCACAGGCGAATTATAAAATACATCACCCAATACTATGAATAAATTAATACCACTTCTAGCTATTAGTATCCTTTTATTTTCATGCTCGACTGAGAAGACCTACTCAGATGATCTCCAAGGAAAAAAAGATCAATTAAAAGATCTCAAACTACAACAAAAAGAAACAGCCGATGCGATTGCTTTACTAGAAGCTGAAGTCAAAAAAATCGAACCTAAAAAAGAGATTGATCCGATAAATATTTCTGTACGTAAAGTGACACCGACTATCTTTCAGAGATATTCTAATATCCAAGCTAGCGTAATAGGTGACGATTTAGTAAGTGCCAGTAGCTCTATGGGAGGAAGAATTTTAAGCATGTCTGTAAAAGAAGGAGACTATGTAAAAAAAGGTGCCTTTATCGCTGCTATTGATGTGGAGACGATGGATAAACAAATCGAGGAAATACAGACATCATTAGAATTAGCGACTACTGTTTATGAGAGACAAAAAAGGCTTTGGGATCAAAACATTGGTTCTGAAATACAATATCTACAAGCCAAAAACAACAAGGAGAGAATAGAAAAATCTCTAGAAACCTTAAGAGCCCAAACGGCAAAGAAAAATGTTTATGCACCTATATCTGGATATGTGGATAAGGAATTTTTAAAGCAAGGAGAAATGGCATCTCCCGGAATGCCGATCGTACAAATCTTAAATACCAGTAAAGTAAAAGTGGAAGCAGATGTCCCTGAGAATTTTTTAGGAAAAATAAAAAGAGGAGATCATGTAGAAATCTATTTCCCAGCTATCGATAAAACCATCCAGAAAAAAATTACTATGATGGGTAGATCCATCGACCCTTCTAATCGAACGTTTAAAATAGAAATTGCTATCCCTTCCGCAGGTGATCTAAAACCAAATTTACTAGCTGAGGTAAAGGTTAAAGATTTTGAAGAAAAGGATGTAATCACGATTCCGGTGCAACTTGTAAAACAAGAAGTTAATGGTAAAAAATATGTTTTTTCTGCATTCGAAAGTAATGGCATCATGATCGCAAAAAAGAAATATGTGCAAACCAGTGAAAGTGATAATAATAATAATATCATTATCACTGATGGTCTATTTCCTGATGATCTAGTCATCGTCGATGGTTCTGAAAAAGTAACCGAAAACGATCTGTTAAAAATTGTAAAAACTGAAACTTCCGAGGATGACCAATAAAGAAAATAATCCAGCAAGCAATAAGTATTTTGGACTTACTAATTTTGCTGTAGATAACAGGACCAGCATTTTTATCGTAACGCTGATGATCCTCTTATTCGGAATCCAGTCTTATACAGATATGCCTAAGGAGCAGTATCCTGATGCTTCGCTTAGTCAGGTATTTATAAATACGATCCACTTTGGAAACTCTGCAGAAGAAATAGAAAGTCTCATTACACGACCTCTGGAGAAAGAACTCCTCTCCCTAACTGGTCTTAAGCAATGCATCTCTACTTCCATGCAAGACTACTCCGTCATCGTTGCAGAATTTGATAGCCAAACTAAAGTATCAGATGCTGTCCTCAAAGTAAAAGACGCGGTGGATAAAGCTACTAGCGAACTGCCCAATGACTTAACTCAAGAACCTTCTGTAGAAGAAATAAATTTCTCAGAGCTACCCATCGTTACCGTAAATATCGCTGGTAATTACAGCATGGACGAACTTAAAATTTATGCAGAACAAGTACAAGACAAACTAGAAGATCTAAAAGAAATTACTGAGGCGGAAATGAAAGGTGCTCTGGATAGGGAAATCAAAATAGAAGTTGATTTATTTAGAATGCAGAGTTTAAAAGTATCTTTTGGAGATATAGAAAATGCGGTGAAATCTGAAAACCTCACTATGTCCGGGGGCGAACTGGTAAAAAATGATTTTAGAAGAACTGTAAGAATCATAGGTCAATTTGACAATGTAAATCAGGTTCGAAATATGATCGTAAAATCTGAAAACCAAAGACCGATCCTTCTAAAAGATATAGCAGAAGTAAAATATGGTTTTCAGGATAGGACAAGTTATTCCAGAGCTGATGGTCTGCCTGTTATCTCTCTAGATATCATTAAACGTAGAGGAGAAAATATGCTATCTACTATTGATAAATTAAAAGATGAGGTCGTGGAACTAGAGACTATTTTACCTGACGATATCAGCATATCTTTATTTAATGACCTGTCTGTGCATACACGTAATGAGGTGAGTAATCTAGAAAACAGTATTATCTCTGGAGTCATACTTGTGATCCTCGTTTTACTATTTTTCTTAGGATTAAAAAATTCTTTATTCGTAGGGATTGCCATTCCCCTTTCCATGCTTATGGGAATTTTGTTTTTATATATCTCTGGAACAACGATGAATGTCGTAGTACTTTTTTCTCTTATACTAGCCTTAGGGTTATTAGTCGATAATGCGATCGTGGTAGTGGAAAACATATATCGTTATATGCAGGAAGGTTACCCCAATGTAGAAGCCGCAAAAAAAGGAGCAGGTGAAGTAGCATGGCCGATTATTGCATCTACCGCCACTACCCTAGCTGCATTTTTACCATTGGCATTTTGGCCTGGCATGATGGGATTATTTATGCAGTATATGCCTATCACTTTGATGCTCGTTTTAGGCTCGTCTCTTTTTGTGGCTCTAGTCATAAATCCAGTTTTTACTTCCCGATTTATGTCTGTTCAAAAAAACTCGGTTTCTAAAATAGAGAAAAAAAGACAAAGAAAAAATGTCATTATAGGAGTTGTGGTGATGCTAGTCCTTGCCTTATTAGGGCAGCTTTCCGGAATCATGACTTTACGTAATATGATGGGTTTTGCGATTCTACTGACAATACTAAATTATATATTTTTCCGGCCTGCATCTCTATTTTTCCAGAATCGCATATTGCCCAAACTAGAAAGAGGATATCGAAATTTTGTGAGTTTTGCTTTACGTCGGTATAATCCGATTTTCTTTTTAGTAGGAACTATATTTTTACTAGGGTTTTCAGGGTTTCTGATGCAGCAAAGCCAGCCTAAGGTGGAGTTTTTTCCGCAGCCAGATCCTATATACGTAAATGTTTTTGTAGAGCTCCCTTTTGGATCAGATATAGAAGCGACTAATGAGATATTATTAGATCTAGAAACTCAGGTGACTAATGTTGTCGATGATAGAATGGAAATAGTAGATGCTATCTTAACACAGATCGGCGAAAACACTTCAGACCCTAATGCCCCTCCAGAGCCCGGAGCAACACCCAATAAGGCAAGACTAACGGTATCTTTTGTGCCAGTACAACAAAGAAAAGAGATATCCACTACAGTCATAATGGATGATATACGTGAAGCCCTGGCAGGATACTCCAAAGCAAAAATAGAAGTTGCATCTGCAGCAGCAGGACCACCTACAGGTAAACCCATAGCTATCGATCTACAAGGAGAAGAAGTAGACTCCTTAATATTACTTGCTGATCGTCTTATTACTAAACTGGAACGATCTGGAATCAGAGGAATAGAAGAACTAAAAGCAGATGTAAATATTAACAAACCAGAAATGTTGATTAACATAGACCGGATGGCATCACGTAAATATGAGTTATCGACCTATGCCATTTCTGATGCACTCAGGACCTCTATTTTTGGAAAAGAAGTTTCTAAATTTAAAGATGGCGAAGATGAATATCCTATTACCGTAAGATTGAAAGAAGACCAACGTAATAATATAGGAGACCTTATTAATCAGAAAATAACATTTAGAAATCCTGCAAATGGTCGTATCATACAAGTACCGATATCCTCTGTTGCAGATTTTGAGTACTCATCAACTTACAACTCGATACGTAGAAAGGATGGTGACCGTACCCTATTAGTTAGCTCTAATCTGGTGGAAGGATATAATGCAAACGAAGTGGTAGCACTAATACAAGATGAACTTACAGATTTTGATTTACCGGAAGGATATACTTTATCGTTTGCGGGAGAGCAACAGCAGCAAGCTGAGGATATGGCGTTTTTAAGTTCGGCATTTATGCTAGCTCTGTTTATGATATTTATTATCCTGGTTGCTCAATTTAATTCGATTATTTCTCCTTTTATCATCATTTTATCAGTAGTGTTTAGTACCATCGGAGTAATGCTAGGTTATGCATCGACGGGTATGACTATTAGTGTGATCATGACAGGTATCGGAGTGATTTCCTTAGCTGGAGTAGTGGTAAATAATGCGATCGTACTGGTAGACTATATAGATCTTCTTGTTAAAAATAAGCGACTATCCTTTGGGTATGAAAACATGTCTCAGCTAAAAACAAGTGATGTAAAAGAAGCCATAGTAAAAGGAGGAGAGACTAGACTAAGACCTGTTTTATTGACAGCCCTGACGACTATGCTCGGACTGATTCCTCTTGCGATCGGCTTTAACTTTAATTTCTTTACACTGATCAGTCGTCTGGATCCACAGTTATTTATCGGTGGAGATAATACCGCAATGTGGGGACCGATGGCATGGACGATTATTTTTGGTTTGTTCTTTGCAACCTTTTTAACCCTTATCGTTGTTCCAGTAATGTATTGGTTAGCATATAGAGCAAAAAGATGGGTAGGAAATTTAGGAACAAAAAATACGACTCCCAGAAATTTAGATGATCACTTGATACCAGAATAAATGGCAGATATAAATAAAAATTTAGCAGATCTAAGAGAGACCTATGCTCTTTCGACTTTAAGTCGAATGGATTTACTTCCTGAACCGATAGAGCAGTTTACAAAGTGGTTTTCCGATGCCAGATCCGCAGAAATATTAGAGCCTAATGCTATGACTTTGTCTACCGTTTCTGATCAGGGAATCCCTTCTTCTAGAATCGTACTGCTCAAAGAAATAGAATCAGATGGAATCGTTTTCTACACTAATTACGAAAGTCATAAAGCCAAAGAGATAGAACATAATAATCACGTTGCAGCATGTTTTTTATGGAAAGAAATACAACGTCAGGTAAGAATAGAGGGAGTCGCCACCAAAGTTTCAAAAGAACAATCTGAAAAGTACTTCCAGTCTCGACCAAAAAAATCACAGATCGGAGCATGGGCCTCTGAGCAATCACGTGTAATAGAAGGCCGAGATGCAATAGAAGCAAAACAACAAGAACTAACGGATATATATAAAGACCATGATGTTTTACCTCTACCTCCTTTCTGGGGAGGTTATAAAATCACCATCACAAGTATTGAATTTTGGCAAGGTCGTCGCAGTAGGTTGCACGATAGATTTAGATATAGTCAAGAGGATGGAAAATGGATTATACAACGACTGAGTTCTTAAGAATTAATTAAAATTTTATTTATCTTTTTTATTTGGCTCCAGACCGTTATCCCTAAATTTTATTATTTCTGGAACGTATACTTTACACCCAAAGAACTGAACCGTAGCAACTCTGGTTTTATAATCTTTACTTTCTAAAGTATAGGTAATAAACTCATCTGTTATATTTAATTGTACGTAATCAAACCACCAGTCATAATTATCCTTCCAATAGCTAAAATTCTCTTCGTAATCCTTAGCTCTTAATTCCTAGTCTACTTTTACTTCCTTTAATTGTACATTATAAAACTCTATTAAAGCTTGAACAAGTACTTATTTTTCCATTTCCAAATCGCCCTGAAATTTTTCAAGCAACGTTATCCCTCTTTTCGTAAATGGAAGTTCTGGATAGCCAAAAATTCAATAGGAAATTTTAGGATTTACCTCATAATCCTTTAGTATACTTTGAATTTATAACATTTGAAAAAATGATGTCACATTGATTATAAAAGTCAGCGACACGTTCGGTCTTCAAAATAACAGATCTCTAAAATCTTTTATTGTCTAAAATATCCCAAGGTAAAAACTGATTTATATTTATAGCAATACTGATCCTATTATAAAACTTGCTTCTGGAATCGTTGTATGTACTTTCGATTTCGGTATCATAAAATATAGGAAGATGTATTTGCAATAATTTATAATCTAACATCAGTCCTGCACTATAAAACAGCTGTCCTTTTAAAGGATCCATTTCCACAGACTTAGTACTTACATATCCAAAGTCTCCAAATAATTTTAATGGCATCAACTTAGGTAAATTAAAAGGCATATCCGTTTTTAAATTTAAAGACACCAGGTAATTATTAGAAAAACCATTTATACTCGACTGGCTACCCACGGCATTTTTAAAACCTCCTTCTCTAATCGTTATTTGATTTAACTCCCATAAAGAAGCTCTTTGTCCTACCCTATTTATAAATGGCTGATCGTATAGTAAGTCATTGTAACCTTCATTAAATAAAGACAATGATCCTCTGTTTAAGCCATTGTTAAACGAACTCGATTCTCTCTGAGAATTCATCACAAATCCTCCACCAAAAAATCGTATATCTAATTTTTTATTCTGAGTAAAGTAAAAGCCCTGATCATAAGTCATCGATACCTTTAAGTAATGATGAGATTCTTCTAGAATATTTTTGTATGCAGAAAATTCAGCTCCGAGCTCAAAGGTAGATGGATATAAAGCATCATTATGACTCACTTTATAATTAGCTAAATGGGTGATAAATAGATCTGACTCTTTAGCTACAGGATTAAACACAAAACGCTCCTGGTTAATGATTACAGATCGCAGCGTAATTAATTTTTCCTTACGCTCCGTAGGGTTTGTCTTTAAGTAAAATTTTGCGAAAGGTTGATATTTAACATACCTTAAATATAAAGGATCTATATCCGGCTGATTATCCAATACTCTAAAATGATGAGACTTTCCACTAATTCCGATTTGTACTTTTCTAAATCTCCCATCCTTAGGATAAAAATCATAACTTACCTCTCCCCCACCTACGATTGCCTTAGAACCAAAAGCATAAGCAGAAAAACCTCTAAGCTGAAACCGCCTCGTAGGCATCGTACTATTAGTCCAGCCTAACCCTGCCATTAATCCATCAGCCGAATTAAACCCTAATCCAGGTAGTAAAAAAATATTGCTTTGAGATGCACTGTTAAGTCTAAAAGGCGAACTAACTCTTAATCCATTAAACAATCCAGTAGAATGATTATTCTCTCTGTTTATATCGAATAACAAATTTTCACCATCTACAGATAAACGATCTAATTCCTCAACTTCGATTGTTATAGGGCTTGACTGATCATTGGGCTCGACCCACTTACTCACTACACGCTTCCCATCTTTATAACCATCTAAAACTATAGGTATTGATATATCACCTACATTCTCCAGATTTATCACATATTCTTTACCGTCATTATTAACATTACCTAGCTTATAATCTAACTGTTTATTACTAACGAGTAAATCATCAAAAAACCAATTCAGCTTTTTGCCACTGTACTCTTCAAAATGATTTTGTAAATCTTTAGTAGTCGGATGTTTAAATTTCCACTCCTGATAAAACGATTTTATCGTTTTATCAAAGACAGATTTACCTATATATTCTTCCAGGTATAAATAACTGGCTGCAGCTTGCTCATAAGATCTGATAACATAATTTAGATCCGATAAATCTTGGAGTGGAGTATCTGCTCTTTGGCTAAATCCAGTTTTTATTTGTTGTAAAACCGTAGCATGATTTATGTTCAGATCGGGACTTGATTTTATTCCCTGTTCTGAGGTTTCAGCGTAATGTTGTTTTCCATACTTACCGAGGGTAAATCGATGTTCATAAAAAGTGGTCAGCCCTTCATCTAGCCATGGCTCATTACGTTCGTTAAAGCCTAATGCCCCGTAAAACCACTGGTGACCTATCTCATGATTTATATAATACTCTAGCGACTTATCCGTACCTCGATCCGTCACAATCACGAGACCAGGATACTCCATGTTTCCATGACCTCTAGTAACACCTTGCACAATCACTAATTGATCATACGCATATGCTCCTACGTTACTTTCGTAATAACTTAAGGCATCGACAGCATACTTTATTGCATTTTTCCAATGTTCTCGCTCCCCTTCTCTTCTCAAAACAGTCACCCCTATTTCTCTACCATCTATCGACGATACTTTTTTAAAATCAGCAGTATAATTTTTACTTGCTACCCATGCAAAATCATGAACATCTTTTGCCGTAATAGCCCATATCGTTTTTTCTCCTTCTTTCTTAGGAAGCCCAGCTACTCCTTTACCCGTAAAACCGATACGCAAATGAGAAGGAACTGTCAGCGTTACATTATAATCAGCATACTCTCCATAAAATTCGCCTAAGTATCCATAGTGCATAGGATGCCATCCATCGATGTCGTATACAGCTATACGTGGATACCAATGCATAAAATGGTACGTCGCTTTAGACCTTCCTAATCGACTAAAAAAATGTGGAACCTTTACTTTAAAATTAGCGGTAAGTTTGATCGATTCAGATGGGTTCAAAGGCTTAGATAAAACTATTTTTGCGATATCCTCGTAACCATCAACGTACTCTACAAAAGGAGCTTGTCCTTCTATCAGAAAATCTAATTGCTTAAAACCTCCTTGTTGATTTTCTTTAGCAAAGTAAAATGACCTCCTCCCAAAACGAAGCTGATCCTTAGTAAAAAAACTATTTTTATCCTTAAATGCATTTGCCCATAGATGTATATATATTTCGTTTAAAACCTTACCTGAGTTATTAGTATAATCCATGGTATAGCTACCACTTAAAAGATGATTTTTATCATCTAACTCTGCAACAATTTCATAACTCACTTTTTGTTGGAACTGATTTTGGCTTAAGCCAATAAAAGAAAAAAAGACGGAAAAAATAATGAATAAAAAGCTACGCATAATAGATGGTATGGTAATTTACAAATAAATACAAACCAAAGATGAAACATATATTACTAATACTTATAATATTTCCTTTATTTATACTCAGCTGTTCTACATCAAAAGATCTACAGAAAAACCTTCAAAAAAGTGATAATGAGTTAACATTTCCTGAAGATTGGTTAGGATACTGGGAAGGTGATTTAAAAATATATAACGGACTCGGCCTAAGTAAAACCATACCCATGGCTCTCGATCATAATATTACTGATAGTATAGGATTATATAAATGGGCAATCATATATGGGGATGATGTGGTGGCTGGCAGACGAGATTACTTTCTCAGAGTGGTGGATGCCTCTAAGGGATTTTATGAAGTAGATGAAAAAAATGGAATTTTACTTTGGAGCTTTGTTCTAGACAACAAGTTGATCTCCTCATATGAAGTCGAAGGTGTGCTGATCACTAGCGTCTATACCTTAAAAAATGATGTCATGACTTTCGAAATATTTGCAGGAAAAACGGATCGTGTTAAAACTACAGGCGATACCATTCACAACGGAGAGAAAATCCCTAAAGTAAACTCCTATCTCAGTACGGGATATCAGGTAGCAATATTGTATAAAAAAACCTTGTCGAATTGACATAATATTCGACAAGGCAACGAAATTACAGACACCCTATGACTGTATGCCAAATATATAAATATTCGCGACATACAGCGGTGCTTTTTATTATGAATTTTTATAACAAAAAAATATTTTATTCGCCTTTTACCTTTTCAAAATATGGGATACAGTCGACCTTTTATTTATACTAAAGGCAATCTAGCTTTCGGGCTTCGGTTTTGAATCCTTTTCTACCATTCTAGGAGCCTAAGAAGGTTATCTCTCTAATTGTAAAAACCATTAAAAAAATAAAGTAATAACATATTACGATTCTATATATGTGACTTAAAAAACTATATTTGCATGAATCCTTACAATTTTAGACTTTAACATGTACTGAGGAACCTTCTCAGTGAATTAAACGTCATAGTTATATCTGATACTTACCCACATTTGATAAAGATTCTTATCAAAATTAGACCTCTTCCATAGATCAGTCTTCTGTTTTATTAACAATAAATATTAACAATTTTATTATGAGAAAAGTGTTTTTGTGTGCCCTAGTGGTATTTGGATTTATGAATTTATGTAACGCACAATTTAATGTAAAGAGTGAAAGAATTTATGTAAAAACTTATGATAGCGAAGGAATTGCAGATCAATTTCGTTTAAAAGGAGAAGAAGCTATATCATTTGATATACCAGCTTTTATTAAAGAAAACGATCATATGGAACGGATTACCATCAATGGAAAAATGATCACTAATGTAAATACAACGATTATTTCATTTGATTCAGATAAAATAAAAGAAGGTAAAGGAGATCATATATGTAAAGATGTAGTTTCTAAAAAAACACCATTCTTAGGTGTTTATGGGACGGGTAGAAAAGATCTTACAGGTGTAGATGTTAAAAGAATTATTCCCACTACATCTGCAGAATCAGCAGGTATGATCGCAAACGAAGTAATTACGGAGTTTGATGGAGAACTGATTAATAATTTTCCTGATCTTAAAAAAGCAGTACTGTCTCACAATATTGGAGATCGAGTAGATCTTAAATTTAAATTAGAAGATCAGGAATATACTAAACAAGTAACTTTAGGAAGTAGAGGATCAGAGACCGTAACTTATAAATACTGTGACACAGAGGAATTTGAATCTCTTGCAAATAATAGTAGTGACCTTACGATCCCAGCAGTATCTATCTCTGCGTATCCTAATCCTACTAGATCTATGACACACTTAAGCTTTACCTCTACATCTGATCAGGAAATAACGTTTACAGTAACGGATATTACTGGAAAAGAAATACATAGAAAGTACTATGGTGATTTTAATGGAAACCTAGAATTAGACTATACATTTAATACTCAGACTAACGGAACCTATATCCTCCACGTAATACAGGGTAAAGAAAGTTATAGTCGTAAAGTGCAATTAATACAAGAGTAATCACGAGAGTGAAATTTTAAAAAGCGAGAAGAGCATGCTGTTCTCGCTTTTTTTTATGTCCGAGGCTTAAAGTATTCCATCATCATTTTTTAATCAAGTTATCTTAGATATTATCGTGGTTCGATTAATCTAATTACTTTCGTAATTATGATAACAAAAGAAATCCTAGCCGAATTGTTACCGCAGATAAATGCTATTGCTATCGATGCCAGTAAAGGAATATTAGAGATTTATAATTCTGATTTAGATTTTGGGGTGGAAGCAAAATCCGATGATTCGCCACTGACAATTGCGGATAAAAAAGCAAATGATATTATAGTCTCAGGTCTAGAAAAAATATCGCATCAGTTCCCTATAATCTCCGAAGAAAATAAACAACTCGCCTATGAGGATAGAAAAGATTTTTCTGCTTTTTGGCTTGTAGATCCTTTGGATGGTACAAAAGAGTTTATTAAAAGAAATGGAGAATTTACAGTAAATATTGCTCTAATCCAGAGAGGAATGCCAGTTTTAGGTGTTGTTTTCACTCCCGTACTAGACGAACTATTTTATGCATCTAAGGATTGCGGAGCTTATAAAATAACTAATGGTAACCCTCCAGAAAAAGTATCAGCTACTCCTTTTACCATGGATCAGAAAGAGCTCCGAGTCATTTGCTCCAGATCGCATTTAAACCCAGAAACTAAGGATTTTATAGACCAGCTTTCGGAACCTGTTCTAGTCTCCAAAGGCAGTTCGCTCAAGTTCTTAATGTTGGCCGAAGGTCAAGCAGAACTATATCCGCGACTTGCACCTACTATGGAATGGGATACTGGAGCTGCACAGATTATACTAGAAGAAGCTGGAGGTAGTGTGATAAATCATGAGACGGGACTTCCCCTGAGTTATAATAAAAAGTCATTGAGAAATCCTTTTTTTATGGCTTACGCCAATAAGAAATCTCCCTCTGTCTGATGCCTACCCCTATCTCCATAATCATCATGTCTTATAATGAGGAAGCTATTATAGAAGACTGTCTAAAAGCCGCCACAAGGGCAAGTGATGATATCGTGATCGTCGATAGTGGATCTACGGATCAAACATTGGCTATAGCCAAAAAATACACAGATCGTATTTTTTACCAAAAGATGGATACCTACGGAACTCAAAAAAATTTCGGTGCCGACCAAGCAAAAAATGACTGGGTCTTTGCTCTAGACTGTGATGAAATCCTCAATGAAGAACTGATACATTATTTAAAAACAAACGATTTTAAAGATGGGCATATCTATCGATTGGCTCGCAAAACAAATTTTGGAGGACAATGGATAAAGTATAGCGATATGTGGCCGGACTGGATAAACAGAGTGTACAACCGACACGAAAATAAATTTGATGACTATCTAGTTCACGAGAGATTGACTGGTTTTGATACTATGAAAAAAATAAAAATGCCGGGTTTTGTTTATCACTACAGCTAT
The DNA here is from genome assembly GCA_938015805.1 of uncultured Saprospiraceae bacterium. Taxonomy (GTDB): domain Bacteria; phylum Bacteroidota; class Bacteroidia; order Chitinophagales; family Saprospiraceae; genus JAHDHU01. The sequence goes on along the minus strand of CALLXF010000019.1, from coordinate 4,911 downwards.
AATAATTATGAAGACCTTGCCACTAAATATGATAAATATGCCAGACTCGGTGCAATGAATCTCATCAAGGAAAATATAAAGCCTTCCTTACTCAAAGTATCACTGGGTCCGTTATTTAGATTTTTAAAAACGTATATTTTTAAGCTCGGCATTCTAGATGGTAAATTAGGTCTGACACTGTCTATAGAAGCTGCTAGAATGGTTAGAAAGAGATATAAATATTATTACCAGCTAAAAAAACCCAACTAGGATTATATATAATTCTTTTATAAATCTTGCGTTATAAGATCACTTCCTCTTTCCTAATCGTATAAATCGGAAAATAGGCACATGTTTTGATATTATAAATAATTATAATATGTTATTATGAACAAACACATCATATTTTCCGCATTATTTATAATTACGATGCTTACTGTAGGTTGTAAATCTAAAGAGATCGTCAGACCCATCATCCAAGAAAAACTTACTGCTGTAGACTTTATGCAGTCTGATAAATTATCTAAAGTCCTAGACGTAGCAAAGGCAGAAAACAAATTAGTCTTTGTAGATTTTTACACAGACTGGTGTTTACCTTGTCAGTTGATGGACGAAGATGTATTTACGGATCAGGATATGGCAGACTTCCTAAATGATAATTTTATAAATTATAAGATAAACGCAGAGAAAGGTGGAGGACCAGAACTAAGTGCAATTTTTGAAGTAAAAGCCTTTCCGACTTTATTATTTCTCGACGAAAAAGGAAGGGTAATCCTAAGAAAACAAGGTGCCGCATATCACTCCGAGTTAAAAGCAATGGGACTACAGGCATTATCTCATAAAGATGTAGGCTTTCAAAAGTAGTTTGATCTTATAACTTTATTACTCTTCTATAGCTTTTAAAGGATCTATCAGTAAACTCTATTTGCATCATATACATGCCAGAATCTAGTATAGGATTAATCCTAGAAATCTGACTTCCGCTTTCTGTAAAAACAATCTTGCCTTGTATATCTAAAATGGTAATTTTTCTAATCTTAAGATCAGCCGTAATATTTATCTCGGTTGTATAAGGATTAGGAAATACATTGAGCTTTAATAACTGTTCTAAATCTTGTGTCCCTGATAACATACAGTCATCATCATTTACAGTAATATCATACTCGATTGTATCTATTATTATACTAGGATCTGATTCTAAGGTTATCAATACTTCCCATGTTCCACATCCCATTTTATTATTAGGATAAAGATGTATATTGTAAGGCACTGCAATATCTCCTTCTTCTAACTCTAAAGGCATCTGATTATTAGTGATTCCAGGAACATAATCGAATAGTTTATCACTTACGGCTAGCTCCCATTCCGCTGGGATATTAATATTTCTTATCTCCCAGTTAAATCCAAAACTATTGTCTGAAGAGTTAGCCATCTCAGCCCTTAGAATTAAGTTATTAACATTTGATAAATCTTCATTAAAACTTACATCAAAAGATTCTGGAATAATCGAATATCCCGTCTGAGCTGATGACGAAAAACTTAAACCAAAAAACAGTCCCAATAAAAGAAAAAGACTTTTCATAACCTTTATTTTGTCTTTTAAAATACAAAATATTCTGAGCATTGCCAAAACTTGTAATGTATCCTTTATGCCCTGAGAATTGATTTCATACCATCGGATCTTCTCACCTAACCTTATTTGGATTTCTTATTACATCCACAGGCAATCCTGAAAATCCGTTAGCATATGAAAAACTAAACCCAGTCCCACTACCCTAGTCTGTTTAAAAAATAGGAGGACAAAATAAATCGTAATAGCGAGATAGGAATGCAACGGATGGAATCCAATACTACATCGATCTGGAACAAAAATCTCTTTACAACTGGTTAGATGATCGATACTTACAAACGTAAAACCACCATCCGCTGGAAACATATCCGTGCATGCAAATAAATGATCTAAGTCCACGATCATAGTAGCCAGCATAATCAGATATGCTTTTTTCCATTGTGCTCTAAAAAATACCCAAGCGATCAGAGCCGGAAAAATAAAATGTAGAATGTAATGGACTATAGATTGTGTCATGCCGATGTGCTTACAAGTTACTCACGGTTAGTTTACTCAAGAATACATATTTGTCTACTGAGGTCTAGATGACAAAAGAGCTAAAACTAATAAATCTACTCCTCTTCTTCTTTAAAATAATCCTTAAGACGTTTGGCCACTTTTAAACCTACTAGTTTTACCAGTTCCTCTCCTTTTGCTTCTTTTACTTTTTTAACTGACTTAAAATGAGTTAGTAATTTAGTGGCAGTTTTATCACCGATACCATCGATATTTGTGAGTTCTGTACCTAAAGCTTCTTTAGATCTAATGTTACGATGTAAGGTAATCGCAAAGCGGTGTGCCTCATTTCTAATCTGCTGGATAATTTTTAAAGACTCTGATTTTTTATTGATATATAATGGAACAGAGTCACCAGGAAAAAATATTTCCTCTAGACGCTTAGCAATTCCTACAATGGTGATTTTCCCAAAGAGATCTAATTTTTTTAAGCTCTTTACTGCAGAGCTTAACTGTCCTTTACCTCCATCTATAACGATGAGCTGAGGTAACGGTTGCTTCTCCTCTAGTAATCGTCTGTATCTTCTGTAAACAACTTCTTCCATTGACGCAAAGTCATCCGGTCCTACAACCGTCTTAATTTTAAAATGACGATAATCTCTTTTAGCGGGTTTTGCATTTTTAAAAACGACACAGCTCGCTGTTGGATTAGTTCCTTGTATATTAGAATTATCAAAACACTCGATATGGAATGGTACCTCATCCATATTTAAATCCGATTGCATAGTCTTAAGAATCCGCTCTGTAGGTGTTTTCTTTTTTATCTTATTTAGTTCTTGTTTCTTCTTTTGAAAGAGTGCGTATTTCAAATTTTTCTCTGCAAGATCCATGAGTTTTTTCTTATCCCCAATTTTAGGAACGGTAACAGATACGTCGTCTAGATAATCGATATTAAATGGAACAATAATCTCTGGAGCGATAGAATTATATTTTTCTCTGAGTTCGAGGATCGCATAGGACAGCAGATATTCCCTATCCGTATTTAGATTTTTTTCTAGCTCGATATCACTGGTGTTGATGATGGATCCATTGATAACTTTCAGATAATTAATATATGCTTTGCGATCATCTTCCTCAAAATAAAAAACATCTACATCGGATATCGTCACACTAACCACAGCAGACTTAGACTGGTAGTCTTGGAAGATATCTAGTTTGTTTTTCCATTCCTCCGCCTTTTCATATTCCATTTTTTCCGCATAGAACATCATCTCAGCATTTATAAATTCCCGAGCTGCTTTAAAATTTCCTTTTAGTATATTTTTTACTTGATCTATTTTACGATTGTAATCTATCTCTTCCTGATGACCTACACAAGGTCCTTTACAGTTCCCTATATGATACTCTAGGCATACTTTAAACTTTCCTTTTTCTATATTAGAAGAACTGAGATTTAGATTACAGGTACGGAGTTGGAATAATTTTTTTACTAGATCAAATAAAACATTTGCTCGATGCTTAGAAGTATAAGGCCCAAAGTATAACGAGCCGTCTTTTATCACTCTCCTCGTCATGATCACTCTAGGGAAACGTTCCTTTTTAATCATCAGATAGCTGTAGGTTTTACCATCTTTAAGCATTACATTATATCGAGGCTGGAATTTTTTAATAAGACTAGCCTCTAACAATAATGCATCTTGTTCTGTTTCTACCAGGGTGTAAGTAAGACTAGCAGCGTTTTTTACCATCACCTTGGTCTTGTGAGCTTGGTGCTTTTTTTCTCCAAAATATGAGGCTATCCGCTTTTTTAAATTTTTTGCTTTACCCACATAAATGACCGTATCATTTTTATCTATGTAACGATAGACTCCTGGATCAGAAGGTAAGGTAGGCAGCATTTTTTTATAATCCTCGGTAGTCATTTAGGCTTGCTCTTCTATAATATCTTTTACCCCGCGGAGTAGGTAATAAGCCGCTTTTGGATTAGTCGCTAGTGGTACATTATGGACATCACATAGACGCATCAGCATCTGTACATCTGGCTCATGTGGATGTTTACCCATCGGATCCCTAAAAAATATCACTAAGTCTATCTGCTCTGTGGCAATCATAGCGGCTATCTGAGCATCTCCTCCTAAAGGCCCACTCAGTAATTTTTCTACTATAAATCCTTCCGATTCTATTTTAGATCCTGTGGTACCAGTCGCATAGATCCTCATACCCTGTAAAAGGGGTTTATGATTTAAAATAAATGAAACCATTTCTGGTTTTTTCCCATCATGAGCAACTAGTGCTATATTTATCATATTCTATTTTTCTAATATATCAAAGGTAAGTTTTGATTTTGTTATTTATGTTATCTGGGTATTAAATGCACAAGGCTAACTAATGTTCTGCTTTTTATTAAAACTCGTACACTGAGTGCTCTTATTTATATCATTATCATAAGCTATAAGCTCAGAAAAAATTAAATAATTAAGGCACTATGTCGATTTGAGTGGGTAAAAAATAACTATTCCATTCTGATTGTCATTTAAGTTCATATTCAAATGCCTCTTTTTCTTTTGCCTTGAAGCAAAAGAAACAAAAATTCAAGACTGTTTTGATTTCTTAACGCTCCTAAATCCTTAAAATCAAAAAGGTCAATCCTTGCATAACTTAGGAGTATACCTAGCATTTAATCACTCAACCATTCTGATCAACATAGAGCCATTTATAAATCCTAACCCCTTTACAAATTTAGTAACTATAGAAGTTTCTATTTCCGACCAAATAAAAAGAATCGAAATCTATGACGCTAATGGTGTACAACAATTTAATGGTCAAAATGCATTAACTTTAAACATAGGACTTTTAGTTTCTGGGAT
>CALLXF010000018.1 GCA_938015805.1 uncultured Saprospiraceae bacterium | reverse complement strand
GTACCGTTTTGACCATTTATTAAAACCCGAGCGTCTGTCGGAGCAACTTGCTCGATCATTTGCTTTATATCTTCTATCGGCTGGGAATTACCTACAATCTCAGGAACAGCTTTACTACGAGATACTTTTTTTTGCAAGTATTTTTTATCGATAATAAGGCTAGACTTATCCATCGCATTACGCAGCGTAATGAGTAATCTATTAAGATCTGGAGGCTTACTGATAAAATCAAAAGCTCCTTTTTTTACCGCATCTACTGCCACGTCGATATCTGCATGACCGGATATCATAATAACAGGTGTGTCACTGGCTAATAACTGGATTCGCTCTAGCGTTTCCATACCATCCATTTTAGGCATTTTTATGTCTAGGATGATGACATCGTATTTGTTCTGCTTAATTTTTACCAGTGCGTCAAGACCGTCTACCGCTTCTTCTACTTTATACTTTTCAAGCTCTAAAATATCTTTAAGCGTTCTTCTAATACTCTGCTCGTCATCAACGATTAATACTTTTGCCATATCTACTAGTTTCCTATTGCATTTAAAACGAAAAAACTAAGTTAAAGATACATTAAATATTATCGTAATAAGTAATAAATTGTTTTATAAGTTATTACAAATATTAATTATATCTAATATGATAGACTTTCAATAGCTAGAAAAGCCATAAGACCCGCTCCTATTTCTAGTGATTTTTCGTCTACATTAAAGGTAGGTGTATGCACAGGAGAAGTAATTCCTTTCTTTTTATTTCCTGTACCTAATCTATAAAAACAAGCAGGCACCTGCTGAGAATACCATGCAAAATCTTCTGCCGTCATTCTCTTAGGAAGTTCCACTACGTTATTTTTCCCCAAATAATCGATCATGGAACTAGTGATCTTGCCCGTATATTTCTCTTCATTATATAAACTAGGGTACCCTACTCGTAAATCCACTTCGGCAGTTCCTCCCAAGGCTCTGGCGGTATTTTCTATATTCTTTATAATCAAGCGATGAGCTTTTTTTCTCCATTTCTCATCCATAGTTCTAAAAGTACCCTCAATTTTGACTTGGTCTGGTATTACGTTAGTAGCTCCTCCGATGCTATTTATTTTCCCAAAAGTGAGTACAGCAGGTACAAGTGGATTTCTACGCCTACTCACGATTTCTTGAAGGCTGCTAATAATTTTACTTGCGATGTAAACCGTATCGACACATTCCTGAGGTAAAGCTGCATGTCCTCCCTTACCGTTAACAGAGATATAGATCTCATCTGCTGATGCCATGTATTGGCCGGGACGCACACCTATTTTCCCTACCTCTAAAGGAGGATGGACGTGCTGTCCTAAGATGCTCGAAGGCTTAGGATTTTTTAGTACGCCTTCCTTTATCATTATACTTGCACCTCCTGGTAATTTTTCTTCTCCGGGCTGAAAAATACATTTTATTGTTCCACCAAAATGAGCTTTACACTGCTCTAAAATTAAAATACACCCTAATAAGGAGGAAGTATGTACATCATGACCACAGGCATGCATAACACCGGGATTTTTAGACTTGTATTTTACCTTGTTTGCTTCTGTGATAGGTAATGCATCTATATCCGCTCTCAAAGCAATTGTAGGGCCTGATTTTTTTTGTCCCTTTATAATAGCTACGATCCCATTTTTACACCATCCACCCGTATGTGATATTTTATGCTTTTTAAGAAAATCACTTATGTACTTCCCAGTATTCTTTTCCTCAAAAGAAAGTTCGGGATACATATGTAAATGTCTCCTAAGCTTAACTATCTCAGCATGGTTTTGCCTAGCTATTTTCTTTATATCTGTAATGAGGTTCATATTTATTTACGCTTAAATACTGATTTTATGAATACTTCTATGTCTTGCATTACAGAATAATTTCTAGCATAAAAGTCGTTAAGGTTTCTTATTTCTTGACCTGACTTTTGGGATTTCCCTAGTAGATTACTGACCTTAAAAATACCTTTTTTTATTACTGGTAATTGATCGACAGTCTGATCTATAGCATCATAAGAAACCCAGGTATTTCTATTAAAAAGCACTTGTATAGGTTGTAAAAAGGCATCCATGCTAAAGGACATTAAAATCAATCTTAAAGGAGCTATGGCTAAAGCCAATATTGAAAGTATAATATCAATAATACGTTTTAAACGTTTATAGACAGCTTCGTTTATCCTATATTTTAAGTCTATGGTGTACAATTCGCCTAGACTATTAGAACTATCTGAGCCTACAATATTTAGTAATCCACGGGAGGCTATTTTTACAAAAACTCGATCTCCTAGAGATGACATCCACTTTAGAATAGTTTTATAAGGGACAGCACTCGCTCCAAAAATCACCTCATTAACAGGATAAAGTTTTATTACTTCACCGAGATAAGTTATCGAGTTAACAAAAAACGGATCAGAATTTATCTCTGGTGAGGGATTTACAAATCCTGATATTTTAAAATCGATCAGGGATTTATTTAAAAATGATTCTATTTCTTTACATTCTTCTTTGGTACTCACTATAAGTATCTCCTTGCCTAATGGTTTTTTTAGAGAAAATCTACCAGTATCAAAATAATTAAAAACCAATTTAGAAAATAATAAATATAGAAATGACGTAATCCCTCCCAGGAGGATAATAGCTCGAGATGATCTATACTCTAATGGTACAAGAGCATAAACTATCAAAATAGCTAAAAAGCCGACTGTGAGGCCTGCTAATATATTTTTTACTCCGGTACGTTTATCATAATTTCCCATGAGGTATAATCCAAAAATAATCAAAACACCGTACAGCAAAATATTTAGGTTTATACTCGATTTAGAGTAATAATCTAGATCCATATAAAAGAAATAAGCCCAACCTAAACTAATACTTTTAAATAATCCAGTAACGATAAGTAAATCCACTGCTGGATGCATTAATTTTTTAATCCATTCCATTACAAATCCTAGCCCTCCTCTTAAGTATATAGCAATTTTTAGAAAAAACAACATTAAAAAAGAGCTACCCGAATTTCCAAAATGCTTTTTGACGTAAACGATCATCGCCTCATAAAACATCTTGTAATACTTAAGCTTATTTCTTTTAGAACTTTCTCCTTTGTAATGGACAATACTGGTCTCAGGAAAATAGACGATGTCCTTTCCTTTTTCTTTTACGCGATATGACAAATCGATGTCCTCTCCGTACATAAAAAAAGCAGGATCAAAACCTCCTAGGTCTTTGAGAAGCTTTGTTCTAATAAGCATCATGGCTCCACATAATACATCTATAGAGGCTGTTTCATTTTCACCAATGTGTCCTTGGTTATAACCATTAAAAAAAGCTGTTGAAGAAAATATTCTGGATAAACCTGATAATTTAAAAAATGAAGACATGATGGTAGGAAATCCTCTTTTAGATTCTTTTAAAAACACTCCACTCCCATCGACCATTTTACATCCTAAGGCACCGATGTTAGTATCTCTAGATATTTTATCAACACATTTCTGTAAAGTTTCTTCCCCTATAACTGTATCTGGATTTAGCAAAAGTGTAAACTCCCCATTTGCTTTTTGTATTCCTATATTGTTACCTTTCCCAAAACCGAGGTTTTCATTCATGTAAATGTAGTCTACCTCTGGAAACTCTTGAGTTATTAAAAGTTGGGAGCCATCTATAGAGTTATTATCTATTACGATCACTTCATATTCAAAATCTACCTCGGATTTATAAACAGATTGCAAGCACTGATGCAAGAAGTGTCTCACATTGTAGTTAACGACTACTATGGATAATTTTATTGACAAATTTTTTGAAGCTAATTCTTCATTTCGTAAGGAATTCTTGATTCTATAGATCTACCAAGAGTTATTTCATCTGCGTATTCTAATTCGCCACCAAAAGAAACTCCTCTAGCAATAACGGATACTTTGACATTAAGATTTTCAAAAATCTTAGAAATGTAGTAAATAGTTGTTTCTCCTTCTATGGATGGACTTATGGCCATTACAAGCTCGTTTACATCTCCATTTTCCACTCGTTTCTGAAGTAAGTCCAAAGAAATATCCTCTGGCCCTATACCTTCTAATGGAGAGATAATTCCACCTAGTACATGATATTGTCCATTAAATTGAGAAGTCTCTTCAATAGCCATTACATCTCTTACTGATTCTACTACACAGATTACATTTTTTCTGCGTCCATCTTGATTACATATATTGCAGATATCATTATCAGACAAGTTATGACATTTTACACAGCGTTTAATATCATTTTTCAAGGTTACTAAAGCATCTGCTATTTTTTGACTTTTGTCAAATTGATCGCTTTCTAAATGCAAAGCAAGGCGAAGGGCAGTTTTCTTACCTATACCTGGTAAAGCTCCTAATGCCTCCACGGCATCTTGTAATATCTTAGAGGAAAAATTCATTCCTCAAATTTAGAAAATTATAATATCAAAAATCTATCATTTTACAATGAATAAAATGATAAATGGATTATGTATAGCGATGAATCTATTAACTTTACTGATTAATAAAAAAATTAATGCAATGGCTGAGATAATAAAGATGCCCCGACTAAGTGATACAATGGAAGAGGGGAATATCGTAGGATGGCTCAAAAAAGTAGGTGATAGTGTTGAACCGGGAGATGTGCTTGCCGAAGTAGAAACTGATAAAGCGACAATGGAACTTGAAAGTTTTCATAAGGGAACTTTATTGTATATCGGCGTAAAAGAAGGACCTGTTGCTGTGGATGGAATAATCGCAGTAATTGGTAAAAAAGGAGAAGATTTTAAGAAGCAGATAGCTGCTGAAGAGAAAGCTGCTGAAGAAAATCAAAAGGAAGTAAAAGAAAAAGAGAAACCAGCTCCGGAATTAGTAAAACCAGCTCCTAAAACAGTGAGTGTTCCAGTATCTACAAAGGCGGGAACCTCCGCTCCGGCTGCGACGACTGTGGCAATACCTAGTAATGATAGCAGAATAAAAGCATCTCCCTTAGCCAAAAAACTAGCCAAGGAGAATAAAATAAATCTTTTAGCAATAGAGGGTTCAGGAGAAGGTGGAAGAATAATCAAGAAAGATATAGATCTATTTCTTAAAAACCCAAGACCTATCGTTATCGGTGGTCCTGCAAAAAAGAAAGATGATAAAATAGCATTACATGCTCCTGCGGATACTGTCTATGGAGATGTACCTCTCAGCCAGATGAGAAAAGTAATCGCACGTCGTTTAGGAGAAAGTAAATTCTCGGCTCCACATTTTTATCTGACCTTAGAGATAAACATGTCTAAAGCCATAGAACTTAGAAAGGGAATTAATAAAGTAGCCACTACTAGAATCTCTTTTAATGACATGGTTGTAAAGGCATGTGCGTTAGCTCTTAGGGCTCATCCTGGTGTAAATTCGTCATGGTTAGAAGATCGTATCAGAGTTAATCAAGATATCAATATAGGAGTAGCTGTGGCCGTTCCAGATGGTCTGCTAGTCCCTGTTATTCACAATGCGGATGCTAAAAACATGGCACTAATAAATGGAGAGGTTAAAGCCCTAGCTGGAAAAGCAAAAAGTAAAAAATTACAGCCAGAAGAAATGCAGGGCAATACTTTTACTATCTCAAATCTTGGGATGTTTGGGATTGAGGAATTTACTGCTATTATTAACCCACCAGACGCATGTATTATGGCCGTTGGTGGAATAATAGAAAAACCTGTTGTTGATTCTGGCCAAATTGTGGTGGGTAATATGATGAAAGTAACTTTATCCTGTGATCATCGAGTAGTTGATGGAGCTACAGGAGCTGCATTTTTACAAACCGTAAAACAACTTTTAGAAGACCCCGTAACCTTAGTATATAGCGAATAAAAAAAATGAAGTTATATAACATTGTATTAGGATACTTGAAAATGTAGATTTCAAAACGAGTAAAAGTTTATTTTCTTTTACTCGTTTTTTTTTGAATGATGATACCGTTTCATTGATCACCACCTGACTATTACCTTTAATAAGATTTAGCTGCTATCAGTATTGGTCTATCTTTTACTTAAACTGTAACAAAATCAACCTTGATCAGATAATTCTTATGACTTAGATAATTTTTGTTCTTGGTTATAAGTTAAGGAGCCTTTCAACAAAAAAACGCAATAAAGAAACAACAAACAGAATAAAATAAATGAAACCAACGAGATTAAGGGATAGCATTCTATAGGTCTTTATCTACTTAAATCAGAAAACAAAAAAGGCAACCATTAATTAAAATGATTGCCTTTTATATTTTAATCTGATTAGGAATTAGTAACCAGAACTCTTATTTCCATTATACTGAGAACCTTGAATCACCTTTCCTGTTTGGATAGATGCTCCTGCAGGTCTTCCCATATCAAAATCTCCAGCATTACACACTCTAAACTCTACTCTTCTATTCATGTAGTTTTTACCTTCAGAAGAACCCTGAACTAGAGGGTTATCTTCTCCTCCGTACATTAGTTTTACTCTACTTCTATCGATTCCATAATTAGCTACCAGATAGTCCACAGCTGAGTTTGCTCTATTATAAGATAGTACATTATTAAAATCATTAGAGTTTCTGTTATCTGTATGACCTTGTGCTACGATACATAATTCAGGACACATTTTCATTACAGTTGCTACGTGATGTAACTGACCATAAAACTCAGGCTTAATATAATATTTACCAGTATCGAAATGAATCATAGGTAAGAACCATTCTCCACAACCAGATTTAACAACTGTTGCTGGAGCTGATTTTCTAATACTAGCAGTTTTATTATCAACTATTCTATTTACATCATCTTCTGTAATACAACATTCGACAGGAACATCAGCAACACCTCTTTCATCGATCTCGTAACCAGGAGGAGAGTAAGGCTCAGCATCTTTACAATCAGATAAGCCATCTCCATCACTATCCAAAGTAACACCTCTGGTATCAACAACACAACCATCAGGTGTATCTAATTCTTGGTCTAACATATCGACTACTCCATCACCATCAGAATCCGTAAGATCTAATTCCGGTCTTTGTTTTAAAGATGCAATATCATTCATAGTAGCATCAAGAGGATTTAACCAATATAAAGGCTCAGTTACTTTATCAAAGTTTCCAAGATTAATTGCTAATC
>CALLXF010000017.1 GCA_938015805.1 uncultured Saprospiraceae bacterium | reverse complement strand
AGTAATAATCTTTTCATACTGACTGGTTTAGTTTATAATTTATTGTACGTAATGTGGAAGGTTCTTTTAGGATCTAAAGTAAATTGAACTATTGATTAACAAATACTTTGAATATTAATTTAATATTAATTAATAGTTTTTACAAAAACGAAAATCACCTTTAAAATATTTATATATATAAAAATCAAATATGTATGTTACAGTTTTTAGATTGTAACAATATAAGAATCGGAGATTCTTATATAATCAGATATCATAAAACAAATTAGTTCAATATTATAAGGTAGGTGAGAGCATATAGAACTGGATATCATAATGCTGATAGATGACACATAATAATTATAAGTACAAAATTAAAAAGCCGAATCAATTTCTTGATCCGGCTTTTAGCGCTTCCTCAAGGACTCGAACCTTGGACCCTCTGATTAACAGTCAGATGCTCTAACCAGCTGAGCTAAGGAAGCATCAGCATTTAGCGATCGCAAATTTAGGATTATAGCTTCGATTGTGCAATCTAATTCTGATTTATTTTTTGCTTTTTTTTAATTGCTTATATATTTATTTTTTATACCGCAAAAATGGTAAATGGCTAAATTATAGTAGTCTTTTGTTCGAAAAACAAATATTAAATAACGATAAACTTGATTTTTTAGATATTTTATTCTAAATTAAGGGTATCATCAAAAAATTGTCGTTATGAATGCTCTAATTATTACTCTCGCTCTTATCGTCCTTGCAGGCATATTTACTCTTATACTTAGTACTTTAAACTTATTGCCCGATTAGATACCGGCATTGAAAATATCCGATGGTTATTTTGTAATTACAAAATATTCCACTCACTTCCCTGGGATCATTGTCCTTCATGACATTCTTAATATAGGACAATATCCCTTTTTTTGTATGTAAGATTCTTTATTGAAGCTTTCCATAATTTAGTATTTGCTTTATTCTGGTATATTCTTTACTACAGTCGGCTTCTATTAAAATTTCCTGATCATCTATTGTAAAAGATAACCTCTGAGCATGTAATAGCATCGTCGTCATATTAAACCGTTGCTTAAAAAGACGGTTTTGCTTATTACACCCATGTGGACGATCACCGATTATAGGATGGAAAATATGAGCCATATGCATACGCAGCTGATGATATCTTCCTGTTTTTGGTTTTAAAATCACTTCCGAATAACGAGACGTTTTAAATTCGCCGAAAGGCAAATCTAGTTCATAGTGAGCAGCTAACTCATATGTGGTAAACGCATTCTTAACTTTACCCTTGTCATTTTTTATAGCATAATCTATTTCTCCTGTAGTATCGATATATCCTCTTACGATCGCTTTGTACTCCTTGATGGTTTTTCCCTCACTAAAGAGGACGTTTATTTTAGATTGCATTTCCTTTGTGAGAGCCATTAATAATACCCCCGATGTCTTACGATCTAACCGGTGTACTGGGTACACTCTTTGTCCTAATTGATCTCTTAAAATCTGTAAAACAGAAGTATCTGCATCCATTGCCATTTTAGTAGGATGGACCAATAGTCCATGAGGTTTATTTATTGCAACAAGATTTTCTGATCGATAAACGATTTCTAGTGGAGATGGTGTCGCTGTCATTTATATACGATCCTACTCTTTATTTGCTAACTGACCACAGGCCGCATCGATATCTTTTCCTCGACTACGCCTTACTGTTACCATGATATCTTGTGCTCTCAATAACTGTGCAAAACGATCGATGGTATCCTCACTAGACTTTACCATATCAAAACCATCTATCGGATTATACTCTATAATGTTTATACGTACGGGAAAACGCTTGCATAACTTACTCAGTTTCTTAGCATCCTCTAGACTATCATTATACCCACTAAAAGCAATGTACTCATAAGAAATACGATTACGCGTTTTCTTGTAATAATATTCTAGTGCATCCATGAGTTCGTCTAGATTATTTTGCTCATTAATAGGCATAATCTTATTTCTCTTTTCATCGTCAGCAGCATGTAATGATAAAGCCAGATTGCATTTGCTCTCATCATCCGCAAGCTTACGGATCATTTTTGCGATACCCGCTGTACTGATCGTAAATCGTCGTGCAGACATATTTAGACCATCAGGACCACAAAGTTTATTTATACTTTCTAACACATGACGATAATTTAAGAGAGGCTCTCCCATACCCATATAAACGATGTTAGTTATTGGATGCCCAAAATGTGCCATCGCTTGATGATTTACGGCAATTACCTGATCATAGATTTCGCCAGGGTCAAGATTCCTAACCCGTTTCATTTTACCAGTTGCACAAAAAGCACAGGCCAAACTACAGCCTACCTGAGAGGATACACAAACCGTAAATCTATTATCCTTAGGTACTGGAATCAGTACCGCCTCTATAAGACCTCCGTCAAATAATCTAAATCTACTCTTTATAGTCCCGTCATTACTAAATTGTTCTGCATCTAGCGTGATTTTTCTAAAGACAAAATTTTCTTTTAGTTTATCTCTCAGTGATTTAGATAAATTAGTCATTTCGTCAAAGGTGCTAGCTTTTTTTGCCCATATCCACTCGTAAACTTGCTTGGCCCGAAAAGCAGCTTCTCCCCATTCTGTAAATAGAGTAACCAGTTGTTCCTTAGATAAAAGTCGTATGTCTTTCTGATCTGTCATATAATTATCACAAAGGTATTCTATCTTTATCATAGACCAAATCGTATTACAATAACGTTAAGGTCATTATCATGGAAGATATTTATAGAAATAGATCACGATGGAAGATACTTTTAGGAATAGCAGGACTCATAATCGTGCTGATCACCCTGTTCTACTCTAACTATCTAGCAACCAAACTCCAAGAAAACGAAAAAAATAATGTAGAACTCTATGCTGCTGCTTTAAAATCTCTGGTTAAGGAATCTCAGGAAACAGGAGTAGAGATAGATTATACATTAAACATGGCAATCCTAGAACGATACAACAGTATACCCGTAATACTAGAAAGTGATGCTGGAGTTCTTATCGGAGAAAATTTTTCTGATTCTACTATAAATGATCAAGTATTCCTAGCTGCAGAACTAGAGCAGATAAAAAAGAGTGGCTTTACGCCAATAAAAGGACCTGCTGGGTATGCAAATATGATCTATTATAAAAATAGTCCACTGTATAATCGGATTAGATATTTCCCTATTGTTACGGTTTTACTCCTCGGTGTTTTTATTCTCTTTGCTTATTATCTTTTTAATGCCTCCAGAGTTTCTGAACAAAATCGAGTCTGGGCCGGTATGGCTAAAGAAACGGCACATCAGCTCGGGACACCTATCTCTGCTATTATGGCATGGATAGAACATCTAAAAGAGATTCTAGGGGATGACCCTGACCAACAAGAGATCATTACAGAATTAACTAAAGATGTAAATCGACTAGATCTTGTAGCAGATCGTTTTTCCAAAATAGGATCAGCTCCTAAACTAGTAGAGATCGATCTTTATGCTCAGCTTGACGAGTGTAAAGAATACATGGAAAAAAGAGCTTCTAGGAAAATCGTTTTTGATTTTGACAAAGGGTCAGGTAAAAACGTTATGATAAATGAACATCTTTTTAACTGGGTGATAGAAAATCTGATCCGTAACGCACTAGATGCTATGGGCGGAACTGGTAAGATATCGACAATTGTTTATGAAGAAAATAATTACTTTTGCCTCGACTTAACGGATACTGGAAAAGGGATTGCTACATCTAAGTTTAAAACTATTTTCCAGCCTGGTTACTCTACTAAATCTAGAGGCTGGGGATTAGGATTATCATTGGCAAAAAGGATTATCGAGAATTATCACAGTGGAAAAATTTATGTCAAAAACTCTACCCCAAATCAAGAAACTACTTTTACTATTAAACTACCAAAAGCTACTAAGTAGCTTTATTCTCGTATTATCTTATAGCATCTCATTTACTCAGACCGTATTTACCGTTATAGATAGAAATAATGATCCACTTATCGGTGTGGAAATATTTAATGATGACTACAGCTTTACAACAGTATCTGATATAGAAGGGGATTTTACAATTCCTGATAATTATAGGTTATCCATTAGCTTAAAGTACTTAGGATATAAGCTAAAAAAAATATATCCCTCTCAGCTTATTAGAGATAATCAGCTATCTATCCAAATGGAAAAAGACGACATCCTCTTAGACGAGGTTGTAGTCATAGGACGGACAGGTCAGCGAAAAGAAGAAACCCCATATCAGATAGAAACCATAAACCAAAAAACTTTACGACTCACAAATCCTCAAACCTCTGCAGACGCACTAGCTGCTAACGCTAATGTATATGTGCAGAAATCTCAAATGGGCGGAGGTAGTCCTGTAATTAGAGGATTCGAAGCAAATAAAATTTTACTTGTTCTAGATGGAGTCCGATTAAACAATGCAATCTACCGTAGTGGACATCTACAAAATGCTATCACGATAGATCAGTCTATACTAGATCGAATGGAAGTAATCTTCGGTGCAGGTTCTCTGGGTTATGGAAGTGACGCTCTAGGAGGAGTGATCCACTTTAAATCAAAAGACCCTGTTTTAAATTTTGAAAACAGTGATAAAGCCCTCGTCGCTCATGGATACTATGCTCGACACTCTACAGCTAATAGAGAGAAAACCATACACTATGATCTCATGTATGGTAAAAAAAAATGGGGCAGTTTATCTAGTGTGACTTATTCTAAATTTGGAGATCTTTTAAGCGGAGCGGGAGGCAAAGGAAAATATCCTGATTTTGGAAGTAGACCGACTTTTATAACTAGGATAAATGGCATGGATAGCATCGTTACCAATCCGGTAAAAGAAAAGCAAATCGGTACCGCTTATAAGCAATTAGATATCCTACAAAAGTTCTTAATACAGCCATCAGAAAACATACGTATCGTCTTAAATGGCCAATTCTCTACAAGCTCTGATGTTCCTAGATACGATCGGCTTACAGAACTAGATACTGATGGAAACTTAAATTTTGCAGAATGGTATTACGGCCCACAAAATCGATTATTACTTTCTGCAAAAAGTACTTTTACTAAAAGCAATGCCTTATTTAATAAAGCTTTAGTAATTGCGTCTTTTCAAAAAATAGACGAAGACAGAATAGACAGACAGTACAGGTCTGATATTAGATCTGTTCAAAACGAGGATGTAAATGTTACTGCACTGACTATAGATTTTAATAAGCTCCTAGATAAAGAAGAACGTAACGTACTTAGATACGGCGTAGACTTACAACATAACACAGTCACGTCAGACGCTTATGAGGAAAATATCATTGACGGAAGTCAGAACTACAATGTACTCAGTCGCTACCCTAGTGATGTCAGTACGATGGCTACTTATGGAGTTTATACTCAGTATACTTGGAAAAGTAAATCCAAAAAATTAATTTCTAATACGGGTATACGTTATAGTAGGTCTATACTAAATTTATCTTATGATTCTAACGACCCTTTTCCTTGGCCGCAGTCTTTTATCGATGGCCTAAATAGCACTAATAACTCCGTAGTAGGCTCTACTGGAATAAATTATAATTCAGATTCTGGATGGCAGTTGCACGCTCTAGCCGCTACAGCATTCCGAGCTCCTAATGTCGATGATATGGCTAAAATTAGAGTTAAGGGAAACGAAGTCTCTGTCCCTAATCTTAACTTAAATCCGGAAAAATCCGTCAATGGCGAACTAGGATTTACAAAGAAACATGGTGTCGATAATACTTTAAGCATCGCCGTTTTTTATACTCGGTTATCTGATGTAATCATTAGAGAACCTTTACCTCTTCCTGATGGATCCACCTTTATTTTAGATGGTCTAGATTCAATCTTTACCTTTGGAAATATAAATGCTGATCAGGCAAAAGTTTTTGGGTTCTCTGTAAATATAGATCAGAAAATTTTTGAGAAACTACGATATAACGGTTCTATTAATTTTACAAAAGGTATTGCATTATCTGAAAATACAGAAAGGCCTCTTTCTCATATCCCTCCTGTTTTTGGTAAAACAGGACTCGCATGGAGTTATGAAGATTTTAATATCGAAGGTGTAGTTAGATATAACTTTAAAAAGAAGTTAGAAGATTTTGGTGACTCTACTGATAATCCTGAACAAGCTACTCCGGAAGGCAGTCTGGCATGGCAGACTTATAACTTATATCTATCCTATCCCTACTTTAAATGGTTGTCCTTATCTATGGGTGTAGAAAATATATTGAATACTCATTATAGACCCTTCTCGTCTGGAGTAAGTGCACCCGGAAGAAATTTTATCATTACACTAAGTGGTAAATTCTAAACTTGCTTTATAAATAAACTGATCTTAAAATTTAAACCCTAAAGAAAACTCTAGTCCAAAATGAGTATCCTTATCATCTCTAGTAACTAAAGTGGTCGGAACCTCAAACTGAGAAATACTAAAATCTTGATCATTTTTAGTCAGATCTCTCAATCCATAAGATGCTCTAACTCCAGTATAAAAACCTCGATTAAAATAATAATTAGCTCCTGCAATTAATCCCACATCAATCACCTTATACGGAGAGCCATCTACATCGGCATCAGTATACTGATAATAAGCATTAGCTATTCTGGGAATAATGATTTCCTCTTCTCCTCTAAAAACTGGAGTTCCGGAACCTGATGCCTCGAATCCTAACGGTTCGTCAGAATAGTATCTATAAAATAATGACTGAGAGAAAAAGATGTCATCAGGATTATCTGTGGAATCAAAATTTAATGCTCCATTTGCAGTGGGACTTATACTAAAACTCGCATAGATCCCAGTAAGTAACTCTATCTTAGGATGCACTTTATAATGTAATGTTATCGGGATACTTAGATTTCCTATGGAAGTATCTAAGAACAATTCTGATTCTCCATTTTCAAAAGTAGTCAGACTAGAGTTCCTAATAATATAATATGATGGTCCTTTATACTTTTTGATAGATCCGTTTTGGATATATAGTAGCTCAAAACGCAAACCTAAATTATCCACAAAATTATACTGGTAACTCAGCCCAAAATGAAATCCATTACTAAATGCTATCGTTTCTCCCTCAGATCCAGCTACTTGCTCTAATGGTCCTAAAAGTTTAGAGTAATTTAGACCTGCTCTTACACCTATATTGGTTTGCTGAGCATAGATAGCTAACGAAGAAAATGCTAAGAATAGAACTAAAAGTAGTTGCTTCATAATCATAGAATTGGACGCAAAGATATTTAAACCTCCTTTATTCGTTAGGAAAAGATGAACGAATAAAAAGACATCGTAAATTTGCGAATTATTAGCATGCTTAAAAGCATAGTTCAATAACGTAATGATTTTTGGTTCCGTGAAAAATGAACCATTAAAAATTCGTTTTTTAGTACTTTGTTAAGATTTATAAAATAGATGGCTAGAAGAAATAAGCTCAGAAAATTTTCGGATTTATCCACATTTAAAAATGTTTTTCAATGTTTTGACCCTACTGCCCCGAGCCTGGTAGGAATGGATAATCAAAAAGTAGAGCTAAAAGGTAAATGGAAAACGGATCACTTTAAAAATAATAACCCTATCGTACTGGAGCTTGCCTGTGGTAGAGGAGAATATACCCTTGCACTGGGAGCAATGTATCCGGATAAAAATTTTATCGGTGTAGATGTAAAAGGAGCAAGGATATGGCAAGGTGCTGTCCATTCTAGAGAGCAAAATTTAGAGAATGTAGCTTTTTTACGGACTCGTATAGAAAAAATAGACTTCTTTTTTATGCCTGACGAAGTGGAAGAAATCTGGATAACTTTTCCAGATCCTTTTGAGAGAGCGAGTAAAGCAAATCGTAGACTGACTTATCATAATTTTCATGATTACTACCGAAAATTTTTAAAACCTGGAGGTATCGTTCAGCTTAAAACAGACTCAGATTCTTTATGGGAAAACACCCTAGAGTCCTTAGCAGAAGATAAACGTATTACAATTCTATATCAGAATGATAATATCTATGACAGCCCTCTGGACTTCCCTGAATTAGAATTTAAGACCTATTATGAAAAATCACATCTAGAAAAAGGAAGACTGATAAAATATATCAGATATACGATTCATTAAAAAAGCACAGCATACCTGATCTTACCCGTATGTTTTGAAAAATCTAGTTTTGCTTAGCCGCTTTATCTTCATCCGCATCGAAGTGATTCCAGCCTTGAGCTTTTATATCGTGAATGTTGCCTCCCGTGGTGTGTAGTTTTATACCGTCGCTAGCTTGTATAATCTCTCCTATCAAAAATACACCAGGCATAAATTTTACCTTTTCCAGATCCTTCTCAGCTATGGTAAATAATAGTTCGTAGTCTTCGCCTCCATTTAAAGCACAGGTGATAGGATCGAGATTAAATTTAAGAGCAAGAGTCTCAGTATCCGGATGCATGGGTACTTTACCTTCTTCCACATAAGCCCCTACACCTGATTGCTTACAGATATGAAATAAATCTGATGCCAGTCCATCAGAAATGTCGATCATGGAAGTAGGTTTCATATTTACT
Source organism: uncultured Saprospiraceae bacterium (assembly GCA_938015805.1). GTDB lineage: Bacteria > Bacteroidota > Bacteroidia > Chitinophagales > Saprospiraceae > JAHDHU01. The sequence continues at coordinate 74,945 of CALLXF010000017.1, read as the reverse complement.
TTATCAAAATACTCTATAGCCGCTTTTCCAGCTTCTGGTTTTAACATCCTTCCTATAACATAATCTTGATTTTCAAAATCTGGCTGTATTCCAGGATTAGACAAATAAATTTGTTTCTCTCTTTCTAGCATTTGTAAGCCTAAATAAGCTGCACCTAGATTTCCCGTTACACAAAGTATATCACCAGGTTTTGCACCTCCTCGATAGGCGATTTTTTCCTTGGTAGTTTTACCGACCGCTGTTACACTTATGGTCATTCCTTTAGGAGAGGAAGTCGTATCTCCACCTACGAGATCTATATTATACATCTTGCAAGCCTCAAAAATACCAGCATATAATTCCTCTAGTGCATCTACAGAAAATCGATTAGAGATTGCAAGAGAGTAGGTAATCTGCTCAGGTACGGCGTTCATCGCATAGATATCTGATAGATTTACGACGACTGACTTATACCCGAGATGCTTAAGTGGAGTGTACATCATATCAAAATGTATTCCCTCGACCAGCATATCAGTAGATATAACAGTGAGATGATCCCCCTGATCGATCACTGCAGCATCATCACCTATTCCTAAAATAGTAGATGGATTATTAGTTGTAAATTCCTTAGTAAGATGATCGATCAGCCCAAACTCTCCCAACTCATTTACATCTCTTTTATTAGAAAAACTATCTGTCATTTTACTATTTTACTGCAAATATACATTATCACATATTGAAGTGATTTAAAAACTTTAGTACGATTTATCACTAAAAACTAATACATAGAAGAATCTCCAATGAAAAAAACCATCACTTCAATTTTACTTTTACTTTCTTTCTCTTTTGGCTATTGCCAATTAAATACTTTTAAACTAGCATCTTATTCTCAACCAGAGTTTTATCGTAAAGTTTCCTTTACGGATCCCGCCGCATCTTTTAACACCTACAGGGATAATTCTAATCAATCTGGAAATTCTGAAAACAGTTTTTATATTCCTTTTTATATCTCAATACAAAAATATAACAACAAATATCAAAGTAGCCTAACTCTTAATGCCACTAGTTCGATCAGCTTATATTCAAGTCTCAATCAAAAACGAGATCGATATTTTGCTAGCCAATCACTAAGCTGGGACCAAAGAATTTTTCTAACACCCAATGACTTATTTGTTTCTTTTGATATCAGTCAGATTTTATCATCAGGTTACAGAGTTACTAAAGTTAAGAGATCATCAGGGTTAGAATTAGACTCTAAAAATTTTGATTTCAATACTAGAAATAACGCTGTAGTTAATGTCGGTAAAGGTAGAATAGAAGACCTCAGTGTAGGATGGCACGCGGTACGCCTTTTAGAAACGATCTGTGATCATAGTGACCTAGATCAAAAAACAATAACACCAGAACAGGTAACTGCACTAGCTGATAAACTAGGACAACTAAGAAACATTAGAAATACTGATTCTAGACTTGAATTTAATAGAGAAGTAGAAGAGCTTTTTGAATATTTAAAATCTAAAAATCTGATTAACGGAGAAGACTATTATCTTTTTTCTACAATACTCGATACTTATCGCTTTGAAAATTTTGCTTCTAGAAGAAAAGGGTCTGATATTTCATTTGGGATTGGATATGTATTTAACTATAAAGAAGAGCATGAAAACGATTTGAATAATGAGCCGGTCGATATAGACGGTTATGAAAAATTAGATTTAGAAAAACTCTTAGGACCTCTTGCAAGCTTATCATATAATTACTACTACCCTTTAAATAATAACTGGCAAATAAATTTTCAAAACAGTGCTAGTTTATCCAAGATTGATATTAAAGACTACTTTAATAATACCAGTAATACTTCTCCAGCAAAAAACATACTTACCGAATATTTACAAGGCGACTTAAACAATAGCATACAGCTTTTTTATATACTAAGTCCCAGGACGAATTTGTATTTTACATATAGGTCCTTGGTAAATTATGAGAAAGATTTGCTTGCTGACTTTGATGCTGTAAGCATCTTGCATAGAAATACATTCAGTACTTATTTACAATACTATTTTTCGCCTTGGAATACATTAAATGTTGACTTTGTATTAACAAAGCTTAAGGGGTATAAAAACTATGAGGAAAATAATATCCAAACAGAAATTACAGTCAGCACAAACTATTATTTCCACTAATTACAGGAATCAAAAAAATATTGGCGAAAGCGACACTACTTATCCCTTTTTTATCACCTCTGCCACATCTTTCCATAGCCCATCTGATGTAGGGATCTCAGCATTTAAGGACACTTGCTCTCCAGTAAATGGATCTTTAAAAGCCAGGTGATAAGCCAGTAAATGGATCGAGCGGTCTTTATTAGATCTACGAGCTCCATATTTTACATCTCCTTTTATAGGACATCCTATTTTACCTAACTGAGCCCTTATCTGATGAAATCTCCCAGTGACCGTTTGAATTTTTAAAAGATGATAATTTTCAAAACTGTGCAGTAACTCATAATTAAGTATAGATTCCTTAAACCTGGGTGACGCCACATCATTTATGATGGCTTTTCTATTTTTTGCATTACGACTGAGGAAATGCTTAAGTATACCTGTCTCCTCAGGAGGCTTACTTTCTACCAAAGCCAGATAATATTTATTTATTTTTCGCTCGCGTACCATATTAGTAAGCGTTGCTGCGGCTTCCTTACTACTTGCATATAAAACTAATCCATGCACGGGTCGATCGATCCGATTAATTACATGGATCTTATGTTTAAGATAAATTTCTAAATAGTTTTGTAGGGACTTCTCCTCTGATAAATTTACCTGACTACTTATGCCTGGTGGCTTCTGTGCAATGACGTATTTCCGATTTTTGAAAACGATAAGTTCCGAAAGCTTTTGATCCATTGATACCATTTAATTCTTGAGATAACGTATTTAAATTTACATGCGTGTATTAAGATCAAGACCAAAAACACGGTCGTAGATAATTAAGGCGAGTACTTTCAACAAAAAATTGGTTTTCTGTTAAAAAATAAGCGACGTGTTAAGGTTTAACGAGATTAATCTATTTCCTCATAATCTGTAAATTCTGTATCATCCTTAGCTTCTTGTTCCCCAATTCTGGAAGGAGGATTTATAAATCTATAGACAATATAGATCACACCAGCCACTAGAAGATATTTAAATACCACACTATTGTTTTATATTATGAACTGGCGTAAAATTAATACTTATTTTAGTTCTCTTAAACAATATCCTCGATGTAGGGATTTTAGTCATTCATTATGGAAGATCTTAAAGATTTATTACTCAAAGTAAGTGCCTTTTCCAAAAAACGGATTGTTCGATTTCCGGAAAGGATAGTATATCACGATATTGATTTTGCTAATAGATTATTAACTAACATAAATATTATCGGAGAACATGCAGAGCTATCTGTAAGAGAACTGCAAATGGCAAAAATGGTGGGTTGGTTTTTTTGTAGCTGCTTTGACGAGTTAGAGGTAAAAATAAAAGATGGAATCATCTCAGATAATAACGAGAAGCTCGCGGTAAAAAATATAGAAACCTTTTTTAAAAAAGAAGACTTTCCTCTCGAGATAAAAAAAGAAATAATCGAAAATCTTAAAGGAATAAATTTCTTTAGACAAGCAGAAAACAATATCCAAAAAACAGTATCTGACGCCATCACAGCTGATCTAGTATGCGTAAAAAATGTAAATCATAATCTAAAACTTGTCTACCAAGAATTACTGCTTAATAATGTATCCGTATCTAAACTAAACTGGTACGAGGCTATTATTACCATCGCAGAAAGTTTAAATTTCTATACGCCTTATGGACAAACAGAGCTGGCTCCCCAGGTAAAAGTCCAAGTAGAAAATCTTAAAAAAGCCCGAACTAAAATTGTAAAGCAAAATGAAAAAGCTCTAAAAAAAGAGTTAGATATTACGGATAAGGAATTAAAGAAACTAAAGAAAAACTTAAATAATCTTTCGGGAAGGGACGACCGAGCAGTACAGACTCTTTTTAGAACAACGATAAAAAATCACTACACCTTAAGAGAGATGGTAGACCGTAAGGCTAACATAATGATCACTGTAAATTCGATTATATTATCTGTAGTCATTTCTGGAATGGCCAGCAGAGAAGTTGATCATGATTTATACTATATTCCCATTATTACACTAGCCGTATGTGCTGCTTTTTCTATTTTCTTTGCGATTATGTCCACTCGACCTAATAAAACCCAAGGCCAATTTACAGAAGAGGAAATACGTAGCAAACAGGGCAACTTACTTTATTTTGGTAATTTTCATGATATGTCCCCTCGGGATTTTGAATGGGGAATGTTACAGATGCTAAACGACAGTGATTACTTATACGGCTCGATGATCAGAGATTTATACTACCTAGGTATCGTTATCCAGAAAAAATTTAGACACATCAGGATTTCTTTAAACATCTTTCTAGGAGGTATGATTACATCACTCATTCTCTACGTGATTTTTAGTATTATCATACATCGTTAAAGATAAAATTAGGTGACTATATACTTGTTTACACTAGATTATGATAAAGATATTTTTAATTGAAACGGTATTGGTGTTTTTTGTGTGCTTATTACTTTGGAAGTACTATCTCGGAAACAATCAACAGTAACCCCTTCCCCTGACTTATAGTAAGAAGTAAGTCAAAGGCAAAGTACAATATTCCAATTATTTTTAAGCCAGTATAAACAAGTTGGAATCTGTTTTTAGTATCAACAGTAGATTCTCTTTGTTTTTGTTGTATGTATTCTTTCCTAGCATTAGTGAATCCCCCTTGTTCAAAAAACTGTTTTGCGTCAAAAGTAACTATATACCCTTGATGATGTCTTCCTACTGGTCTTACATATTCGCTATGCTGATCTGAAAGTCGTCTTATTATACTTGACTTCCCTTTTGGATATTTAGATACATGTAAGTCTTTACCTTCATTAATTAAAAATCTCAAGGCTTCATCGAATTTTTTGCAAGTATCCTCTGTATATTGATAAGGCATATCTTTTTAGAGCAAAAGAAGTGCCGTAAATTCTATTCTTTAGGCTTATCCCTTAGCATCTTTTTAAGTCCTTTGTCGAAGTCTGAAAGGGCTTCGTCTTCTTTAGGTGATTCAATATATGCATCTGGGTTATCTTTTCTTAATGTCTTCATAATATCTATTCCTTTTATGGATTCAAGCTGTCTAGATGCAATGTCTTTAAGTTTTATAAACCTATCTCTTTTACTCATTTTACCTCTTATCATTTCTGCATTCATACTTTCTAGATTAGCTAATACAGTCAATTCATTAATACTTGCAATATCCCTTATATTTCTGCCATTCAAAGCTAATTGCGGATTGCTTTCCTTCCAAGCCTTTGCAGTAAAACCGAATAAGGCAACATTCAGTAGATCGGCTTCATCAGCATATTCTAGCCATTGTTTGCTTTTAGGTTTAAATGATTTGGGTATTATGTACTGCTGAATTGCATCGGTATGTATTCGGTAATTAACCTTTGTCAATATTCTCTTAACGTCCCATTCTATATTATACTGACTACTTTCTAACTCCTTTAATCTTTGAAACTCCTTTATTAAAAAAAGCTTAAACATAGGACTTATAGCAGCTCCAAATTCAAATGCTATGTCCTTATGAGCATATGTACCACCATATCTACCTGCTTTAGAGAATATTCCTATTGCAGATGTTTTTTCAACCCATTGTTTGGGACTCATAACAAACGTCGGTAAACCCGCCTCTTTTCTAAAGTGGTCAAATTCGACCACTTTAAAATCTTCATTATAGATTGACTCCCATGCTCCTAAAAACTCGATAGTTGATCTGTTTCTAATCCAATTTTTAATTACATCTGCTGATCTATTATCACCATCTTTGGTTTTAGCCATGTCTGTTAAGCAGATGTAGTCATTTTCTTCACCAACGATTACACCGATTTCAGCTTCTCCAATTAAGATTTTCTTGTTCTTAGCCATTTATTAATTGTTTATAAGTCGTTCTAATTTCAAAATTATTTAATAATGCATTCATTCTTTCGCTCTCTGAAAGCTCTCTAGTATTATATCTAAAAGCAAATTCATTTACGTATTTCTGTAAGTGCTTCTCACTTGTTAAGTGATAGATTCCTATGATACCTCTTTTAAGTAAAGACCAAAAACCTTCGATAGTATTTGTGTGTGCTTTGCCGTCAACATACTGACCGCTTCCATGATTAACTCTACTTAAATCATAAGTCTTAGCTACTTTATTATAACCTCTATATTCGTCTGTATAAACTTTAGCGTCACTAGATACATTAGTTGTTACAAGATCAGTAATAGTTCCCTCACGAACGTCTACAACTTTTCTAGCTATTAGTTTACCACCTCTTTCCACCATTCCTACTACTGGTGTTTTATCTTTTGTTGAACGTCCTTGACTATTAGCAACTTTCTTAGAAGCGTGTCTATTCTTATTCTTTCCACCAACATAAGTTTCGTCTATCTCTACTTCATTCTCTAATTGATCTCCATTGTTATCAATTCCAAAACAAGCTCTAATTCTTTGTAGCATAAACCAAGCAGTCTTTTGAGTAACCCCAATGTCTTTGCCTAGTTGGATAGATGAAATACCTTTTTTATGTGAAGTAATAAGGTACATTGCTAAGAACCACTTTTGTAGTTTAACCTTAGTATTATCGAAGAAAGTACCAGTACGAACATTAAAGTATTTACCTGTGTTCTTACACTTATATTTATTACCTTTACATACGTAAACCTTTGAGGATGAATCGAATGGAGAAATAACGTTGCCATTCCATCTTAAAGAGGTTAAATGGTCGACACAAGTTTGTTCGTCCTTAAAAGTATTAATAACGTCAAGTAAAGAATTGAATTTGTGCGTATCTATCATACCTTAAAGATAAGTAGATAGTTACACTAATGTAAGTTTATTTGGTGTAAATTTGTATATAGTTACCTAAAATTAATGTAAGGCTCAGGCTTACGCCAATGTTTTTTAAGTAAAAATAAAAAATGAAGTTGTCCTTTTAAATAATCTTTAATTAAGAATACAACTAATATCAATTAATCAACCACTTGTCATTTCGACTCAGCAAAGCGCATGGAGAAATCTTTGTACTTCTAGCCCATCTTCTAATTTCAAGACATGGTCCATAATCCCAAGACCATTAAAAAGACAATCTAAAATAGTATTCTACGTTTAATATCCTTAGTTAACTCTTAATGCAGAAACATCTGATCAATAATAAGATTCAATAATTTCTACTTTAAAACAAACAGAAAAATTTACCTTTTAGAACAAGAAAAAGAACGGTCTATGAAGTTTTTAAAATCTTATCGGATTTATTGATGTTTAAAACATCTTAAGTATCCTTTTTATTAAGAAGATATTAAAACAGTTCATTATTAGTAAAGCTAATATATAAGTACATTTGTCTCTATTATTTAGCAATGCCATTCTTATAAATAATTAATTTATGGACAGTTTCAATCGAGTATCTCGCATCAGTGGAATTGCGGTCTTTTTGATCACTTTTATCGTCTTTTTCTTTTCTGCGGAATCTTCAGGTAGTTTGTGGGATTGTGGTGAGTTTATTCTCGCTGCTTATAAACTAGAGGTAGTACACCCTCCAGGTGCTCCACTTTTTATGCTTATCGGGCGTATGTTTACTTTTGCAGCCGAGGTATTTAGTGATAATCCCACCCACATAGCCTTTATGGTTAATGTAATGTCTGGGTTTTTTGGGGCTCTGACGGCTCTCATGGTATGCTGGATCACAATGATGATGGGTAAATTATTACTCAAAGGAAGATCAGAAAAAACAAATAATACAGATAATCTTGTCCTAGCAGGAGCAGGAGTGGTAAGTGGATTAGCGACAGCTTTTAGTACATCGATATGGTTTTCTGCAGTAGAGGGAGAAGTATATGCAATGTCTACTTTCTTTACGGCTTTTACATTCTGGGCAGCCGTAAAATGGTATTACTTACCCGACTCTAAGCAAACAGATAGATGGCTTGTTCTAGCAGCATATTCAGCTGGACTTTCTATCGGGGTTCACTTATTAAGTATTCTGACATTTCCAGCAATCGGATTATTATATTATTTCAAGAAGAATAAAGGGGTTAGTATTCTAGGAATCGGCCTTAGCCTAATACTCGGTGTCATCGCTATAGCATTTGTAATGAAAGGCGTAGTAGCAGGAATACCGACGGTTTGGAAAAATTTCGAATTGTTTATGGTCAATAGTCTGGGAGCACCCGTGCATTCTGGACTCATACCTACCATGATTATAGTAATAGGTCTTATTGCGGCATTGTTTATGTTTGCTCAGAAAAAAGGTAGTCACACATTACAGTTATTTACAATGGCTGCTGCCATGGTTGTAATCGGATTTTCTACATTAGGAGTAGTTCCGATACGTGCTAATGCAGATACTCCTATAAACATGAATGTTCCTAGTGATGCCACTAGACTTTTACCTTACTTAAATAGAGAACAATACGGAGAACGTCCATTACTAAAAGGTCCTTTATATGACTCAGAACCAGAAAGAATGGAACGTAGTGATAGATATGGACTTGTAGAAGATCGTTATAAAATCATTGACGAAAAATTCTCTTACAGCTATCCAGCTAGAGACGAAGTTTTATTTCCTAGAGCAGGACATAGTGATAGAGCCCAGTTACATGAGATATGGAGAAAATATCTTAATGATGGGAAAAAACCTAAAGGTAGACCTGGAATGAAATATAACTTAGGCTTCCTGTGGGAATATCAACTAAAGTACATGTATGGACGATACTTTATGTGGAACTTTGTAGGTCGTCAAAACGGAGAACAGGGATATTTTCCATGGGATGAGAGTGATGGAAACTGGGAATCAGGAATATCATTTATAGACAAAGCACGATTATTTGATGATAGTCTTCAGCCAGAATCTATGCAAGACAAAGCCAAAAATCACTACTACTTTTTACCATTCCTGTTCGGATTCTTAGGGTTTTTCTTCCATGCTTATAAACGGCCTAAGGATTTTAGTGCATTACTCGTACTATTCTTAATCACAGGTATCGGAATTATTATATACTCTAATCAACCTCCTAACGAACCTAGAGAAAGAGATTATGTACTCGCAGGATCGATATTTACATTTTGTATATGGATCGGTCTGGCAGTAGTCGCCCTCTTTAGTATTTTTAGAGAGTATCTGTCTAACCTTCCAGAAAAAACCGCAGGCATCCTAGCAACATTAATCATCATAACGGCTCCCCTGATTATGGGCTTTGAAAACTTTGATGATCATAGTCGTAGAGGGCATTATGCGACACGGGATTATGCTAGTAATTTCCTTAACTCCTTAGAAAAAGATGCTATCATTTTTACTTATGGTGATAATGATACTTATCCAGTATGGTATGCTCAAGAAGTAGAAGGCATACGTAGAGATGTACGTGTTGTAAACCTCAGTCTTATACAGGTAGACTGGTATATAGATAAACTTAGAGCTAAGGTAAATGACTCGCCTCCGATTAAAATGACAATCACATCAGATGCCTATCGAGGTAAAAACAATAACCAGCTCTTCTTCTTTAATCAGGGTAAAACAAGTGGTCCAGAAGTAGAGAGACCAATAAATATTTTTGACGAATTTAGATTTATAAATTCGAAGAAAAATGTCCTTCAGGACAATCAAGGAAACGAGCAAAATTTTACAAGAAGTAAAAACTTATACATTCCTATAGATCGTAACAAAGCCATAAGTTCTGGACTAGCTTCTTCTAGTGATACTACTGTGGTTGATAGGATTCCGATTAGATTTACTAAAGGTTTTATGTCTAAAGACGAATTAGCAATATTAGATCTTTTAGCTTCTAATATTTATGATCGACCGATATACTTTGCTGTTACATGTAAAAACGAAAAGCTAATGAAGCTTAATGACTACATGCAACTAGAAGGACTAGGATTACGATTAGTACCTAACAAGAATATAGGCGAACAAGAAAGCTTACTGATTTATGGATCCGGAAAAATGGATGCTGAGAAAGCTTATGATAATATCATGAATAAATGGAAGTGGGGTAATTTTGATACTCATGAAGTCTATGTAAACAGAAGTTATGCTGCTGAAGTACAGGCAATGAAAATGGTTATGATCAGAACAGCCAATACATTCCTGAGACAAGGAAAAAAAGAGAAAGCGGCTGATATCAGTAAAAAATACTTTAGTGCCTTTCCGCATTTTAATTTTCCTTACGATCCTACTGTTTTTCCTTTTATAGATGTTTTAATAAACGCAGGAGAAATGGACGAAGCAAAAAAACATATGCAGATTTTATCTGACGAGATAGTAGCGAGACTGACTTTTGCTGATAGCTTAGCAGATGACGAATTTAGAAGTTTTGAGGACGAATTTAGAATCGGACTTAGAGGAGCAAACGATATTCTGGGTGGTGTAGATCGTCTAGGTGACCCAGAGTTTACTGCAACTACTAAAGAGCTCCTCGGAAAATATGATATTAGAAAAATTAGAGAACAAGGCGGATTAAAAAGATGATAAAAATTGCACTCGGTTGTGATCATGCAGGTTATGATTATAAGGAAGTAATCAAAAAAAATCTGATTAAAAAAGGATATGAAGTTATTGATCACGGAACACATTCTACTGACTCCGTAGACTATCCTGATTTTGTACATCCTGTCTGCAAAGATGTATCCCGTAATAAAGTACAACACGGAATACTGATATGTGGATCAGGAAACGGAGTCTCTATGGCTGCTAATAAGCATAAAAAAATACGTGCTGCTCTATGCTGGAACTCGACAATTGCTAAACTAGCACGACAGCATAATGATGCTAATATAGTATCTATACCTGCAAGGTTTATTTCTAAAAGAATGGCCTCATTAATCATTACTACTTTTTTAGGGACTCCATTCGAAGGAGGCCGACATCAAAGAAGAGTAGATAAAATCTCTAATTGTTAAAAGACTACTTATGAATGTGATCAAGCATGTTTTACCTTTTTTTTTATTGGCTATAAGCCTACCTCTATATAGTCAGTTTATAAGTAGTATTACATATCCTGATACCACTAAACAGATTGATAATAACCCCAATGATCCAAGTGTAAAAGCCGCAAATACAATTACAGCAGAAGAATTAAAAGCACACCTGACCATTTTAGCCTCAGACGAATATGAAGGTAGGGAAACAGGTTTTCCAGGCAATGCAAGAGCAGCAGATTTTATCTCTAACTATTATGATAATCTAGGTACAAAAAAAGTGGGCGAAGATAATGGTCATAAACAAAGTGTAGCATTTACATGGAGCAGCTGGAAAGAAACAAATGTAATCATCAATCGTAAAAAGTATCGTCACCTATGGGACTACCTGGCATTCCCGACTAAGAATACCAGCATGCCTCCTCTTATGACTGATGAGATCGTTTTTATAGGATATGGTATCGCTGATAAAAATTATAATGACTACAAAAAAGCCAAAGTAAAAAACAAGGTTGTCCTCATGTACGAGGGTCTACCTAATCAAAATAAAAACTGGGTAGATAATTCCTGGACCACAGAAAGAAAACTACAAGTAGCAAAAGAGAAAGGAGCAAAAATGGTACTCATCATCGCTAATGATATCAAAGCGATGCTTGCAGAAAATAGAAAGATTTTATTAGGACCTACAATGACGTTAGGTAAAGTGGTAGAGAAAAATATGGCTACAGCCAATCATATCTACATCTCACCAAATACTGCTCAAGACTTGTGGGGTGAGGCAGAAGATAAAATCATTAAGGCTAGAGATAAGGGCAGAACTTCTGGAAAGCCAAAGGCTGTAAAATTCAAGACTTTTTTCTCTATGGTCAATAATAAAAAAATCAATTCTATAGAAGGTCATAACGTACTAGGATTTATAGAAGGTTCAGATAAAAAAGAAGAAATAGTAGTTGTATCGGCCCACTACGATCATATCGGAAAAAAAGGAGATGATGTTTATAATGGTGCTGACGATAATGCATCCGGAACCTCAGCAGTAATGGAAATGGCTCAGGCTTTTGTGCAAGCAAAAAAAGAAGGTAATGGTCCTAGAAGATCTGTACTTTGTCTACACGTTACTGGCGAAGAAAAAGGATTGTTAGGTTCGGCCTTTTACGCGAGCAATCCTGTTTTTCCATTGGAGAATACTGTGGTAAACGTAAATGTAGATATGATCGGAAGAGTAGATAAAAATTATACAGATAACCCTGACTATATCTATGTGATCGGTTCTGACAGATTGAGTACTACCTTACATCGTATAAATGAAGATATGAATAGTAAGTATGCTCAGATAACATTAGACTATACCTATAACTCAGAGTCAGATCCTAATCGATATTACTACAGATCAGATCATTATAATTTTGCTGTAAAAGGAATACCTGCTATATTTTATTTTAGTGGTGTACATGAGGATTATCATATGTCTACGGATACTGCAGATAAAATCCAGTTTGATAAAATGGAGAAAATCGCTAGACTTATTTTCCATACGACTTGGGAACTCGCTAATAGAGAAGAACGTATAACTGTCAATGTAAAACCATAAAATGTATAAATTACTGAAGCCACTGTTATTTTTAATGAATGCAGAAAAGGCTCACCATTTTACTACTAGACTCTACTCATTTACAAACAATATTCCTCTCCTCCGTAATATCATCAATGCTCCATTTAAATATGAACATACTGATCTTGAGCGAGAAGTTTTTGGGCTTAAGTTCCCAAACCCTGTAGGTCTCGCAGCTGGATTTGATAAAGATGGTAAATACTACGAGCAGATGTCTCAGCTGGGTTTTGGGTTTATAGAAATCGGTACTGTGACACCACGAGCACAAGCAGGCAATCCGCAACCGAGACTCTTTAGACTACCTAAAGACGAATCCCTCATAAACAGAATGGGTTTTAATAACGATGGTGTAGATGCCATGGTAGAGAGATTAAAAAACAGAAAAAAAACTAATGTAATCATCGGTGGTAACATCGGTAAAAACAAAACTACTCCTAACGATAAGGCTCATGAAGATTATCTAATCTGTTTTGATAAGTTATATGACTTCGTCGATTATTTTGTAGTAAATGTGAGTTCGCCTAACACTCCTGGACTAAGAGAATTACAAGAAAAAGAGCCTCTTACTAAATTGTTATCACTTTTAATAGATCAGCGTAAAACTAAATCTATATCCAAGCCTATACTTCTAAAAATAGCTCCTGATCTAACTGAGGGACAGCTAGATGATATTATAGCCATTGTAAAAGAAACAAGGCTCGACGGTCTCATCGCTACTAATACGACCATAGATAGATCAGGATTATCCACAGATCAAAGCACTGTAGAAAACATTGGTAACGGTGGTCTCAGTGGCAAAGCAATGACTTCTAAAGCCACTGCGGTGATTAAATACCTTGCGGATCATTCTGGTGGCAGCTTTCCAATCATCGGAGTCGGAGGTATCCGATCTGGAAAAGATGCTCAGGATAAAATCGATGCAGGAGCGTCTCTAGTACAAGTGTATAGTGGGATGGTTTACGAAGGACCGATGCTTATAAAAAAAATAAAAAAAGCCATTAAATAAGTCTGGCTTAAAAATTCTCATCTAAAGTTTTTGGGTATTTTTTAGGTACCCGTTTTATGATCCATTATGGAAATAAACTATTTGTTACATATGTAAAACGTAGTTAATCACTACATAATACTTCAATATAAAAGTCATGTACGTACTACCCTACTATTAGAGGTATTATGAGGTATAACTTACACATTATAGAAAAAGTTGATGGTATCGTTTTGGTTTAGTAAGTAGTGTCGGGAAGACGAGCCCGATATATTATGTCACTGCTTAAAGAAGTGGATATGTTAAAAACCAACACATTAACCAAAACAACACTCATATGTTTCAACAAGACGACGAAGGCGTGGTCAAAGATGTCCGATTTTGGACCGCTTTACTGCTCATTGGTGCATTACTCAGTTTTCTGATTTTTACATATCCTGGCTTGTGAGATAGAACACTTTACAACCTGCTGTTTTTAAAAGCAGCACAATAAACAAAAGCCTCGAACCTCTAATACTAATGGGATGTTCGAGGCGATTGCTTATAAGAATTATACTACTTCTATAAACTATACCTTCAACTAGTAATTTATCAACTTAAATCCCTTTTGATAGTCTCCTTATTTCCAGAAAATAAAGTGGACAACGATGCATTCTAGATTATAAAGCTTGAAACTAGAAGAGGTCTCTAGATTTAGTACTATACTTAGTACTATACTATACCCTTTAGGAGCACTACACACCTAGATTTTTTTAACCCGAGAATCATTTTCATTATAGAATACATGCCATCATCGTGCAGCGTAAACTAAATATCATTTATCTGAATATTCGTATAATTTTTGAGCAAAAATTACATTCGCTGTAAAGCAAAAAATTAAACAAAACCTTAGTTACATACTCTGTTACATCCGAGAAAATTTAAACCCCTATTTGACCACCTTAAGACTGAGGTCTAGACTTCCAGCACTATGAGTAAGAGCTCCTGAGGAAATATAATCCACACCACTTTTTGCAATATGCCTGACCGTTTTTAGCGTTACACCTCCCGATGCCTCTGTCTGGAATCTACCATCAATAGTTTCTACGGCCTCCTTTAAAATCGGTAAATCAAAATTGTCTAACATGATCCGCGTTACATTACCCACCTCTAGAACTTCATGAAGCTCTACCAGATTTCTGACCTCTACTGTGATGCTTAAATCTTTATTGTTTTCCTTTAGATAATCATTTGCTCTAGTGATTGCATTAGTAATTCCTCCTGCCGCATCTACATGATTATCTTTGATCATAATCCAATCGTACAAACCATATCTATAGTTCTCGCAGCCACCGATTTTAACAGCCCATTTTTCTAAAAATCGCAACAGCGGAGTCGTCTTACGAGTATCTAATATCTTTACATCATACCCTTCTACCTCCGTAGCAAAACGATTACTGAGCGTCGCTATTCCTGACATCCGTTGCATAGTATTAAGGACCAGTCGCTCAGCCTGCAATAAAGCTCTCGTGTTACAGGTTACATAAAAAGCAATATCTCTAGGTTTTATAACAGAACCATCTGTGATGATTTCTTCAAATTCGTAAGTAGGATCTACTCTCTCAAAAATCATTTTTGCCAGCTCGACACCTGCGATGACTCCTACATCTTTTACTAGTAATTTTGCTTTATCTCTTTTATCCGCTGGGATGGTGGATAGGGAAGTATGGTCTCCATCTCGCACATCTTCATATAGGGCAGCATCTATAAATTTATCTATCTGTTCTCTGTCTATTCCTTGCATAGTCCTTTTTAAATTTTTCGTTGTGGCAGCAAGATATTAGAATCTAATTTCTAAAACAATTTTTTTGCTAGATAAGGGTTTGAATCTAGTAATTTTGCAGTTCTGTAAATCTAGACTATATGAAGTATTGGTACGTGATTATTTTATTAGGATTGTTTTCTTGTACTGGCGATGTAAAAGAGGATATTCCTGATGTATCTCATATCGAGGTGGATTATCAGGTTGTTCGTTTTGAGCAAGAAATGCTGCAGAGTACGGTAGGAGAACTGGTAGAAAAGTATCCGGCTTTCGCCAATGATTTTTTTAAATATGTGGTCCCAGTTTATAGAGAGAAGGATTATGAGCAGGCTTACGCCAATATTAAATCTGCTCCAGAATTTAAGTATTTAATAGATACAATGGAAATCGTCTTTGATGACTTTGCAAATATTAATGACAAATTTAAAGATGCCTTTAAATTTGTAAAATACTACTTCCCAGAGATCGATGTCCCAGATGTATATACCTTTGTATCTGGATTTGCACATCAACAATTTTTGTTTTCCATAGATAGCAATCAGCATGGAATCGGGATCGGTCTAGACATGTTTTTAGGAAGTGAGTTTAACTACGGATCTATAGCTCCAGAAAATCCAGCATTCTCTGATTACCTCGCTCGAACTTTTAATAAAGATCATATCGTCCGTAAATCGATCCACTCCTTACTAGATGATTATATTCCTAATCCAAAGCAATTAAGAATGATAGATCAAATGATCTACAATGGTAAAAACTTATATCTCTTAAATAAAATGCTTCCCCTAGTCTCAGATACCATTATCATGGAGTACAGTAAAAAACAATGGGACTGGGCAAAAGAAAACGAAATAGAAATGTGGGCTTTTTTCCTAAAGGAAAATCTATTCTATGAGACTAATACGCAAAAAATAAACAAGTACATTAATCCCAGCCCTCACTCACCAGGAATGCCTCCCTCTGCTCCAGGTCGTACTGCAAATTTTATCGGATGGAAAATAGTAGATGCATATATGCGTCGCTTTCCGGAGACGAGTGTTCAAAAACTAGTTGAGATGGAAAATGCTCAGGAACTGTTGCAAAAGTCTAGATATAAACCTCGAAAATAATACGTTTTACGACTTAGTCCTATGCTTACTTTCTAGTACATATCTAAATATCTACCCTTTAATAACCTAAAGTCTGCCTATCCTCTTGAACACTGGTATAAAAATTGCGAAATTTATACTATAAATAAGAATTATGAGTAATCGGACTATACCTGTACTGGATTTATCAAAATTTGTTGATGGTAATGATGCGGAGAGGCAGCAATTTGTAAAAGATATAGGTAAAGC
Source organism: uncultured Saprospiraceae bacterium (assembly GCA_938015805.1). GTDB lineage: Bacteria > Bacteroidota > Bacteroidia > Chitinophagales > Saprospiraceae > JAHDHU01. Next base: position 58,186 of record CALLXF010000017.1, on the reverse strand, counting down.
TTTTAACGAAGTGGGTTTTGTAGGAATCGTAAATCATGGTATATCAAAAGAACTAGTAGATGGGTTTTACGCTGCCTCTAAGGCATTTTTCTCTCATCCTGTTTCCGTTAAGAGATCTTATGAGATAAAAGGTGCGGCAGGTCAACGTGGTTATACTTCCTTTGGACGAGAACATGCTAAACAATCCGAAGTAGCAGATTTAAAAGAATTTTTCCAGCTCGGGCAGTATCTAGATGACGATCATCCTCTTAAAGAACAGTATCCTGATAATCCATTTGTAGATGTAACTCCTGAGTTTAGTCGTTTAGGAAAAGACCTTTATAAAGCTTTTGAGAAATCGGGATCTCATTTATTAAGAGCAATTGCATTATTTCTAGAATTACCAGAAGATTATTTTGATGGAAAAATTAAAGATGGAACGAGTATATTAAGATCTATACACTATCCACCTATCACAGAGGAACCTCGTACTGCCATACGTGCAGAACAACATGAGGACATAAATCTGATCACCCTACTCGTAGGAGCATCAGCTGGCGGACTTCAGTTACTAAACACTGCTGGAGAATGGTTAGACATTACACCAGGTGAAGACGAGATCGTAATCAATGTTGGAGACATGCTACAGCGTCTGACTAATAATTATCTAAAGTCTACTACACATAGAGTCGTAAATCCTCCTAAAGAACAATGGCATGTTCCTAGATTATCGATTCCGTTTTTCTTACACCCTAGAGCCGAGATGGACCTTACTTGTTTAGATAAATGCGTTACTCCAGAAAATACGCTTAACTATGAGCCTATAACGGCAGGGGATTACCTAGACCAACGATTAAGAGAAATAGGATTAAAAAAATAAATAAACCTTTCTTCTATTCTTCTGTCTTTAATTCATGGCAGGGTTGGTAGAGAAAGATTATCTTTGAGTTTTAAATTAATTATTATGACACTTTACACATTGTTTTTTGGATTAGGACCAGCGGAAATAGGAGGTATTGTTATTTTAGCATTAATACTTTTTGGGGGTAAAAAAATTCCAGAATTAGCAAGAGGCTTAGGAAAAGGGATTAAAGAATTTAATAGTGCAAAAGCGTCTATAGAAGAAGAAGTAAAAGAAAGTATGAAGGAGACGGATAAAAAGTAACATTTTATTCTTCAGATATATATAAAGGTGATTTAGAGTTTCTAAGTCACCTTTTTTTGTCTTCTACTGATTTATAAACTTATCGATTTTCGGTCCAGATCATAAAGTGACGCAATTTTTACAATCCGTAAATTGTTTAAGCCAGCGTTTATCTATTAGAGACGTTTTTTACTAAAGCTAACTTTACTTTTGTTATTGTTAGTTATAAAGTCTCTAATGAAAAAATTACTATCTATCACTTTAATGCTCTTCTTATTAGCCTCCTGCATAGAAACTAATCCAGGTGCTGATATAAATATTACAGGTCTCAGACCCGTATATCTTAACCCAGATATAAATCAAATAGAAAATCTTCCTCCACGAGAATTTGAAGAATTACAGAATATCGTATTGTATCAATCCTACATTTATTTAGTAGAACAACTAGTAGGTGTGCATATTTTAGATAATACCGATCCTAGTAATTCGGTCAATTTAGGTTTTATAAAAATACCTGGGGTAACCCAAATTACAATCGATGAAGATGTGCTTTTTGCAAATTATGGTTCTGATTTAATCCTAATAAATATTTCTAATCCATTAAGTATAACTGTTGATAACATCGTCGAGGATTTTTACGATACACAGAATATAGATCTATCTCCTCAAAATTACTTTGGTTCTTTTGAATGCCCAGATCCTAGCAAGGGATTTATCTCAGAATGGGTAGAAGAAACCTTATTTGATCCGCAATGTTGGAGATAATTAAAATATAACTCATGAAAAAAAATTTGCTATTACTTTTTTCACTTTTTCTTTTTTCCCATTGTGGAGATGAAGGTTTATCCGGATCTAATACTAGCGGAATAAACGGGTCCTATTCTCAAATGGTAGTAAATGGTGATTTTCTCTATGGTATTAATAGCAACCAATTAACCACATTGAATATCGCAGATAAAAACGATGTTCTGAATGTGGACACACAAATTCTTGACTATGACATAGAATCTATTTTTATAAACAGTAATACTATGTTCGTAGGCTCAGCTTCTAGAATGTATATTTTTGAATTAGAGGAAGAAACAGGCATCCCTGTACCGCTAAGTCAACAAGAGTATAATTTCTCTTTCTTTGAGGAAGAGGTAATATGTACCAGTGATCCTATCGTAGCTAATCAAAATTTTGCTTACGTTACTTTACAAACATTATTACAAGATCAGTGCAGAACTGTAAATATAAATGAGTTGCGTATTTATGATATCTCTGATTTACAATCACCTCAATTATTAAGTATTACTGAGATGGTAAGACCAAAAGGTCTAGGTATCGTAGGTAACACATTATTTGTTTGTGATAGTAATAACGGTTTAAAAATATATGATGTAAATGATCCTATAAATCCTATAGAAAAATATCATTTTACTGGCTTTGACGCTTATGATCTTATCGCTAGTAATGGATTATTACTCGTAGTTGCTGAGGATCAATTATTGCAGTATGACTTCCAAGATTTAAATAATATTTATCTCCTAGGAATAATAGATTTATAAATGTATAAAATCGTCTCTACAATTATACTATTACTAATTTCCATTTCTTTATCAGCAGAAATTAGTCAGGACAGCACAGAACATAGATGGACGGATAACTTATACCTAGGTGTTGCTACTAATCGACTCGCTATTCTACAAGATGTGCATAACCTGAGTACCATGGTCGGTTATCAAATCAATAAAGAATTTATTATAGAGTACGAATTCGGAATTTTTAACTTTAATGGATCAAGTAGATTTAATAGATTAACTTTTAAATTCTTGCAACAGAATAACGATTTTTTTGGAGTTGGTTTCCAGTATTATAGCCGGATAAAAACAAATAACGGAATCTTTTCTAGATTTAACGGGTCTTATAGACAGCAGATGAATTATAATACAGACTCAGCTTATAATAGGTTGTTTTTTGTAGCAGGACGTGTCATACAAATTTCGAAAAAAATAAACCTCGGTTTTAGTTGTTCTGTAGGAATAGGAACTGTAGGGTCTAGCTTTATAAATCTTCCTGAAGATGCTAATTTTATAGGAAGTGGGAAACTCTTTATCGGTAATCCTCAAAGTACCAGACTAAAAATAGATACTGCATTTAAGCTTTTTCTACAACATCGGTTTTAAAAATATTTTTTACCATTTTTCAATTTAAACATTATTCAGAAATGATTCTTTTCTACGTTGTTCCATATAGTATATAATACCTAGAGCAACTATAAAATTAGGAACCCATGATACCCAGGCCACTGTAGGATATGCTGCAGTAAAACCTCCATATACATTAGTCAGTATAGGCAACCATATTCTTAAAGTAACAGCAGAAAAACACAGGGCATAACTTATGATCATGGCGTACTGATGATTTACTTTTTTTTTGTTTATTATATATAAATAAGCCATTATGGTAGAACTTAACCAAACGATACCCAGCCCTATAAAAGCAGACTGGGCTATTAAGCCTCCCGTGGCATAGATTCCAATGTATATTCCACATAGACCGCTGATCAGAACTCCGATAATATAGATTTTACCGATCAATCGATGTAAATGCATTTTGTTTTTTCTTACCCATCCAGAAAACTGGGTCCATCCTATCAGCAATACTATTCCTCCAAAAACAATGTGCCCATAAAAGGCAATATTCCAAGTCAGATCTCCGAGTAGTTCAGAAGTCTTAGTGGATAATAATCCAAAGTTTCTATCAATAACAAAATAAGTGATCGGATATAAACCGATAAAGATGCACATCGCTGCAAAAAGCCACCACGATATTTTTTTTAACATTTTCAATAAGAAGCTCTTTTTATATTCCTTTTCTGATATACTTTTTTAAAATTTAATCATCAACTCTACTAAATATAATAAGAGTTAAATGCTTTTTCGTTAGAGTTATTATCTGCAAAATTACTTGCTGCTATTATTCCTCCACCTATAATTAAACCTATGTTAGTAAAATAGCCGGTTATCCAAAAACCAACGGTAACACCCACTAGTATTGCAAGACCTAAAGCTGTTCCTCCATATCTAATAATATTAGATTTTTTAGCTATCACTTGATTTACATGATACTGCTTACTGACTCCACAGTCGGGACATCGATGTATAAAATCAGTTCCTATTTTATCTACCAAATAAGGTCGTGACGGCTCATCATGAGGAATTTTTGAGAGCTCACCGCAGGATTTACAATTGACTAAAAGTTGCATAGTAAAGACTAATGATAACCTTAAAATACAACTTATACTGATTTATTTAAAATACACAGTTTGTAAATGCTACTTTCTTTTTTTACGCTTCCTACGTTTCCTCTTAGTAGTTGTATCATTGCTCGTCTGGGTAGTGCTCGAACTAGTCATTATTAAATCTAGAGGAAACTTAATTATATGGATATCATATTCTTCTAAAGACTGTAATTGCTCATCTATGATAATATTCCACTGATCTTGCTCTCCTAATCTTTGGGAGTGCTTAGTTTCTTCATCGTACTTATTTTGATAGGCTCGGAGGGCTGTATCGTTATCAGAATAAAGTTTATCGATATCCTGATTGATCGTTTTATTTCTTAAAACATCAGATGTAAGGATGGCTTTTACTAATTTTCTGCGATAGATCTCTGCAATATCAAAATGCCTTTGTTCGTGATTTAATAAACGATCTGTTTCTTTACCTTTTCTAAGCCAGGATCTCTTAGGATAAAAATTTGCATCTATGACAATACTCACAGAATCTTCTGATGTCTGTTTCATATCTATAGAAATCCCACTTGCAGTTAAAGCATGGTGATGAGATCCAGCTTGTGGAAGTCCCGCAAAGTATTGCCATTCTAGTTTATGATTAGATTCCCATTGGATCGTGTTTGATTGGCTCCAGCCAAAACCTCCTAAAAAAATCAATATGTAAACTATTAAATATCTTATCATCTACTTATATAACGTAAATTTTCCTAATCGGTTACGTTGCAAAAAATGCTTAATCGATACGCCTAGGACACCAAGGCCATAGGTAGCAGATCTTCTAAAATTTATAGATGATGCCTCTTCAAAATATTTTGTAGGACAAGTTACTTCGCCAATATCAAATCCCTTATAAATAATCTGAGACAACATCTGATTATCAAAAATAAAATCATCCGAGTTTTCATTAAAATTAATGGCGTGTAAAACTTTTACATCAAAGGCTCGATATCCAGTATGATACTCAGACAATTTATAATTTACCAGTAAATTTTGGAAAGCAGTGAGCAATCTATTAGCAATATATTTATAAATAGGCATACCACCTTTAAGAGCTCCTTTACCTAAAATTCTAGAACCGAGAACCACTGGATATAACTCGTCTCCAATAATATTTACCATACTCGGTATTAACTTAGGCGTATATTGATAGTCTGGATGTAGCATGATAATGATGTCTCCTTTTAAATCTATGGCTTTATTATAAAGCGATTTTTGATTGCCTCCATATCCTTTATTTTTCTCATGACGGATTAGATGTTTTATCCCTAGTTTACGTCCTAGTTCTAAGGTATCGTCTTTGCTCGCATCATCACAAAGGATGACATCATCGACTAAATCTTGAGGAATTTCCTTAAATGTTTTCTCTAATGTCAATGCCGCATTATAGGCCGGTAGAACAACTATGACTCTTTTCTCATTATACATAGTATAAAGATATCGAACATATCGTTAACTTAACTAAATGAAAATTCTAAAATGGCTTCTAATTGCTGTGTTTATATTGATCATTATCGGTTTCTTGATTGTTTTTTTAATGAGCCAAAGCAAACCAGAAGGTAAAAGCTCAAAAGAAGCTGATGTACTTGCTCAGAATATGGTAAAAGCTCTCAATTATGCGGGGCATACCCAGTCTAAATTCATGACTTGGACTTTTCCTGGAGGTCATGATTATATTTACTATATCCCTGCCAAAAAAGTAAAAGTAAGCTGGGGTAATAAAGAGGTTTATCTACGACTAGAATCCTTACGAGGGAGAACCTTTGTCGATGGAAAAGAAGTGTTCCATGAGGAAAAACAAAAGTTACTAGATAAGGCGTGGTCATACTGGTGTAATGACTCCTTTTGGGTGCTGGCACCTTTTAAAGTTTTTGATCCTGGAACTACTCGTAAAATCGTAAAAGATGCTGATGGTAAAGAAGGTTTGCTTGTGGAATATGCCTCTGGTGGAACTACCCCTGGCGATGCTTATCTGTGGTATCTAGATGAAAATCTAATCCCTACGGGATGGAGAATGTGGACCAGTATCATTCCTATAAAAGGGTTTTACACATCATGGGAAGGATGGCAAGAGCATAATGAAGTCTTATATTCTACAAGACACAAAATGCTTATTGATTTAGAGATTACTAATTTTGGAATTTATAGAAACTGGCGTGTTATGGGATATGATGTGCACCCCTTAGATGCTTTAACAAATTATTAATGAAAATAATTTCTTACAACGTAAATGGCCTCCGTGCAGCTCTAAAAAAAGAACTGATCTCATGGATAGCTACAGAAAAACCTGATGTAATCTGTTTCCAGGAAACTAAATCGCAACCAGATCAGATCGACCATACTATTTTTGCTGAGGTCGGGTATCCCCATTTTTACTGGCATAGTGCAGAAAAAAAAGGATACAGTGGCGTAGCAACATATAGTAAAAAAGAAGCAACCTCAACGGTTATAGGTATGCGTAATAATACTTATGATTCTGAAGGTCGCATACTCACTACTGTTTTTGGAGACCTAGCCATCATTAACTGCTATTTCCCATCAGGCTCCAGTGGAGAACTTCGTCACGAATTTAAACAAGATTTTCTAACTGATTTCTGGAAGTGGTTTAAAAAAGAAAGAAAGAAATATAAAGAAATCGTAGTCTTAGGAGATTATAATATTGTACATGGAGATATAGACATCCATAACCCCACTCGACGTGACAAGCCATCTGGTTTTAGACCAGAAGAGAGAGCGTGGATGGATAAATGGTTTAATAAGGAAATGAATGATGCCTTTAGAGTAATTTATCCTGAGCTACAGCAGTTTAGCTGGTGGTCATATCGACAAGGTTCTAGAGGTAAAAACAAAGGGTGGCGTATAGACTATATGTCCGTATCTGATAATCTAGTAGATAAAATAAAGGATTGTAAAAATCTCACAGAGATAGTGCATTCTGACCATTGTCCAGTGTTATTACACCTTAAAAAATAATTATTCCAGTTCGCCTATCATCTCTAGTAAGACCTCTATTTTCTGAGTGTCTTGTCCTAGTTTAGATGCTATCTCCTTAGATCGTAATGCCGATATTCTGGCTTTTTTCTTATCATCATTAAGATAATGTAAATAGGCCTTAGTATCATAATAGAGATAGTTTGCATCATTTAGCTCTATAGCCTTATCTATATATTCTATTCCCGACTCCACTAAATTCTGGTCACCTCCATCAGCAATTAAGTTTGCTAATCGATAAAAAACTTGCTGGTTTTCAAAATCAAATTCTTCTAAATATGCTTCTGCTACCTCAATAAACTCATCATGGTTTTTAGCTAAGAATAAATTATTGAGGTGATACTCATAAGCCATCCGTTCACTATTAGAGTGGTCTAAATAAGCGTATAGTTTTTTGGCTTCCGCCAATGTAGGCCTTGGAAAACCTGTGATCAGTCGTCTCGAAACTAGAATCTCAACACTCTGTTTTACATTTTCTTTTCCAAACTGATTTTCAAAAGCATCTCTATTATTTATAAAGTACTGGAACTCCTCTGTATCGGTAGAGTACAAAAAGTCGTAGATAAATTTCCTATTCTTGAGAGTAGACCAGTCTTCTTGAGATTGTATATAAAGCTTTGCGGTTTCTTTATGACTACCATCCATCAGTTGTAATCGAAAATATGATTCCTGAAAAAGAATTTCTGGAGGCACATCATCAGATTCATTTAAAACATAAAGAATTTTCTCTTCTCCTATAGTACCTTCTATAATCGGCTCGTTGATTACTTGATCAGGCGTTACTGAGCTGGAAGTCTTTATGTCTGCTTCGTTAAGAACTGTTTTTGAGGACTCCACTACCACATCCTGTGTAGATATAGATGGTGGACTCACCGATGTTGTTACACCCGGAGCTGATTTTTTTACTACTGATTTTGTAACGATTTCTTGTTTAGCTGGTGGATCAAAAACAGTAACATTTTCGGCAGGCTGATAAACATAAACCTCAGGTTCTGCTATTTTTTGAGCAACGGCTAAAAGAGCATCCGCGGTCATCAGTTCATCGACCATATATTTTACATTACCATCACTATCTAAGATCATTAGAGTAGGTAGAAAAATAACATTATACTTTTTATGAATTTCCTTGCCTGTAGCTCCTTCCATATCGACCCTTAGATTAACGAAAGTCTTATTAAAATATCTCGCTAGCTCGGGATCCCTAAAAACCTTTTCCATTTTTTTACATGGGATACACCAAGGTGCATAAGTGTCTACAAAAATGAGTTTATTACGAGCCTGTGCCATAGAGATAGCACTCTGCAGATTATTATTTAAAAACTGCACGCTCCGCTGTCCAAATCCTACTGTTAAATACAGGAGGAAAACCCACAATAATATAGCCTTCTTTAACATTTCTAACTCCTAAGTCTCGCTTTTATTAATCTTATAAGTCCATTTACCTGTTGCTTATCTCTAGGATTATCTCCTACCTTTTCTAACGCTTTATTAGCCTGTTCCATTGCCGATAACATGTCGTCATTTATCATTAAGGTCTGTGAGTAAGTAACCCTGTTTTTCCAGGTATCTTCATTTTTAACCAATTGCTTCCCTGCTTCTCGCATAAGCTTTTTAGCTTGGGGATTATCTTTAACTTTATGCACCTCTTCTATAAGCCTATCTAGTTTCTCATTATCTTTTTTAGCAACTTTTTTATAATACTGCTCTGCCTGTGAGACATAATCATCTGTAAGTCCTGAAGCTCGGTAATACTCCATCTTAGATTGATAGGCAAACTCTTTTGTCTCATTCTTATCGTGCTCCTTACCATATTTTTGTATGGCTTCTTCCACTAAGTCAAACACCTCATATTCGACAGCTTTATTTACAGTTTTAGAGCAAGCTGAATTAACTTTTTGTTTAAATATTTCTTCACCGATTAATTCTTTAGCATATTTTTTGTTTTCTATGAGCTGATCATAAATTTTAGAGTCTGATTCCACTGCTGCCTCGAGTAAAAAGGCGGCTTTTTCTTTTTGTGATATTTTAGGGTTAGAGTTTAGATAATCATTACTAATCTTGAGACTCGGCTTTCCTACTTTATTTAATGCAGATATATAGCCTAATACAAATTTATAATCTCTATTACCGGCTTCATAATCTTCTACAAAATTTACACTTTGATCGTCCTTTTTTTCTGCAGCAGCAGAAAAACTGAGTAATCCATTTACATCTTGAAATCCAACAGCAGTATGCACCACTTCTCCATCTCCGTTAATAAAAAACAATGTAGGATATGCTCGAACTGGATACTTAGAAATAAAGCTAGTATTATCTACCGACTCCATATCCATTTTCTGGTTCACGTATTTTTCATTAAACATTTTACCGACTTTTTCGTCTGTAAAAGTAAGCTTGGCCATTTTTTTACAAGGGCCACACCATGAGGTATATGCGTCGACAAAAATTAATTTGTTTTCTTCTTTGGCTTTAGCCAATGTTTCCTCCCAAGTTCCTTCAAAAAATTCGATACCTTGTCCAAAGGATACAGCACAAATAAAGAATAAAAGAATAGACAAATTATACCTCATATTTAAGTTCTTACTAGTATTTAACGCACAGGTTATTTTACTGTTACATAATCAGTGTTCAAATTATCATTTAAATAATCAAGGCGGGAAGTAAAAGCACAGCCAATTTACGAAAAATCAGCCATGCCTTAACAAAAAAATGTCTATTTATACTGGATTTTACTCTTATTAAATCTTAGTAATCTGTTGGATATGAGTGTTTAAATTAGTTTTAAGAACGATAATATAAACTCCTTTTTCTAAGTCTCTAAGATCTATTTCTAGGTTTGATGTTTCTTGATCATCTATAGAAATGGTCTTTACGCTCTGGCCGAGCTTATTATATACCGTTATACTTTCCATTTTATCTACATCCATCAATTCATAATCGATATATAAATAGGATGACGTCGGATTAGGATAATAAAGCGGTAGACTATTTGATTCTATAATATTTACACTTTTTATGCTAGTAAAATCTGCTGTACCATCATAATCGACTTGTTTTAGTCGATAATAAATAGTTCCTTTTAAATCTGTCTTATCTAGATAGGTATAATGGTTTACCGCTGATGTGTTACTATTTACTCCATGAACAAAATCTATTGTTTCAAAAACAGACCCGTCTAACGATCTTTGGATATAATATCCTTTGTTATTTATCTCGCTAGCAGTAGACCAGCTTAATAAGACTGCTGACCTTTTTACTATCGCTTGAAAAGAAATAAATTCTACTGGTACAGAATTAAGAGCAACACAATTTATTTCTGCTTCCCATCCTGTCTCATTATTAGTGGCGTCAGACTCAAACATAAAATACAAACAACCAGAAGGGTCCGTAGAAGTAAATAGCATACCCGTCGCCAAATTATTTTCTGGAACACTAGACTGATCTCCGTCTCCATTTTCCTCCCCGCAATAATTTCCAATCATCGGAGCATTATCATCCTCTCCATCATATATTTTTAATAAATCCCAGCATCCTGTTCCGTTATTTCCATTTCCTGAGGCAGCCTCTATATCTACATGGATAAAGTTTAATTCAATTTTATCAGTGCTAGGATCATCTGGACATACTAAAAATTCAGAGGCTTCATTACTACTATATGTTGAAGAAGATCCTCCCGTGTCCATAAACATTTCATCACAGTTTTGTGAACATGGTCCACAGATATTTCCACCGCAGTCTATTCCTGTTTCTGTTCCATTCTGGATTCCATCATTACAAGTAGCTGCAGGTGCACAAGATATCGTGGCCTCCCACCCATTTTTTGTTACAGAATTATCAGAAATAAATTCTAACGTCAGACAAAGTCCTGTAGATTCTATGACTCCATTTCCGGGAGCGTCATCTATGGTAGAACCACAATACATTCCTAAAGACGGAGCACTTGTCGTCGATCCATCAAAAACCTCTAAGTGATCATAACATCCTGTCGATCCTCCTGACTCTATCTCAAATTCGGTAAAAACCAGCTGTACTATATCATTACCTGTCGCACAGATAGTCCATGATATATTTTCGTTATTAAAATATTCGGCAGATCCTCCGCTATCTGAATAATTATCACCGCAGTAAAAATCACATACATCACAGTCTGGTCCTCCACAGTCTACCCCCGATTCTGAACCATTTTGGATTCCATCATCACATGTAGGACTATAACAGTTTACATCTAAATCAGGACCATTATCATCGCAGGTTATTACATTGTTTTCAAAGACTAAGTCATTTGCCCACCAGTTAATTACATCTGATTGATCGGCAGTAAACATGACCATACAATCATCATTGGAGTAATCCATAAAACTGTAAAAATTATCATAACCATCATTACAAGAAGAAGGAGCATCACTGCAGGTATTTACGGAAGTACATCCATAATGTGGACTATTTTGAGAAGGCGTATCATTTACATCTATAGGTCCTGGAGGGTTACTATCATTTATGGAACAATTACCACCTTGGAAAACATGATACAATCCAAAATAATGTCCTGCTTCATGCGTTCCCGTACGGCCTTTGTTAAAACTAGTACTGCTATTTAAAGTTGCCCCAGAATTACAAGAAAAACCAGGCCCTCCAAAGTTTTTATAATTTATCCAAAACCCATCACCATCTGCCGCACCTGGCAATGCTGAAATACCTAATGTAGAACCACCCTGCCCTGCGGTAGAACCGTCACTTACAAAAATGTTTAAATAACCACTCCAAGCACTAGTTGCTGACGGCCAAGTATACTGATCAATAGTGATAGCGGGCTCTCCATCCGACAGCCCAGAATTAGAAGGATGATTTAAAGTTGCTAGACAGAATTGAACACAGGTACCATCGTTAGCCTCTGGAGCTCTGGATAATGGATAAGTGGAACTACATGCCCCATTTAAATCCACTGTATAATTAGTTAGATCTTGATTACTTGCAGAAAAGTCATCATTCAAAACTGCGATCTGAGCCTCTGCAGCATCTAATAGACACTGTAAATTTGAGCAGTCTATCGGCGAATTATAGTGTATGGCAACAGGTATTACTATTGAATTAGATTCATTACATATGAGAGCAGCCTTTAAAGCGGAAGGAAATTTCTCATCCTCATAGGATGCAAATTTTTGAGCAAACTTTATATCGTTCTTAAGACGGTATAATAGATGGTCATCAGAAGCACATGTTCGTTGACAAACACCGAGTACAGGGGCAGTTAACTGGAATAGTACACACAGCACTATCACACTTAAGTGAGTAAGTTTTAGATTCATTGTCTTTTCTTCAGGTTGCAGTGGGTCAGACTGCAGTTATACTGGTTAATTCTTAACAATAGGAAACTGGTAAATCCTAATGCTCTAAATCAACGGCAAACTATAATGACAGCCATTCATATTTATTACAAACCTGTATAATGTAAAATTTACGTCAATAGTAAATTTCTTTTTGTAGTATATCTTGCAAAACTCATGTAGGGGTCTAATCTAAAAGCCCAAACTTTAACCCTTAGCAGATGAACAACTGAATTAGACTATAATTGACTACTAATATGCTATCGATAGAATTAGACGCCTCTATAAAGAATGTGTTTTATCATTTTGGGATATTGGGAATTAATGAATAATAAATCTTTTTACTCATTTACCTTTACGGCTGCTAAGTATATAACTTTTTAAGGCACACCTAATTTCTTGTCAAGAACGTATTAATGAATAAAAGAAATCTTTTTCTAAAGCATGTTGCACAAACTAGTGCTTTACCACTTATGCTCGATGTAGATAAGGCAGAAGGAATGTTTATTTATGACCAGTCAGGAAAAAAGTATCTCGATCTAAATTCTGGTATCTCAGTAAGCTCTCTAGGTCATAGACACCCTGCAGTGATTGATGCTGTAAAAAATCAGTGTGATCGGTTTTTACATACCATGGTATACGGAGAACACCTACAATCACCACAAGTGATTTATGCTAAAACCCTAGTAGCGGATTTAAATAATGGTCTGGACAATGTATACTTTGTAATGACTGGATCGGAGGCCGTAGAGGGAGCTTTAAAACTAGCCAGAAAACATACAGAACGTTACGAGATTATAAGCTGTGCAGATGCTTACCATGGCAGTACTATGGCTGCAGAAGCACTAAGAAGTGATACTCAATTTACACAAGCTTTTCTTCCATCTATCCCAGGAATACGTCATATCACTTTTAATAATGAACTAGACCTAGAAAAAATAACGTGTCGTACTGCTGCAGTAATTTTAGAACCAGTACAAGCAGAATCTGGTGTACATCCTCCAAAAAACAATTATCTAAAAAAGCTAAGACAAAAGTGTAATGAGACAAAAACATTATTGATCCTCGATGAAATTCAAACTGGTTTTGGTAGAACAGGTCATTTATTTGCACATAAAAAATACGGTGTAGTTCCTGATATTTTACTGATCTCTAAGTCTATGGGTGGCGGAATGCCGATCGGAGCATTTGTAGCACCGTCACATATCATGAAATCCATTTCTACGGACCCTATGCTAGGTCATATTACCACATTTGGAGGACATCCAGTAAGCTGTGCCGCAGCACTGGCCATGTTACAAACCATCAAAAAAGATGATCTAATCGAAAAAGTATTAGAAAAAGAAAAACTTTTTAAATCTCTTCTCGTTCATCCTATTATTAAAGAAGTTAGAAGTTCCGGCTTGATGATGGCTGTGGAATTAACAAAGCGGAAATATCTTAAACATGTCGTTTCTAAAAGTATTGAAATCGGAGCATTGATCGACTACTTCCTATTTAATAATAGATCCTTTAGACTCGCACCACCATTAATTATCAGTAATGAGCAAATAAAAATGGCTTGCAAAATTTTATTGCAAGCCATGGATTATGCCTTTAGTAAGTACAAAAAATAATCTTAGTTTATCTTCTTACTTTTATTATCTGTTATAATTCCTTACGTAATCGAGCTACGGGAATGTTTAATTGTTCTCTGTATTTTGCTACCGTTCTTCTGGCTATGTTATAACTTTTCTCTTGGAGCATATCCTTTAGTTTTTCGTCAGACAGTGGACGCCTTTTATCCTCTCCGTTTACAATTTCTAGTAAAATGTTTTTTACTTCTACTGTTGATACTTCTGTTCCATCAGATGTCTGTAGGGACTCAGAGAAAAAACTTTTTAGTCTCTTAGTCCCGAACTCTGTCTGGACAAATTTACTATTAGCAACTCTCGATACTGTAGATATATCTAGACCTGTGATTTCTGCTATGTCCTTTAATATCATCGGACGTATCACCTTCTCATCTCCTTGTAAAAAGAAATCGTATTGGAATTGCATGATTGCATACATCGTATTAAATAAAGTTTCCTGTCGTTGTTTTATCGCATCGATAAACCATTTTGCAGAATCGATTTTTTGCTTAATAAACATGATTGCATCACGTTCTTTTTTAGTAGATCGTCTACCACTTGTATTATCTTTATAAGAAGATAACATCTCCATGTAATGATCATTTATTTTAAGATCTGGAGCATTTTTATTATTTAGTGAAAGATCTAATTCGCCTTCTCTGTTACTAATTATAAAGTCAGGAACTACATAATTTGTAGAATCAGATATACCTCCGTCTACACTACTTGCCGGTTTAGGATTAAGCTTGAGTATTTCTTCTATGGCATCTCTTAATTCGTTTTCAGAGATAAACAATTGCTTCTGCAATTTCTGAAAATGCTTTTTTGAGAACTCTTCAAAATAATTTTCTAAGATTCTAAGGGCAAGAGTTTTAGCAACGATATGATTTTCTTCTCCTTTCTCTATTTTGGCAGTAAGCTGTAAAATCAAACATTCACGTAAGTCTCTACATCCCACACCCGGTGGATCAAATCGCTGTACTATAGCGATCACCTTTTCGATATCTTCGTTACGCACTTCTATACTATGTGCAAAAATGATATCATCTATAATAGCATCCGTCTCCCTTCTTAAGTATCCATCCTCGTCTATGCTGCCGATCACTTGTTTTGCAATCATTTCTTCTTTATCACTTTCCCAGTCCGCTAATCCTAATTGTAAATGTAAATGCTCGTGAAAAGAGGTTTCTAATGCGATAGGAATAGATTTTTCTTCATCCTCCACATAAGAGTCTCCTCTTAGTTTGTAACTAGATGGATCGTCTTCTATGTATTCTTTAAGGTAATCATCCAACTCAAAATCGTCTTCTTTTTGCTCACCCTCTTCGGCTTCGTTCTCTGATTTAATATCAAAAACGTCTTCTGCTCCTTCCTCGCCTTCTTCTAGTGCCGGGTTAGATTCTAATTCTTCTTGTATTCTTTGGTCCAGGGTTGCTGTCGGAATTTGTAACAGTTTCATTAACTGAATCTGTTGTGGAGACAACTTTTGCAATAACCTTTGACCTAAACTCTGTTTCAACATAAGAATTGCATATTTTATAGCTAAATTGCTACTGGTTAAACATCATAAATACTGAGTGAGTTCTGATTTACCGAAGTAAATTAAATTAAGTAACACAAATATATATTTAATTTATCATATAGTAGAATGTACGTATATAAAACTCGTTGATTATTAATAGATTAAACTTTAACATATATAAGAAAGATGGATATAAATGAGAAAATAGGCTTGTTAAGGGCAAAAATGAAAGCTAACGGAGTAGATGCTTATATTATCCCGAGTAGTGATCCTCATAATAGTGAATATGTTGCAGATTGCTGGAAATCTAGAGAATGGTTATCTGGATTTACAGGTTCGGCTGGTGTAGCAGTAGTAACTCACGATCATGCAGGGATATGGACAGATAGTAGATACTTTTTACAGGCAGAAAAAGAAATCGAGGATTCTAGTTTTGAACTACATGAAGTTTATAACCAGTTTGCTCCTATGCATGTTCAATGGCTTATTGAAAACTTAAAAGAAGGAAGTGTTATCGGTTTTGATGGATATTGTTTACCTAAATCGAGTGTATCCAATATTAAAAAAATGTGTTTGTCTAAAGAAATAAAGATTAATGCAGACGACGATCTAATCAAAGAAATCTGGACGGATCGACCTCAGAAACCGCTCAATCCTATTTTTATTCATGATCTTCATTTTGCTGGACTTACGTCCAATGAGAAAGTAAAACAAGTACAGTCTGAATTAAAAAAACAACATTGTGATTATCACCTTATAACTACTTTAGATGACCTTGCATGGATCTTTAATATCCGAGGACAAGATGTAGAATGTAACCCTGTAGCCATCTGTTATGGAGTAATACAGACAGAAAAAGCCATACTCTTTATTAACCCTGATAAAATAAATGCCTCGACTAAATCACATCTAGAAAGTCAAGGAATCGATTTAAAAAACTATGCCGATATTCTTCCATATCTAAATAGTTTAAAGGAGGATAAAACAATGTTAATCGATCCTAACAATTGTAATTATTATCTCTACCGAGCCATCAATGCTATTAAAGTGGAGGGCCCTACTATTTCTAGAAGCCTAAAAGCCAGAAAAAATAAAATAGAAATCAATCACATCCGTAGTGCAATGGAAAAGGATGGAAGAGCACTAACTAAGGCTTTTATGTGGTTAGAAAAAACAATAAAGGAAAGAAGTGTTACTGAGTTTGAACTATCAGAAAAACTAGCATCCTCACGTGCTACACAGGATCATTATAAAGGTGAAAGTTTTCCTGCTATCGTAGGTTATAAAGGTAATGGTGCCATAATACATTATAGGCCTATGGAAAATACATCCCACGATATTCTAAATGATGGTATGTTACTCTGTGATTCAGGAGGACAATATTTAGATGGTACTACTGACATTACGCGTACCATATCTTTTAGCACACCGAGTGATGAGGAACAAACTAATTTTACATTAGTTCTAAAAGGAATGATAGATCTTACGATTGCTAAATTTCCAGTGGGAACTACTGGTGGACAATTAGATATATTAGCAAGGCAACATTTGTGGAACCATGGTTTAAATTATTTACATGGCACTGGTCATGGAGTAGGATTCTTTTTAAATGTCCACGAAGCCCCTCAAGGTTTTGCTCCTGGTAACTCTGCCAGATCTAAAACTATACATGAACCGGGTATGATTACCTCCAACGAGCCTGGCTATTATAAAGAAGGAAAATATGGGATACGTCTGGAAAATCTAATTCTTACCATCGAAAGTACTGATCCTGGTTTTTTAGAACATGAGACTTTAACTTTATTCCCGATAGATAAAAAACTAATCAAAAAAGAGATGCTTAGTACGGAGCAGATTACCTGGTTAAACAGTTATCACAGAGATGTTTTTGATCGATTATCATCAGGTTTAGATGAGGAGGAAAAAACGTGGCTTAAAGATAAGTGTACATCTATCTAATAGTATTTAAGTTTTTATTAGAAAAATATATTGATTTACATTTTCTTTGCAGTATAATTTAAAAAAATCAAAGTTATGTCTGATGTAGGTGAAAATTATGGACGAAAAGGATCATGCCTTGGAAAAGTACTTGTCGGGCTAGCTCTTTTTGTGATCCTCTTAATATGGTTATATAATAATAATCCTTCTAGCATTTAACAGGATTGTTTTTAACGATAAAGAAAAAAGCCTTTTAAGAACATGATGTTCCTAAAAGGCTTTTTTAGTATTGTTCTTTATTGACGTAAGTCTAACTCTGTAACAGTCTACGTGTTTTTTACATCAGTGTACACGTTCTTACAAATTAAAACTCACCATCTCTTTAAATCGCTCTGCTCTTTTTTGGATAGTATCCGTATCTAAGTTTTTTAGATTTTCGATACTAAATTCCTCTACACAAAAAGAGGCCATAGTAGAACCATATATTATCGCTGTTTTCATATTCTCAAAAGATACATCATCAGTCTTAGCTAAATAGCCCATCAGTCCACCTGCAAAAGTATCACCCGCACCGGTTGGATCTTTAACTAACTGCAGTGGCAAAGCTGGAGCATAAAATATTTTTCCTTCGTGGAAAAGCATAGCTCCATGTTCCCCTTTCTTAATGATGAGATACTTAGGCCCCATATCATGGATTTTCTCCGCTGCAGATAATAAAGAATACTCACCAGAAAGCTGTCTCGCCTCCTCATCATTTATAGTTAATAGATCCACTCTACTGATCACTTTTTTTAATTCGTCCATGGCAATATCCATCCAGAAATTCATGGTGTCCATCGCAACCAGTTTTTGAGATCCATCTAACTGATCCATTACCTGAGATTGTATAGCCGGCGTAAGATTTCCTAGCATTACATACTTACTCTTTTTATAAGAATCTGGAAGCACTGGATTAAAATCATCTAACACATTTAAATCTGTTGCTAATGTGTCTCTCTGGTTCATATTATCATGATACTTTCCAGCCCAGAAAAAAGTCTTTCCATCCATTTTTATTTCTACTCCAGATAGATCAGCCCCTCTTTCCTCTAGTGCCGTTATCTCTTCCTGAGGAAAATCATGTCCTACTATAGAGGATACATTTATAGTATTAGTAAAATAAGAAGCAGACCATGTTATATATGTACATGCACCTCCAATTACCTTCTCGGCATGGCCAAAAGGAGTCTGGATATCATCGAATGCCATCGTCCCTATTGTTAATAAACTCATTTGATTTTTTTTATAAGATGCAAAAGTAACTAAACGAGTATTTTTATTGTCATGAATGATTTAAAACTAGCTATTATCCAATCTTTTCTGCACTGGGAAGATAAAGAAGCTAACCTTCAAATGTTTAATCAGAAAATAGAGGTTACTGACGATGTAGATCTTATCGTATTACCAGAAACATTTAATACTGGTTTTTGTATGAAAAAAGCCAGCACTTATGCGGAACCCATGGATGGACCTACAATAGCATGGATGGCAAAAAAAGCAGCCTTAAAAAATGCAGTGATTACGGCTAGTTTAATGATAGAAGAAAATGGCAGTTATTATAATCGTCTAATATGGATGAGACCAGATGGTACTTATGAGTATTATGACAAAAGACATCTTTTCCGTCTTGCTTATGAACAAAATTATTTTGAACCTGGAATAGAAAAAAAAATAGTCCATTTAAAAGGATGGAATATATGTCTTAATATCTGTTACGACTTACGATTCCCGGTGTGGTGTCGTAATATCCAAAACCAATATGATGTTTTACTTTTTGTAGCTAACTGGCCTACTAAAAGAATTACCCACTGGGATATGTTACTAAAAGCTCGTGCCATAGAAAATCTATCATATGTAGTCGGTTGTAACCGAATGGGAAAAGACGGAACGGGTATGGAGCATTCCGGCAACTCTATGAGTGTATCGCCGCTAGGCGAGGTAATGCAGGAAAGTGCAAAAGAAGAAATTATTTATACAATCCTAGATCATAAAATACTGGATTCTACTAGAAATAGATTACAATTTTATAAAGACGCAGATACGTTTTCTATAGATAGAAGCACAAAAAAATAGAGGAAGACAACTTGCCTTCCTCTCCATATTTATTTAAACTAAAACTATAATTTCTTATTAATAGATAATTACTTTTTTGCTATAAGCTGTTGCACCTATTTGTCCTTGTATAAGGTAGGTACCACTATTTAAATGCTCAACATTAAAGGATAAATTAGTTTTACCTTCTGTAACTACTTTGTGAACTAATGGAGAAATAAGTTTTCCCTCAACATTATATAGTGCTAAATCTATTTTAGAATTCGCCAATAGATTTATCTCTATGTTTAATTCGTCTACAATCGGGTTAGGGTATATTGCTATGTGATCCTCTCCGTCCCTTCTTACAGAAATGATATCACTATAACTATAGTTTCCATTAAGATCTACTTGCTTTAGTCTGTAGTAATATACTTGGTTAGCAATCACATCTCTATCGTTAAATCCATATGATTTAGTAGTAGATGTATTACCAGAAGCTTCTACTCTTCCGATTCTATCAAAAGCATTATTATCTCCTAATGATCTTTCTATGTAGAAATGACTAGAATTGATTTCAGAGGCTGTAGCCCAATGTAATTGATTATAAATACGTTCTGCTTTTCCAGTAAAGCTTACCCATTCTACTGGTACCACTCCTAGGGTAAATCCAGCATCAACGTTTTCTAGATTATCACCAGAATTAATTTGATAAACTGGTGTAGTCATTAAACCATTAGAATTATCTATATCGCTATCTTCCATTTCCGTACCTGCGTTAGGTATGGTTGCGTTATAACCACTAGGAGGTGTAAATTCTAAATAATACTCGTCTTGTCCGAGATAATCTATTAAGTATGTTCCAGTAACATCGGATTCGTCCGAGTCGATCATGTTTCCATTAATATCATAAGCTTTTACCATTACCCCTGATAAAGAAGGTTCATTTGCGTTCTGGATTCCATCAAAATTATTATCTGCCCAAGTACGATTTCCGATCGTTGCCATCGGGTAATAACCTGCTCCGATATTACAGAACTCTTGTCCAGAATTAATCTGGAAAGAAGGAGTAGCGTTAGTCGATGTGCTTACATCACTATCTATAGTAGACTCATTAGGATTACTTATAGGTAAACTATTTATTACGTTAGATCGTACTGGTACTAATCCTAAGTCTGGAATATCCATCACTATAAAATATCTACCAGGAGGAACAGAAAACTTAAAGTATCCATCGTCAGAAGGTGATCCTGGTTTATGATGAGTTAATTGTTCTGCAACTTTTACTTGCTGACCATTTTGGATCTCCCATAATTCCACAGGCATTCCATTTATTCCGTTTTCATTAGAGTCAAAAATATTGTTCTTATTTATGTCAAAGAATACCTGCTCCCCGATTAATACATGCTGATAAAATCCTGCATCTACATCTAAATCTGTTTCTCCAGGAGAAAGCTGGAATAAAGGAGTCGTATTATTCCCAAAACTTCCATCTATATTACTATCCAGTGTTTGATTAATTCCTTGGAAAGCATCTGTAGCGAAAAAATCATTAGGAGCTGTGTATTTTATATAGTAAAAACCTAAAGGTACTTGTGTAAAAATGAAATTTCCATTTCCAGCGGTGGTTGTGGAAGCAACTAAGTTGCTGCTTGCGTCAAATAATTCCACTATTACCCCATTAAGTCCTTGCTCTCCAAAATTTTGAATTCCATCTCCATTATTATCCACAAAAACTCGATCTCCTATCTCACCTAATGGATATAAACCAGCGTCTATATCAATGTCATCATCTATATTAATAGGAAAACAAGTAGAATTACCATTACCATCTACATCACTATCTATGGTATCATCAGCTCCTACATCTTGAAGAGTAAAATCACATCCTATTGGAATTAAACTTGTGTCAAAATTTAACATATAGTTACCAGGAGGTATATTTGAAAATGCATAATTACCGTCTTGATCCGTAAATCCTGAGGCAACTACATTTCCATTACAATCTGTTAATTCTACTTCTATCCAAAAAATACCAGATTCGTTATTGTTATTTAAACCATCCCCGCTTGCATCTTTCCATACTGTTCCGCTTACCATCCCGAACATAGGAAGAACCACTGGTGTAGGCATATCCTCCTCTGGATTATCATTACTATCTGGATCTGCATTTGTACCGTCATAAGAATCATCATTATAAGTCATTCCGGAAGGAGACGAACCTATAACACTTGCTGTGTTAAAGATAGTAGTCATAATTCCAGAGGGCATAATATCAAATTTTACACTTATAGTTTCTATTCCACCTGCAGCTATACTTTGGCCTGAAGCCAAAATATTAGATGTAACTGTTCCGTCCCACGCTCCATTACCATTAAGACTACCATTTATGGTCATAAAATTTGTAGGATTATAAGCTCCAAACTGAGTTAAGACATCATCAAATATTAAAAGATTGTTCATTGGAAATTCTGAAAAATTCTCTACCGTAAACATAAATTCCACAGTAAAAGAATTATCCATATTGTGCTCGAGGCTAATAAAATCTTTAGCTAGACCTAATGCACCTAGCTCTGGGAATACAACTGGTGTTGGAACCTCTTCATCAGGGTTTCCATCTCCATTAGGATCTGCATCTAAACCATCCGTAGAAGTATCTGATGCCATCATTCCAGATGGTGTTGTCGATTGTACCAATGCCAAATTCTCAAGACTAACAGATAAACCATCGTGCGTCACATCAAAGCTTATACTTACCGTCTCTGTAGTTCCTCCTGAAATCATCTGACCCATAGCCAAAACATTAGATGTAGCCGTTCCGTTCCATCCTGAATTAGCATTTAAAGATCCTGCTGTCGCCATAAAGTTAGTAGGCATTAAGGATCCAAACTGAGATACGATATCATCAAAAATCTCTAAATCTGTCAAAGGAATCAAGGAGAGGTTCTCTACCGTAAGTAAAAATTCTACCGTAAAAGTTCCATCGTTGTTATTAGTTAAGTTAGTCAGATCTTTACATAATCCGATCTCTGCAATCTCCGGCAATGTTACAGGTGTAGGTGTGTTTTCCGTTGGCTCATCATTACCATCTGGATCAGTATCTAATCCATCTGTTGAGTCATCTGTAACCGTATTATTTGTAGGTGTAGTGGCTGTTACGATAGCAGTATTGTTTACTACCATTGCAAAACCATTATGTGTGATATCAAATTGTATAGAAACTGTTTCTGTACTTTGAGCTTGTATATTTTGACCATTAGCTAAGATATTAGAACCTGCAGTTCCATCCCATGAAGCACTACCATTTAAAGATCCATTTATCGTGTTAAAATTAAACGGTGCATATGTTGCAAACTGAGTCACAATATCATCCACAACTTGTAAACTTGATAACGGTATTAAAGAAAAATTCTCTACTGTAAGTAAAAACTCTACTGTATATGTACCATCATTATTATCGATTAGAGAAGTAAGATCCTTAGCTAAACCTATAGAGGCAGCCTCTGGAAAAACAACAGGAGTAGGAACCATCTCAGATGGATTACCATCATTATTAGGATCTGGATTTAACCCATTTGTAGAAGTATCCATCACTGTATTATTTGATGGCGTAGTTGCAGAAACCGTTGCTATATTATTTATCGTATTACTCTGTCCATCGTGTAAAATATCAAAACGAATAAATACTGTTTCTAAATCTCCCGATGCAAGTGATTGCCCTGGTGATAGTATATTAGAACCTGCCGTTCCATCCCAAGAAGAATTAGCTCCTAAAGATCCATTAGTGGCCATAAAATTTGATAACGTATATACAGAAAACTGACTTACGATATCATCATAAACCTCTAAATCCGATAAAAGTATTAATGATAGATTCTCTACTGTCAGTCTAAATTCGACAGTAAAGGTTCCATCGGTATTTTCTGTAAGGGATGATAATTCCTTAGCTATTCCTATAGAGGCGATCTCTGGGAAAGTGACAGGTGTGGGAACCATCTCATTAGGCATATCATCATCATTGGGATCTGGATTAATTCCATCTGTAGAATTATCTGAGACTGTATTATTAGCTGGTGTTGTAGCACTTACCATCGCTGTATTTTCTACCACTGCTGCTAATCCATTGTGAGTAACATCAAACTGTATTGTTACAGTCTCCGTCTCCCCTGCTGCAATCATCTGTCCTACAGCTAGTATATTAGATGTAGCTGTTCCGTCCCATGTAGCACTTCCGTTTAACGAACCATTTATTACATTAAAATTAAACGGTGCATAAGTAGAAAACTGAGTAACTACATCATCTACAATTTCTAAATTTGACAAAGGTATTAATGAAAAATTCTCTACCGTCAATAGAAAATCGATGGTATATGTACCGTCGTTATTATCAGTAAATGCTGCTAGATCTTTTGCTATTCCTATAGACGCGATCTCTGGAAATGTTACCGGTGTAGGAACCATCTCACTAGGCGTATCATCATCATTAGGATCTGGATTTATTCCATCTGTGGAATCATCCGTAACTGTATTATTATCCGGTGTGGTAGCACTAACCGTTGCAGTATTATCTACCACCATTGCTTGTCCATTATGAGTAACATCAAACTGTATTGTAACAGTCTCCGTCTCTCCGGCAGCAATCATCTGTCCTGCAGCTAGTATATTAGATGTAGCCGTACCATCCCATGTAGCACCTCCATTTAACGAACCATTTATTACATTAAAATTAAACGGTGCATACGTAGAAAACTGAGTGACTATATCATCTACCACTTCCAAATCTGATAAGGGTATTAATGAAAAATTCTCTATCGTAAGGAGAAAATCTATCGTATAAGTACCATCATTATTATCAGTAAATGCTGCTAAATCTTTTGCTATTCCTATAGACGCGATCTCAGGAAATGTCACTGGAGTAGGAACCATTTCACTAGGATCATTATCACCATTAGGATCTGGATTTATTCCATCTGTAGAATTGTCTATGACAGTGTTACCAGCTGGAGTAGTAGCACTTACATTTGCAACATTAGTGACTGTATTACTAAGTCCATCATGTAATAAATCAAAACGGATCGTAACGGTCTCTGTTTCTCCAGCAGCTATGGATTGACCCGGAGCCAAAATATTAGATGCTGCTGTTCCGTTCCATGATCCGTTGGCATCTAGCGAACCGTCTATAGCCATAAAATTTGATAATATATAAGCGGAAAACTGAGTAGCAATATCATCAAATACCTCTAAATCCGATAAAGGGATTATAGAAAAATTTTCTATTGTAAGATCAAATTCTACAGTGTAAGTACCATCAGTATTTTCAATTAGGTTTGAAAGTTCTTTAGCAATTCCTATCGATGCAATTTCTGGAAGCATGATAGACGTAGGAACCATCTCATCTGGGTTGTCATCATCATTTGGATCTGCATTTAGTCCATCTGTAGAATCATCAGTAATGACCATTCCAGTAGGAGATATACCGACTAAGTTTGCAGTATTGTCTACGGTATTCTCAAAACCATCATGGGTAAAATCAAAACTAACTGACACCGTCTCGGTTGTCGATTGTCCTATAATCTGTCCTGGAACGAGTACGTTAGACGTAGCTGTACCATTCCATGAAGTGCTTGCGTTTAATGATCCGCTCGTAGCTTGGAAGTTTGTAGGCATATAACCAGAAAACTGTCCTACGATATCATCAAATACTTCCAATGTATTAAAATCAAAAGAAGAAAAATTTTCTATGGTTAGTAAATACTCTACAGAATAAGTACCATCTAAATTATCAGTAAGATTAGTAAGATTTTTAGCAATTCCTATAACTGGAGAAGTACACTCTATAGAACTAGAAATTTCCTCAGCCACATCAAAAGGGTCGTCATCTAAATCAATAGGAACATATGAACCTGCACCATAAAGATATTGTTGTAATAACCCTTCGTTATCCGTGTCTTCTACACCCACAACATATGAGGAACTCCCTGTAAAGGAATCCATAAACATAGTAAAGTTTGTATTAGGTAATATCGTAGAACATGCAGCAAAACCACATGGGCTCATATTGTTTTGACCTTGAGACATACCGTCAGCATCAGTAAAAATGACTACGATCAGTGGATTTCCTGCGTTAGGATTTAAACCTGTTCCTATTTCAGAATCTATGCTACCAAATGCAGCGTGAAGATCATCTCCACAGTTAGAAGTTCCTGACGTAACGCAATCCTGGTAAACTCTAGTTACCATAGATGTTGCAGTCCAAGACATAAAATCATTTTGAATTTGGTACTCTTGACCAAAAGCACCGCCATAATGCACGATGGCATATTCTGAAGATCCACAGTTTAGGTCTAAAGCATCTCCTGTTTCCATTATGATATTTGCAAATGCATCAAATTCAGAAGGAGAGATACTACCAGAATTATCCACAACGAATAAAAAGTCTGTCTGGGCAGAAATAATTCCTGTACATAGGAATAGGCAGACTATTAAATATAGTCGCTTGATAGCGTGTAAAGTATTAGCCATTATTCTAAGTTATAATGTTAGTTTTCTTAATAAATATTAGGCTAATATTATCATGGAGAGGGATCTCTCCTTCAAAGGTTAAAGCAAAAATACTAAAACATATTAAATAAAATAATAATGCGTTGTTTTTATTTTGCTCAATAAATAAAAAAACCCATCAATTTTCATTGATGAGCCTTACTAAGAGGTCGCGGACGGACTCGAACCGCCGTACGAGGTTTTGCAGACCTCTGCCTAGCCACTCGGCCACGCGACCATTTATTTAAATGGATCGCAAATATAATGCTATTTTCAATTTTGCGAAACCTTAATCCTAATAGTATTTTTATATTATAATCTTTAATCTGTGACATTGCAAGTAGCCTCTTCCCATTTTGTTAATAAATATGGTTCCCCAGAGTTAACTTTACAAGTACCTGGAAGGGTAAATATTATAGGCGAACATACGGATTACAGCGGAGGTGATGTACTACCTTTTGCTATAAATAAATATGTACACTTTATATCTAAAAAATCAACCCTACCTTATTCACGTATTACAGCTATTGATTTAAATGATCAAATAGACCTCACTACAGACATAATAATGCCAGAAAATCACTGGGCTCGATACTTTAAATCTGCAATAAGGTCCCTAGAAAATCAAAATTATCATATCGGTACAGTAGATATATGTTTTAAAAGTAGTATCCCGATAGGAGCAGGTGTTTCTAGTTCGTCAGCAATTACATGTGGATTTATAAAGTTATTATCCATTCATTTTAATTTAAATCTTGATGATAATAAACTAATCGAGCTGGCTTCCATCGCGGAAAACAATACAGGCGTCATGGGTGGTATTATGGACCAGACTGCGATCATAAAAGGAATAAAAAATCACGCATTGCTAATCAACTGTAATACAACAGAAATAAAAAATATAAAAATTACACTTCCCGGTCATCAATGGCTCCTGATCAATTCTGGCGTACAACATAATCTTGTAATGACCGATTATAATAATAGAACTCAAGAATCTCAACAAGCTCTATCCTTAATACAATCTCAATTTCCTGAATTAAAATCACAAGTAGAGATTAACAAAGTCCATTTAGATTTTTTAAGACTAAAAAATAGTCTGCTGTCTAAAAGAGCCAGACATTTTTTTAACGAACAAAAACGAGTCAAAAAAATAGTGAACGCTATCTTTCAAAAAGACAGCGATAAGATAGGACAGTTACTTTTCGAGTGTCATGATAGCTTACAAAATTTATATGAGGTCAGTTGCCCAGAAATCGACTTCTTGATAGATCGTTTAAAAGAAATAGATACTGTAAAAGGGGCAAGAATTATGGGTGGAGGTTTTGGAGGAGCCGTAATTTGTCTTATTGATAAAGATGCAAAGGATCAAATAATGAAAAAAATATCTTTACCTTATCTAGAGCGATTTAAGATAGACTTGTCTAGTTTTATAGCATACCCCAGCGATGGTTTAAAAATAATCTAATGAAATATTATCTACTCTTCTTTAGTTTTTTAGTCAGTTTCCAAGTTCATGCTAAAAAAGATATCATAGAACTTATCCAGAAAAAAATACCTGGTGCAGTTGTGACTGAACTTACGGCTAGTGATCATTTTAAAAGAGAATTTGAAATTTTGATTCCTCAGAGACTTGATCATTTTGATAAGAAAAATAAAGAAACATTCCAGCAACGTATATTCCTATATCACTATGATCGAAAAGCACCTACCGTTTTTGTAACGGAAGGATATTCTGCACGACAAAGACATTATGAATTATCAGAAATCCTGCTAGGAAATCAGATACAGGTAGAATATAGATATTTTGGAATATCTAAACCTGATGACACTGAGTATAAATACCTCAATAATGATCAGGCAATGGAAGACCTCCATTATATCCGTCACCTATTTTGCAAAATTTACAAAAAGGAATGGATCAGCACTGGTATTAGTAAAGGCGGAACTACATGCCTCATTTATAAATCTAAATATCCCAAGGATGTAAAAGTAGCAGTTCCGTACGTAGCACCGTTACCTTTTAATCAGACAGATAAAAGATGTGACGAAGCCATATTAACTAATGGAACTGCTGAGTGTCGTAAAACGCTAGAAGATTTTCAGCACGCTGTTTTAGACAATAGAGATCTGATGATTATGAAAGTGGATTCCCTAGCACGAGCGGATAGCATGAGCTTTGCCAGATTTACAACAGCTGAAGCTTTTGAGTATGCCGTACTCGAATTTACTTTTTCTTTTTGGCAGTGGGGACATGATTGTAGTCAGGTAGATCCTACCGTTAGTCCCGATTCGTTGTTCAGAACTCTTAACAAAATCGTGGGCCTAAGTTTTTATTCGGATGCGACTTGTAATTATTTTGAGCCGTCATACTATCAGTTCCTAAAAGAAAATGGATATTATGGTTTTATTTACGAGCCATTTAAATCTAAACTAAAAGCACTAGACCGATATGATAATTTACCTTTTGGTCCTAGAGGGTTAGATCTTACGATGGATGTAGATTACCTAAAATATGTAAGAGTCTGGTTATATCATAATGGTGATAAAATCATCCATGTACAGGGACAACTAGACCCATGGGGAGCTTGTGGTTTTATACCTCCTGAAGGTCAGGATGCATTGCTGATGATTAAGGAAAATGGTAGTCATACGACTAGAATAAAAAGTCTGTCTGAGGAGCAACAAAAGCAAGTTTATGAGAGGTTAGATCATTGGCTTAAAGCCAAAGTTTACCCTTTAAAAACTAAAAATCAATCCTAGATAATACAACTATTAAAGCAACTGATCTTACTAAAATGTTTACAAAAATTTCTTATTTTAGGTGTTCACCATGAACACTAAATAAATGAAAAAATCACCTATATGGGTCATCTTTTCTATGATCTTGCTATTTCCAATCTTAGGAAACACTCAAAATCCTATGATCTACTCTGGAGCTACATGGGAATATGACATATTAAATCCTACAACTGGAAATCCTAGCGGAGATCTTGAAACTTATAAATATCTTGGCGATAGTATTGTAAATAACATAAGCTATTATACAATCCGTCAACGAAGATTAAAAAAATATTTTGAACTACAAGATTCGTTTTTTATTCAATATGAACGAATAAACTTGATAGAACAAAACGGTTATTCGTTAATTAGAAGAGGAGCTGCAAACCCCTTTCATGATTTAGATGCAACCATAGGAGATACACTCGGATATAATTTGACCATGGCTGATTCTACATATTTAATTCTATCTAAAAAAGATACTGTCCAATTAGAAGGCTTATCGCTCAGGCGGAATATCATTGATGTTGTCTGTAACGGATTAGTAGCTTATAACTTCCACATGGTCGAGAGAGTAGGAACCGTAGAGGGACCTCATGGTTATTTTAGCCAATGGACTAGCACAGGTTATTGCTTCAATACTACAAATAGTGGTGATAATTTTAGCTTTAGACGATACTATGATGATGAAATTATACTGAACAAATATTTCCCATATCCTCCTAGTTTAAATTTGCTTGATTTAACAGTCTATCATTGTGTAGGGGATAGTGTGACTGCCACTTATCAAGCAACGGATAGCATAAATCAAATATTATCCTATCGATGGGAATTTCCTAATGGTGTACCAACCAGCTCTACAGATTCTATCGTAGAAGTAGTTTTTTCTGATTTACCTGTTGGTTATCATAAAGTATATGTTGAAACCACAAATATCTACGGGACTTCTAGAGATTCTATTTATTTATATGGAGTAGAACAACCTGTCGCACAATTTGATTTTACCTCTGATCAAAATACTTATACTTTTAATAATACGACTACCCCGAACTCAGGTATTACTCCTAATTTTATTTGGGATTTTGGGGATAACAATGGGTCTACAGAAGACAATCCTGTACATACATACTTACAAAATGGAAATTATACTGTCACCTTAAAGGCGAATACAGGTGTGCAGGTTTTTAATGAAGAATTATGTGATACGAGCTACTATGAAAAACAGGTAAACGTAGTAATCTCGAGCTTAGATGATATTTCTAATAATATAGTGAGTATCTCTCCTAATCCTAGTTTTGGAGATTTTATGATTGAAGGTATTACTACTGATCTTGACCAAAGAAATGTTGCAGTTGTTAACCACTTAGGCCAGGTACAAAATTTTAATATTCAAAAATCTGCCGAAGGTTACATTTTATCCCTTACGGAAAAAGGGTTTTACTTCATCAAAATAAAAATTGATGATCGATGGATTACAAAAAGAATAATTACATTTTAGACGAGTTAGAATATTGGGTTTAACCCAAAAAGAAAAAAGTTAAAAAAAGAAAACCTTTCGATAGAAACTTATTATAATTTTTGTCGTTCTCCAATTGTTGTATATTGTTTTAGAATTAGAAAATTTTTAGTGTCAAGTAATCCCGAACGTAATAATAGAATCTTTGAGGATGAGTTACTTCCTCATGCCAATGCCTTAAAAACATTTGCTTTCCACCTCACTTATAATGATGAAGATGCCAATGATCTCGTACAAGAGACCTATATGAAGGCATACCGTTTTATAGATAAATATATTGAGGGAACTAATGCCAAAGCATGGTTGTTTAAAATCCTGAAGAACGGTTACATCAATGAATATCGCAAAAAAGCGAAGCAGCCGAATAGAGTAGATTTTGAAGACTTTATCAACTACCATAACACAGAAGATGATAGAGTAACTGGATATAACGATCTCCGAGAGGAAATATTCCAGAATATGATGGGCGATGAAGTAACCCTAGCCGTAAATGCATTACCGATAGATTTTAGAACGGTAATCTTACTGTGTGATGTTGAGGGATTTACATATGAGGAAATATCTAAGATCATAGACGTGCCGATCGGAACCGTAAGATCTCGATTATTTAGGGCACGGAATATGCTTAAAGAAAAGTTAGAAAACTACGCCATCGAAAGAGGTTTTAAAGATAAAAGAGGAGATAAGGCTGGAAAAGAATCCAGCACGGATAAATGAATTTGATTAAATTGCAAAAGAACTTTTAAGATTAAATAAAATTGATTTAGGAACTTTTAGAGAAATGCTTTATGAGAAATCAGAATGAAAATCAAGATTTAAGACAGAAAATAAACTTATATCTAGATCATGCCCTCGGAGCTCAAGAACAAGAAGACTTACTAAAACAAGTGGATGCAGATCCTCGTTGCAACCAGATGTTCCAGTCAGAAAGATCTGGCAGAGATTATATTAAGAACAACCTCAAAAAATCATCCGTCTCACCAGACCTGATCCAGTCCATAAAGAATAACATCCGTTAGCTAAGCTTTCGATTTTTTAAACATATACCTTCTTGCGTATCAGATACTGCGAGAGGGTTTTCTTATTTATATCCTTTTTATATACTCCAACTTTTTACCTTAAAACATGTTAGATAAACTTCACTCCATTTTTGAACGGTACGTTTATATAGAAGAACAGCTTTCTAATCCTGAGGTCGTACAGGATATGAAAAACTATTCTAAACTAAATAAAGAATACAAAGATCTGCAAGAGGTCGTATCCGTTTATCACGAATATAAAGAGCTACTAGGAAACATCTCTAATGCCAAAGAAATGCTAAAGGATCCAGATCCCGAAATGAAAGAAATGGCAAAAATGGAACTGGAGGAATCGGAGTCAAAACTGGAACCTCTAGAAGAACGTATAAAAGTTTTACTCATTCCTAAAGATCCAGATGATGATAAGGATGTGGTATTTGAAATCAGATCTGGAGCAGGTGGGGACGAGGCCAGTATTTTTGCTGGTGATCTATATAAGATGTACACTAAGTATTTTGAGGTACAGGGATGGAAGGTAGAAATACTAGATATAAACGAGGGCTCTGTAGGGGGATATAATAAAATTGTTTTAGAAGTATCGGGTACTAATGTTTATGGTAAATTAAAATTTGAGTCGGGAGCTCATCGAGTTCAACGAGTTCCTAAAACTGAATCTCAAGGGAGAGTACATACCTCTGCAGCAACTGTGGTAGTGATGCCTAAATTTGAGCCAGAAGATATCGATATCAATAAAGCAGATCTACGTGTCGATACTTTTAGAGCCAGTGGAGCAGGAGGACAGCATGTAAATAAAACAGAATCTGGAGTACGATTTACCCACATTCCTACCGGTATCGCAGCAGAGTCCACTGACTCTAGATCTCAACATAAAAATAGAGACATTGCGATGAATCGACTCTATGTAAAAATGAAGGAAGTACAGGTGGAACGTAATAATAAAGAACAAAAAAACCAACGACAATCTTTAGTAGGTTCTGGTGATCGTTCTGATAAAATACGTACGTATAATTATCCTCAAAACAGACTAACGGATCATCGTATCAATCTGACATTATACAGTTTAGACAAAGTGGTACAAGGACAAATAGAGGAAATCATAGAGGCTCTACAAGTTGCAGAAAATGCGTCTAAAATGAAAGATGGAGATGCATAAAGTAGTACGTTTTTAAAATTTAGACTTTCGATTAAACCTTAAAACGTCTTATGAATTTTATTCTGCTTACCCTAAAAATCCATTCCTAGGGAAAAATGCCATTTTGGGTTTTGGATCTGACGAGTTTCGATACCCCAGGCACGATCTAGTTTTAAGTAATACCCAAACAAGGATGTACGGAATCCCATACCGTAACCCATGACGATAGGATCTCTATAGTAATTTGCAGTAATTGAAATATTAGTAGCTTCTATAAAAACAGTATTTAGTGGACTATCATTACTATAAGGAGATAAGCCATGCCACGCTGTGCCGATATCAAAAAACGAAGTCAGCATTATATTACGCACAAAAGTGTTTCTCACTCTTTTAAATAAATGACGTACTACAGGTACTCGGATCTCACTATTAAAAAGTAGGTAGCTACTACCATTACGTATGTTATGATCAAAACCTCTCAGATGAGGAGCTAGAGCTTTATAAGCAAACTGGTCTCCTGCAGGAATAGGAATCTCGTTATTAAATTGCCCAAACATCGCACTCTCTACTCCTCCTAAATAATACATCATCCGATTACTCCCTAAAGAGGTACCTCCTGCAAACCTCAAGGCTATAACGGAAAACTTAGCCACTGGAATGTAATGCCTAAAATCACCTCCTACCAATGTCGTAAATCCAGTAGATCCATCAAATTCAAAACCATCAGTCACACTAAGCTCATATCTATTAAGAGCCTCTACATAAAATTTATATCTCGTTCCATTCTTTACATTTATCTCTACATCTATCGTATTATCAAAAATATATTCCAGTCTCAAACCCACTCTGTTTTCTCTAAAAAATGGACTTTGTAAGGCATCCTCTTCTGTAACTCTAGGATATAAATTATCAAATCTCATAATCCCTGTGGCGGTAAGACTGCGATAAATATCAAAAGGATATTTAAACTGTGCCATAGCAAGATAAGATACTTTTTTATCGCTGAGAGCGGGAAAAGTATTTACGTTTCTATTTATGGTATTAGATCTCCTATAAAATGCAAATCGTCGATCTATGAGTCTTTTATTATCCTCAAATAGTAAATAATACTCTGATCCATTTAACGAGGTAGGATATCTAGCTCCTAACTCTACGACATAATCTTCGAATAGATCTTTTAGCCTAGCTTTAAATCTAATACCTAGAGGTTGACTGAGTAATTCTTGATCATCTCCTATATAGCTTTCTAACCCTTCAAACAAAACCATATTATCGATATTACTTGATAACTCGATCATTTTATATTTTAGTCTGGAGGCTACTGCTCGGCTAGAATTAAAAGGTTCTACATCCTTATGAGCTGCATTTTCTGGACGTAGTGAAAATATCTCTTGGTCATAGATTGGTGCTTTTAGAGAGATACCTATAGGCTCTAAGACATCAGGATCCTCAAAATCAGATTGGAATAAAAATCCATCTTTTAGCTTCTCTTTCTTAGGCTCTTCTATAACTAGGGGAACAATCGGTTGCTTATCCTCTACGGTTGCTAATGGTGTGTTGTAGATGTTTGTTTTTACTTTATCGATCACTTCTAGATAGGCTCGGTATGCCCCATTTCTATATAGCGTATAGACACTGAGGTCAATACCTTTTACACTATGATGTCTGATCACATTACGGTCTAGATTAGAATTTGAAAAACCATTATCATCACTATATAATTTTTTTATGAATCTATTTTTAACTCCCGAACGATCATTTATAAAACTGATAAATCCACTTTCTCCTATTTTATGTGGAAATCTTTCGTTCTCTAGCGGTGTATAAGTTATCCGTTGTAATTCCTTAGAACCATCTGGTAAAAAAAACAAGTCAAATTTATCGAGTGGTAATATCGTATCTAGTTGTTCCTTCTCTACTAAATTAGATTCTCTTGTAGAGGAAAATAGAATTCCATTTTTACCATTTACATTGGTGTAAACCGCATCGAGATCATCATGATAATCTTCCGTAATTTTTTTAAACTGTCTAGTTTTAAACGTAAAACTAAAGAGATCAGAAAAGCCATTATCATTTGCTGATAATATATACTCGTCAGCATCGACATACGAGAAACTATAAATCCTTTGTATCTTTTTAGGGAACGGTTGCTCTTCGTTCTCCTCATCACTGAGATAATATTTACGGATCATGAGCTGATCTCTGCGTTCGTAAATAATACTTAGTTGCAAACCATTAGGATGCCACTCTACTAGGGGATACTCGTAATCCGGTTCTTGGAATGTATTTCTAAATCCATATTGA
This sequence comes from uncultured Saprospiraceae bacterium, assembly GCA_938015805.1. Classification (GTDB taxonomy): domain Bacteria; phylum Bacteroidota; class Bacteroidia; order Chitinophagales; family Saprospiraceae; genus JAHDHU01. The sequence continues at coordinate 23,015 of CALLXF010000017.1, read as the reverse complement.
AAAATCTTCTTCTCTTCTCCTGTTGCTAGATCTCTAAGTATAATTTTATATTTACCGATATCGTTATAAACATAGACGAGTTGACTACCGTCTGGACTGAGTCGTAATAAAGATATCACTTGATGATCTTTATTTTGTAGGTCTAATTCTGATCCATTATCAGGAGCAAATTTATTTTCCTCCTGAGCAAATTTCTGAGTATAGAATTCCCTCCATTCTACTAGGATATCCTCAAATTCCTGACTGAGAACATATACAAAACTGCTTTCTATACTCCTATTTATACGTGTCAGATAAAGTATATTAGAAATACTTGAGCGTCCATATTTTTGATCTAAAAAATGCCAGAAAGAATGTCCTGCAATCTTAGGGTAGTCCTCTGCTAATTTATCAAAATCATAATACTTACCATCCTCCACATACATTAAGTCTCTTAACTCGTCGTCAGATTCTATGTTCCATGGACTCGCCACATAAGAGACCATTCCTTTTTTAAACCATTCTGGCAAATGCAATAAAACTGCGTTTTGAACCATCTCTTGGAGGTTAGTCCCGATCAGTATAGAGTTTAGATAAATTCCTGTAATTCCTTTTTTTATCTGTTGCCTGAGATGCTTATGGTCACCATTAAAATATACAAACATTTTATTCCCTTCGATCTTAGTTTCCTTAGGGTCGTTTATAAAAGTTTCTTCTAAACCGATATTAGATTGCTTTATATCCGTGATGTCTACATAAACAATGATCTCGATTTTATCATTAAACCGATGTTCCATAATATTCTGGATTTCATCGTGGTCTAGTTCTGACATCTGGATCACAGTCTTAGCGACATTCCTTCCTTTTCCATACCAGTAGGTAATAAAATTTTCGGTCTCATAAGACCACCAGCTTCTAAAGTCATTGTGGAACTGGACTCTATTTTTTCCAAAATCAGTATTTACCGATTGGCTTAAAGCCAATATACTGATGGAACAAAATAAAAGAGTTGTATAAAACTTGATATAAAATCTTCTGTTATTAATGATTACTTACTTTTGAACTTTCAAATTAACCTATTCATTCATTCTTTCAAAATTTTACCATGGAAGTAGCCAGTTTTGTCTTTAATGATTTCCAAGAAAACACATACATTTTACATGACGAAACTAATGAGTGTGTTATAATAGATCCTGGATGTAATAACGATATAGAAAAAATTAGGTTCAAAGAATATATAATTGCCCGAGAGCTAAAACCCGTAAAACTCATCAATACTCATTGTCACATAGATCACATCCTCGGAAACCAATTTATCGCCGATGAATACAATCTACACCTCATTTCTCATGCAGGCGAACAAATAGTGCTAGATCATGCGATGCAAGTTGCGGAGATGTATGGTATCCATTTTAAGGGCTCCCCAGATATTGCAGAAACAGTAGAGGAAGGGGATTTTATAAATTTTGGAAATCAGAAGTTGGAAGTTCTTTTTACCCCTGGTCACTCTCCTGCAAGTATTTCTCTTTATAATAAAGAGACGAGTATCTTGATCGCGGGAGATGTATTATTCCAAGGAAGTATCGGAAGGACGGATTTACCAGGTGGAAATCATGATACCTTACTAAAAATGATACGAGAAAAACTTTTTGTATTACCAGATAATACGATGGTATATCCTGGTCATGGACCATCTACGCTGATCGGAGTAGAAAAAAAGACCAATCCTTTTTTCTAGATTAAAATAGATCTACTTTTTTACATTAAAAAGTTTAAGCTGCTCTGGCAATGGATAAAGTCTAAAAGATTTACGGTGATGTGTACAAGGACCATGGTCTATTATAGCCTGTCTGTGTGCAATCGTAGGATAGCCCATATTTGTATTCCAGTGATATAGCGGAAACTTCTTAGCCAGACGAGTCATATAATCATCTCGATAGGTCTTTGCTAAAATCGAAGCTGCTGCAATAGAGTAATAAATTCCATCTCCTTTTATTATCGTCTCATACTGGATCTGTTTATACGGATTAAATCGGTTACCGTCTATTAATAATAAGTCTGGAACTATTTCTAATTTTTCTACTGCTTTATGCATGGTAAGAAAAGAAGCATTAAGAATGTTTATTTTATCAATCTCTCTAGGTGATGATTTAGCTACCGCATAGTACAAAGCGTTAGCTTCTATGTCTTTTCTTAAAATAGCTCTTTGCTGATGCGTCTTTACTTTTTTAGAGTCATCGAGATCTTTATTCTTGTAGTTTTTAGGAAGAACTACAGTAGCAGCAAAAACAGGTCCTGCTAAACAGCCTCTTCCAGCCTCATCACATCCAGCAATTATCTTTTTTGACTTGTAGTGTCTAAGCATAGCGAGTTACTATTTTTTTAAAACGCTTCTGACTTAGTGATACCTAAAGGCCATGGTTTAGTTTGGGCTAAAGCCAATGTGATTTCCTCAGGTCTAGTAATAACTGTCCATAGTTCTCTACCCTGCGGACCCATAAATTCCTGATCTACCATTTTATTTAAATAAATCAAAAACTCATCATAGAAGCCATCAAAATTAGCAATGATTATAGGGTGTTGTATTAACCCTAATCTTTTTGCACTTAAAGCCTCGCCTATTTCCTCAAGTGTCCCGACACCACCAGGCAATGTAATAATGGCGTCCGACTGCTCTAGAAATTTTTGCTTGCGTTCTGCCATATCGGCTACGATTTGCATATCTTTTACCTCAGGGTGATCCCATTCTACTTCTTTCATAAAACCTGGAATGATGCCTGTTATTTTACCCTCGAGAGATAAGCATGTGTCTGCAACATGCCCCATCAGGCCTCTAGATCCACCACCATAAACGATATGATGTCCCTCATGAACTAATGCTTTCGTCAATAGGCCTGTCTTCTCAAAATAAATCCGTGGAATCGCTTTACTAGATGCACAGTAGATACAAATTTTCATAGTGTAAAACTAGTGGAATAGATCAGGTTTATTGGCTTTAAGCCAATGAAATATAGGAGAGTATTGGATTTAAATTATTCGCTTTTTTATCGAACTGGCGAATGAAGACAACTTTAGCAGCATAATGATACCTAGTGCCTAATCTCTGTATTAGTTGATCAATTAGTTAATAAAAATGATCCTCGACTCATAATTGATTGGGGCCCTGTTAACTTTCAATGTTTCTACACTAAGGTCGAAACGTCAAAGTGATCGAAATGCTAAAGTCTATATTCAATCTATAATTATTCTATTGTTATCCTCTCTACTGGTGACCACAAAATAAGAATTTCGTTAAACCATAACTCATCATAAACGTTACCTTCGCAAGCGTATGAAGGATCTCTTTCTCAAAAGTCGAAAACCAATTATAGTCCTATTTATCCTACTGACTTTAGGTGGGGCTTTTTTTGCTACACAACTAAAATTTACGTTTAGTTTTGAACAGTTTTTTCCTGAAGGTGATGACGATCTTGCATTTTTTCAAGAGTTTACATCTGATTTTGAGACGGATGATAATTTTCTTCTGATTGCTATAGAAAATAAGGAAGGTGTTTTTGACTCTAGTTTTTTAAAACGCTTTCATGAATTTTCTGTAGACTGTAAGACATTGCCACATGTGATCAGTTCACAATCACTGACGCAAGTAAAATATCCTCTTAAAACACCATTTGGCGTAACGACCATTCCAGCCATACACATAAATGATCCTTCTAAATACCAACAGGATAAAAAAATAATCTTAGAAGATGAGCGATTTAGAGAAACCTTAATTAACAGTGATGTTACCTCTCTTACTGTTTCCATTAAAAACATAGAATCGATAGGCCTGCAAGAATCAGAAGAACTGATTAGTGCGATCTACGAAAAAATCGAACGGTACAATTTTGATGATTACCATCTACTAGGTAGAGCCTATTTTTCTAAAGAACTAGTCGAGATGCAACTCTACGAGATTATCATCACCTCTTTGATCTCGGGCTTACTGATTCTTCTAGTTATGTTTCTCATTTATAAAAAACCATGGGCTGTATTCCTAGGTCTAATTAGCATCGGGATGGGACTCATTATATTTTTAGGAACACTCGGATTACTAGGTCGCGAACTAAACATAATGTCAGCTCTTTATCCTGTGCTCATGCTGATCGTGGGTACCTCAGATGTCATCCATATCATGACTAAATATCTAGACGAACTAAAAAAAGGCAAGCTTCAGGATGACGCTATATGGATTACTATTAAAGAAGTCGGTCTTGCTACACTGTTAACATCAGTCACTACCGCTGTTGGGTTTTTAACACTAATGAGTTCTCGTATTTATCCTATTAGGGATTTTGGGGTAAATGCAGGTGTCGGAGTGATCATCGCCTACATCGTTGTTATTTTATTTACCACCGCTTGCTTATCTCTTTGTAAAAAAAGTCAACTACTAAAACTAGAAAAAGAAACCGGTCGATGGGATAGACTGATGGAAAAAGGATATCAGCTTACCATTAACCAAAGCAAACCTATCTTAGCCATTACTTTTATCATTACGATCGCTTGCTTTTATGGAATGACTCTAATTTCCACCAATTATAAAATAGAAAGTAATCTCCCTCGTACGGGAAAAGTAACTGAAGATTTTAAATATTTTGAAAAAAATTACGGCGGATTTAGGCCTTTAGAATTTGCTATCCAAACCAAGGAAAATATCAAGGCGGATGATTACATCGTCCAAGCAGAAATAAATAAACTTGAAGAACATCTCAGATCCACTGGTAAGTTTAACAGCATCGTCTCTCCTACTATGTTACAAAAAAGTATCGAGCGGATGAACGGACGTAATAAGGCAAGTGCATACAAATTCCCGTTATCCGAAAAACGATATTTAAAAAATCAAAAACTGATAGAAAAAATTCCTAATATCGGATCTAATATTTTATTAAACAAAGATAAAACTAAGGCAAGGTTATCAACTCGATTATTAGACATAGGTGCAGATAATATCCGTAATCTCGGTATAGAAATGGATAGCTGGGTTGCAAAAAACATAGACACAAGTCTTATGTCTGTAAAGCGTACAGGCTCTGGAATACTTGTGGATAAAAATGCATTTTATGTAAGAGAGAGTTTATTGAAAGGTTTGTCTATTGCACTTATAATTATCAGTTTACTCATGGGCTTTTTATTTAGAGATTTCAAAATGTTACTGATATCTATCATCCCTAATATCTTTCCATTATTCTTTGCAGCAGGTTTGATGGGCTATTTTGGAATTGAGATGGAAGCTGGTGTAGCCATTGTTTTTGCTATTATTTTTGGAATCGCTGTAGATGATACGATACACTTTTTGAGCAAGTTTAAATTGTCTTTACATGCGGGCAAGTCTGTAGAAGAATCAATACATGTTACCTTTAGAGAAACTGGGAAGGCAATATGCCTGACCTCTGTAATTTTGTTTTTTGGGTTTATGATTATGTTGTTCTCTAATAATCCTCCATCTGTAAATATCGGTTTTTTAATTTCTATTACCCTAGTGAGTGCAGTAGCTTGTGATCTATTATTGCTACCTATATTGATAAGGAAATTTATAAAGTAAAATTAGTTTACCAGTTTTATCTCCCCGTTTCCTTCTACCACAAAACCCGCCCAGTAATACGGGTCACTGTAGGTACTATGTGTCGTAAATTTTTTTTGGCTTAAAGCCAATGCCTGCTCTATTGTAAAACCTTCAGATAAAAATGAATAAAACAAAATCATAAATTCTTTGGTCGCTGCATCGTTTACCTTCCATAGGGTCTTTATAACGGCATCAGTACCCATCGCTAAAAAAGCCTTGGATATGGAAAAAACGCCAGCACCTGTTATATGCATTCCTACTCCTGAATCACAGGCTGACAATACCACAACCTCTGGAGCCTCTGTCATCGTCATCAGCTCGTAAGAATAAAGTCTATCTCCATTCCCATCTTGATCTCGTACGGTAATAAAATTATCTAATCGGTTTTCTGTATTAGAAAAAGCATGAGTCGATAGATGAAGCCAGCTGCCTACTGAATCTGATAGAACAGATTGTTTAGTCAGTTTTTTACCACTGATCAAGGCTTTTTGAGAAAGACCTAAGTCATCCATTATCTCATTACATTCCTCTATGCCATATGGAAGGTCAGTAAACGTTTTTACAGAGCGATTATTCATCGTTTCCATATCTGAATAACTATATAATGAGATGTCTGAGTTACTCAGCATAATAGGCTTTTGATCGATCCAGTGTTTTATATTAGGATACTGAGAAATCGTTACGGCATCATCTCCTACTATCAATGACAATGGTAACTGTCCGATAACCCCATCGGGTATAATGACAAGATGGTCCCCCTCTTCAAATGAGGCATCATTAAAAATTAATTTTTTTAGTTTACCTAACTCTGGACTAGCATCTTCTTTGTTTTTTATTTTCTGCAAGGCAACCTTGCCGATAGAATCAATCTCTATCTTAGAACAAGTGAATAGCTCCTGATCGTTTTTCTCTATCAGATACCCAATGTACTCAGACTGTTTGGAGTATTCCTCATACGAGAGAAAGTTGTAAACATGAGTAAACTCTCTACTACTTTTTTCCAAAAAAAATTCTAAATCTAGATCTGGCTGATCCGTCGACTTTTCTTCAATTTGTTTTTCCAGTTGAGCCTTTTCCTCATAGAGCCCATATAACTTTTTATAAATCGGATCATTAAAATCTCTTACATCTTTAAAATCATTTAACTCTCGTAATACCCCTTCTATTTGAGAATAAACATTGTTATCATTAGCAGTTTCTTTATACCTAACGGTAGTATTTTTGATTCTATCGTTTTCATTAGCTCGAGTATTAAAAATGGTTTTTGCTAATTTTTTTATGTCGTCCTTATTTATTTTAGATTCTTTTTTTAATAGAGTCTTGTGTAGGATATTACAATTTTTTGAAAAGTAATCCTGAAGGTGTAGACTCGATTTACCTGGATATAATTTTTGTGCTAGTTTTCTTTCTGCCAGAACTAGTAGTACCATAGAATCTATATCAGTAGTAAAAGTAGATGGGTCAATATACTGATGCTTTAAAAAATCGATATTATCTATAATCGCTTGATTGCAGTTATTATAAGTTTCTAATTTTTCTAAGATATTATTCTTTTCTTCCGACTCGTTTAAAAATTCAGCAAAGTATAATAAAGGATAAAACTTGTAATGATTACATGGTGTTTTTTCATAGACAGCTATTGTTTTATAATAGTAATGTTTTACACTATCTGGATTAGGACTATAAGTCTCATAATAAAAAGCGAGATTAAAATTTACTGCAAACTTCTCAAATGAAGTCTCTGCTAATTCTTTAGCCTTATAAAGCAATTCTATAGAATCTTCATCTGCATAATTCTTGTTCATAAATTTTTCAAACTCAAAAAATTTTTGTTCGCTTACTACAGAATCTAGATGACTGTGGACAGTGTTATATTCTTTATCATTTACAAGTATCCCTATCTTTACATTTGATAGGTTTAAGACCATTCTGTTTTTTAAGTACGTCTCATTTTCCACTAGGCCAAGGATATAATTATAGATCGCAATACTTTCTAAAACCTTATTAATAGTCAAGTAGCGTTCTGCTTTCTGATCTAAGAAAAGCACCCTATAATATTTGTCTAGATAAGATAAATCATCTAAAGAGTTAATTTTTTTACCAATCACTTCTAGATCATTTTCAAGACTAGAATAATTCTTTCTATTACTATGTAAGTAGTGTTTTAGTAATTCTAATTCTAATACAGTATCACCCTTTTTATACAATTTTTGGAATAATGAGTCTATATCTTTTACATAGGCATGTTTGTGATTTTCAGCTTTAATATGCACTATAGCTTTAGCTATTTCGGATTTAGGTTTGTAATCTATTTTTTGAATTAAATCATAAGGAGAAGTCGAAAATAAAATATCATAAATTTCAGAATCAGGGTCACATTTATCCAAAATACCGACACCTGTATTAGAGAGACTTTTAAAATGAGCGTCAATCATTTGATCTTTTTCTGAAAGACAGGAATAGATAAAAATTAAAAAAATGATATTATATTTAAGAAGTTGTCGTAGCATAGCTATGTACAATATAAACGAAAAACCAATTATTATGAAAAACTTCCTAAGGCTTTTATGCCTCCCCTTGTTAATTACATTTACTCAATGTTGTCCTGATAAACAAGCACACAAAGAACCTTCTTTTATTTCTTCAGATTATTTTAAAGGAAAGATTACATCTATATCCACTACATTAAAAAACGATAAAATCGAAGAAAAGAAAGTATATGGCCAAGGTATGATCTTATTAGATTTTGGAGATGATGATATGCGATATGTAATATTCAAAAATCGATCAGAGGATAAAAACACAGAGGTCTTTTTTAAAGTAAAAATAGAAAATGATATCGCCATTGCGTATGACATAAAAAAAGCATTAAACGCAGGTGAGAAAGAAGTAAATTTAGTTACGGATTACCTTGATTATTTTAAGCTAGATTATCATGGACAGTTTGATCATAATAATGGTCAAAACGATAATCATTCAAAGTTGCATAGAGTAGGTCGACCTACTGTAGCTTACAATGCTAGTCTAGATATTACTGAGTTTAGTGGAGAAGTATATGAGTCGGGTTCGGCATCATTAGTAACAAGAAATTTTATAATAAGTGGAATGCTAGACACCATTAATTTATATCCAGTAAACCAAGTACTACAACATGCTTTTTATGAAGTATATGGTGGTGGACCGCATCCTGTTCCTCAGTTTGTAGAACTATCTCCTGTGCATTTTCATAAATAAAACATGATTAAATATTTATTCCTTTTCTTTCTATCAGCCAGTTATTCTTTTAATGTTTTTGCTCAGCAAAATATTCATTTTGTTAAGCCGGTTTTTAGGGATACACCCTGGGGTCTTAAGGCCGAAGATTTTGAAATACAACCTGCAGTCTTTGATGGAAATTCATATTCTTTATACGATAATGAATCTATTGAAGGAATGTATTTAATGGTTCCAGGAAAAAAAATCTTTTATATTGAAGAGTCTTGGTGGTGTAAAAATATTGACTGGTGTACTCAAAGTATAGATGCATCAAGTCTCGAAGACAAAATAGAAAAACCAATCCATTTTATAATTTCAGCAGATTTACAAAATTCTGTTAATATACCGGACATAAGCAATAGTCTCCAGTTTATAAATAATTTTTCCGATCTCCACTATCATGATTACCACTATTCCTTTACCTACGAATTTAAAGATTTAAGTGTCTTTAATTTGGAAGAAATCTTTGATGGGACTAATTACTGTTATACAGGAGACCACAATGCGTTACAAATAAAAATTGATCCTTGGCAATTAGAAAGAGAGATTGTGGTTTTTGTATCTAATTCACTTATTGCCCAGCTAAATACTCATGGCACATTAAGAGGAAAGGCCTATGAGTGTTGCAACCCTCAAATTATTATAGGAGGAATTTCTATTACTGCGGACCATTTTTTATTACAACATGAACTGTATCACTTAAACAATTTAAAAGATGAATCCAATTTTTTATACTGTGATGATTCTACCAGTAATATTATGAATAATTATTCTAGTCTATGTGATTACTTTCTAAATTCAAAACAAGTTTTATTAAATAATAATAATGCTCCTGAATTTCATAATACTATTAATCTTAGCGAAGTTTTTCCGCAAACTAGTGTTTGTATTTGCCCTGATCTCAATGATATAATTAGTACAAACAATCTTTTAAAAATAAATAAAAATAATATCTCTAATGATGACTTTATAAATCTATTAAGATCTTACGAAGTAGGTGAAATGGATATAAACAACATCCGTAATATCGATACTTATATCATTAAGTATGGAGAAAACTATAAACAATTTCGATTAGACTATTCTAAAAAAGTAAATACCTATTTAAATAAAATCAATATAGAATTCCTTAAGAATTCCTTCAAACTAAGAAATAAAAGTATGGTTAATGATTATCTAAAATCTGTACAAAAGGGACACCTTATGCTTATTGATGATAATTTTAAAGCAATTCTAAAAAACAGAATTATTAGTTTTGACACTAGTCTCATCAATAAAGAAGTAATTAGGTCTCAGAATATAAATAAATTGTATACTACGTACATGGATCTTATGAAGAACAAATAAGATTTAGTAGTTATACTACATGTTGATTTAAGCAGCCTTACTAAAGTTTTTATAGCTTTGCAGCCAAATTAAAAACATAGGCTTTCATGAATACTAGCTTTCTAAAATCCCTCGGATTAAAAAAGAAAAATAATGGTACTTCTACTGGACTAAAATCTACAGCTGCTTCTAAACAGTATATAGATTCTTATTCTCCTGTAGATGGAAAACTGATCGGTAGTGTCAGTGTAACTAGTAAAAAAGAATACGAAAAAGTAATCGCTACTTCTCAAAAAGCATTTGAGAAATGGAGAACGATCCCTGCCCCACAGAGAGGAGAAATCGTAAGACAGTATGGCGAGGAGCTAAGAAAAAATAAAGATGCTCTAGGGAAACTCGTTTCTTATGAGATGGGTAAATCCTTACAAGAAGGATGGGGAGAAGTACAAGAGATGATCGATATCTGTGATTTTGCTGTAGGTCTTTCTAGACAACTGTATGGTCTTACTATGCATAGCGAGAGACCAGCCCACCGTATGTATGAGCAGTGGCATCCGCTAGGTATCGTAGGTATTATTTCTGCATTTAATTTTCCAGTAGCAGTATGGTCATGGAATTCTATGATCGCTATGGTATGCGGTGATGTATGTGTATGGAAGGGAAGTGAGAAAGCTCCCATGTGTGCAGTCGCTTGTCAGAACCTATTACACAAAGTACTAAAAGCAAACAAAATTCCTGAAGGTGTAAGTTGCATTATCAATGGTGATTATAAAGTCGGAGAGTGGATGACGACCGATAAAAGAATACCACTTATCTCTGCAACAGGTAGCACACGTATGGGTAAAATCGTCGCCGCTACGGTAGGAGCTAGGCTAGGAAAATCATTATTAGAGCTAGGCGGTAATAATGCAATCATTATTACACCATCTGCAGATTTAGAAATCGTACTCGGTGGTGCAGTATTCGGTGCAATCGGAACTTGTGGACAAAGATGTACTTCTACTCGTAGACTGATCGTCCATGAGAGTATGTATGACAAAGTAAAAAAAGCATTGGCGAAAGCCTACAAGCAAATTAAAATCGGTGATCCTTTAAATCCTAAAAATCACATGGGACCACTTATCGATAAAGATGCTGTAGATGCTTATAAAAATACACTTAGCGAAATCAAAAAGCAAGGTGGTAAACTCATCGTAAACGGAGGTGTACTTAGTGGAAGAGGTTACGGTAGTGGCTGTTATGTAAAACCAGCTATTGCAGAAATCGCTCATGATGCTCAGATCGTCCATCACGAAACATTTGCACCGATCCTATACTTGATAAAATACAGTGGTGATCTTAAAAATGCGATTGCTATCCAGAACGAGGTACCACAAGGATTATCTTCTGCGATCATGACTAACAGTATGAAAGAAGCAGAACATTTCTTATCAGCTTACGGATCTGATTGTGGTATCGCTAATGTAAATATCGGAACAAGTGGAGCAGAAATTGGAGGAGCATTTGGTGGAGAAAAAGATACTGGTGGCGGTAGAGAATCTGGATCCGACTCATGGAAAGCATATATGAGACGTCAGACTAACACGATCAATTATAGTGATACTGTACCATTGGCTCAAGGGATCAAATTTGATTTTTAGAGGGAACTAAAAGCGACTTAACGGAAAATTTTTTAAAGGCTCAAGGGTTTAAACTCTTGAGCCTTTTTCTATGTAAAACACAAAGCCGTTAATGGTTTGTTATTTGATAAATATGAAGAAACTAAATTATGGTAAATTGTATTGTGTTTTAAACCACTTATGCAACTACTAAATAAGCTTATATTCTATCTCAAAGTATCCAGACCTGGACTGTGGTTTGCTACTATCTGGTTATACATACTTCCTACCAGCAACATGGATGTCTGGAGTTCTTCTTCTTTTTGGTACGGCTTTTTTTACATCTGTTTTCCCCTCAATTTTTTAGTCTACGGATGGAATGATATGGTCGATCAAAAAACAGATGCATTAAATCCAAGAAAAGATACTTTTTGGTTTGGAGCTAAAGGAACTGCAGCGCAATTAAAAGAATTATGGAAACCAATGCTGATCGTCCAGCTACTATTCTATCCATACCTAGTTTATATCGGCGGTATCAAAATGCTCGGACTTCTTTTTGCATTTATAGTGATTAATGGTCTTTACAATTTACCCAAAAATGGTTTGCGTAGCCATCCACCCTTAGAGCTACTTTGTCAAATAGGATATCTTTTAATTGTACCATTAAGCATATGGTTAAACAACACCGACTCCCTACCCTGGACTACATATTTCTATTTATTACTCTTTGCATTCCAGTCACATCTTATCGGTGAAGTGATGGATATAAAACCGGATCGCAAAGCCGATAGAAAAACTACAGCAACGGTTATAGGCATGAAAAAGACTAAGCTTTTAATAATCTTAATTGTACTAATAGAGGTCACCTTACTCTATACCGTTTATGAAGAATATGTATTTGGATCTATGTTGGCCATCGGATTAGTTTGGTTACTAATCGATCTCTTCCTAATATTTAAAACAAATACCTATTCACTAACTCAGATGAAACTTTTTGGACTGATGTCCAATGTAGTGGCTATCATAAGTATGGCATACGTCTGGTATAGTGGATGTCTAGTATGATTAGATAATAAACAATAAGGAGAAAAAGCTCCCTTTTTCTCCTTATGATATTCACTATTTTTAAAAATCGATTCGATAATAGAATAGTGGTAATCTACCTAGCTGATACTCATCCACAACAGGTCCATCAGGATGATCAGGAGAATACGTTTTCTTCAAAATATTTCTAGTATCAAATAAATTAACAATATCGATACCGATCTCGTGAGTTATAGACTTTGTATTAATCTTATAATTTAGTTTTAAATCTGCTCTGAAGTAAGGACTAAATTTTAGAGTATTTACTGTGTCATCTTTATAAACTACCTCTTGCTGTCTCTGAGATTTAAGCTCATCTATTTCTCCATACCATCCGCCGCCTACGTAAGTCAGTTTAGATCCTATATTTATAGTCTGCTTGTTACCGATATTCCATTCCTTTGCAAACAATCCGTTAAAAGCATAACGTCCATTAAAGGACGTGTTTCTCCATACGCCTTCTAGCGTTTTATACTGAGCATCAAATACAGATCCTGTAAATAAGAAATAATAGCCCTTAGTAAAGAACCGCTCTAACGTTAGTTCTATTCCGTAATTTCTACCAGCCCCTCCAGTCGTAAGCAAACCGGGAAATAATCTCCTAAATCCAGATCCTGCATTAATTAAAGAAAAAGAAGATCCATCTGCAGCCACAGGTAGGTCATATAAATGTTGGAAATAAACCTCAGCTTTTAGTCTACTAGATTTACCTAACATACGATCATAAGAACCTACAGCATGAAAACTTTTCACTAGCTGGATCTCATCTTTATTAAGTGCCAGAGGATTTCCGGCATCATCATTTTGCACACCGTAGTAATATAAATAAGGAGCTTGCATCTGAGAATGTAACCCTAGACCGAGACCTAATTTTTGCTTATTATCCATCTTATAAGATAATCCTAAACGAGGCTCGACAGGAGACAGGCTTTTATTATTTATGCTAGAATACAATGCTGTCGCTCCAGCGGTGGCACTTAATTTTTCTGTAAATCGATGCTTGTATTGTACAAAAGGTTGCAGGAGCACATACGATGACTGTACGTCCCATCTTTTTTTCCATGGATCTATACTCAGTGTATCGCTAGGGCTTATTCCTGGATTTATCGCTCTTCCCTGGTCTTGATAACTCACTTGGATTAGATCCGCATTAAGGCCCATTTTCATACTACCCTTTCCTATTTTGCTGACATAGTTTAGGTATCCAGAATATTTGTTTTCTTTAAAATCATAGTCTAAAATAGGAATGGTCTCATTAAGCCTAAACTGACCGTCGACAACTTCCCGATCTACATAGTCATGCAAGGCATCTACAGAAGAATGAGATGCAGAAAAAGTTGCTTTAAAATAACTATCTGTATTTAACGGTTGTGAGTATGTGACACCTACTGTTCCCATCCTAGAACCAAAAAACTGATCTCTATCATTAGATCCGTAAATTAATGTCTCCGTGCTAGGAGCTTCCTCGTCACTAATTAATATATCAATACCACTATTACCCCCTATTCCAAAAATAGCTAACTGTCCTCCGTTTTTACGAGGAAAATTTAATCGAAAAGAGGCATCTTGATACTTAGGGATAGCATCGGTCCCTACATTTATACCTAGTCCCTGGAACAGCTGTAATGAAGAATATCTATATGTGGCGAGATAAGAGGATTTACTATTTTTTGATAAGGGTCCCTCAGCCATCAGTTCCGTACCTAAAAACCCAAACTGGCCACTAAACTCGTGCTTTTCATTATTACCATTACGCATTTTGAGATCAAAAACACCAGCTATTCCATTTGCAAATTCGGCGGGAAAAGCACCAGTAAAAAAATCAGAATTTTTTAAAAACTTATTATTTAAGATTGTAACGGACCCTCCTCCTGTACCAGGGATAGAAAAATGATTAGGATTGGGAATGTTAATTCCGTCTAATCGCCATAGCACACCTGTAGGGGTATTACCCCGTATGACTACATCATTTCTAGAATCATCAGCCCCCTGAACTCCTGCAAAATTAGATGCCATTCTTGCAGGCTCCCCTCTCGAACCTGCATAACGATTAGTCTCCTGGACAGAAAATTCTCTTGCACTAACGGTAGCCATCTCGTTTGCTACTTCACCGTTTCTTCTAGCCACTATTATAACCTCCTCCATCTGGACCATAGCCTCCTCCATTTCTAAATTTAGAATGACTTCTTTTCCAGAGTTTACTTCTATATTCTGCAGAAAAACTTCTTCGTATCCGAGATAGGAAAAACTGATGTTATGTCTTCCTACAGGAACTTGTTCCAGTCTAAAACTTCCATCGATATCAGTAGTAGTCCCTTTACTTTGTTCTGTATCAGGATTAATAATTACGTTTACTCCGATGAGAGGAAACTGTGATTCTTTATCTACGATTGTTCCTCGGAGAGTTTGATGATTTTGGCTTAAAGCCGAATGAGAAAAAATCGAAAGAAATAAAACAATGATTATAAAACCTTTAGCTTTTAATTTCATGATATCCTTTTTCATAATTTGATTTACCTTTAATTTGATACCTCAAGGTTAGGGAACATTAAAAGTCGGTTTTTAGATTTAGCGTACATCTCAGAATAAAGTTTTGATCTAAGATAAAATGATTATAGCGGACAAACTGATAGTTTACATATTGTGAAACATAGAATTATCTGTTTAAGATGTATCAAATTTAATTGTCCTACGTTTACGCTTTAGTAAAACTTACATAGATGAATAAATTATGCTTGACGTTCTTTTTTAGTTTTTCCATCTCCATATTACATGCTCAGTCGATCAGTTTCCAAGAGCATAAAGAGTTAGGTGACGTACACTGGATCAGAGATTACGATACGGCATTACAAAATGCTAAAGCGGAAGATAAAGCAGTTTTAATTTTATTTCAGGAAGTGCCGGGCTGTTCTACTTGTAGAAATTATGGGAATAATGTACTAACCCATCCACTAATTGTAGAGACAATAGAAAACTTTTTTGTTCCTCTTACGATATTCAATAATAAAAAAGGAAAAGATTTAGAAGTCTTACGTCAATATAATGAACCGACTTGGAACAATCCTGTAGTTAGAATTGTAAATGCATCAGGAAAAGATATTGTAAAAAGGGTCAACGGTAATTATTCAAAATTAGGCCTGATAGATGCCATGATGGAAGCAATTATCCAAAGTGGTCATCTAGTACCAGACTATCTCGATTTACTGTATCAGGAATTTTCGGGTAACTCAGAGGAGTGTTATTTATCCATGTATTGTTTTTGGACAGGAGAAAAAGAGATTGCAAAACTACCTGGCGTCATCTCTACCCAAGCAGGTTTTATGAATGGTAAAGAAGTCGTAAAAGTCCAATATAACAAAAACAAAACCTCTCCTAAAAAACTTAAATCTAAAGCGGCTAAGAAAAACTGTGGAGACGATATCTATCTTAAAAACAATGGGTACCGTATAGATAGGGAATCTAAATACTATCTGAGACATTCTGATTTACAATACATACCTATGACCATTACTCAGGCGACTAAAGTCAATAGTGCTCTCGGTGCTAAAGAAGATCCTTTACATTACTTATCTCCACAACAAATAGCATGGTATAAAGAAATAAAAAGCCAAAATAACTCTAAAGAGCTTACTCATTATGTAGAAGTAGATTTTAGAAAAGCCTGGAATGATTTTAAACGGTAAGGAGAATAAAAGTTTGCTTTTATACTTTTAGATGTTACTGGCATAGAAAAAATATTTATGAAAAAATTATTGTCTATAAACAACAATGGTCCTGACTCTAAAGCCAGGACCATCTCAGTTTTTGGGATACTGTATTTTAAATACTATTTAAGCATAATCATTTTTCTCGTATCTGTAAATCCATTAGCGTTAATTTCTAGATAGAGCATTCCTGCCATTCCTTTCAAGTCTTCTTTTGTCAACGATTTTACATGATCACCCGCCTCGTAAGAGTCTTCATGTTCCCAGATCATTTGTCCTTTGGCATTGTATACTTTTAAAGATACTACCTGAGGTGAAGGAATTGTAAAACCTATCTCCGTTTTGTCCATAAATGGATTTGGAGCATTTTGGTTAAGACTATACAATGATCTGTTATCATCAAATCTGAGAACTAGATTCCTCTCTTCATAATTACTATCGAAAGCTAGTGCTGCTGTTACATCAGAGTTAATAGCTAGGCTATTGGATAATGTTCCATTGGCTTTAGCCATAAAACTGATACGGAAAATCGCATCTCTATCCGCTATCGTTTTTGCTACTACTTCATTCCAACTAAATGTCAACACTTGGTTCTCTCTTAATGGTAAACCGATGTTTGCTTCCGTTACATTAATATTCGCTGATTCTATAGCTATATATTCTAGAGCTGAGTCATCATAATCCAATGTATATTGTAATCCTATTACATCTTCAAAATCTTGAGCCATTACATCTACTGTTACTATCTCTCCTACAGAGAAAGACTGATTTTCTATAATGAATTCTAGATCATCAGCACTTCTGTTTTCTACTGCATTACCTGTTGCACTAGTTACAACTGTACCATTTACATCTCCAATTTTTACGGCAACAAAATCTACCGCCATCGCATCTGTATTCATATCAGCGTTCATCACCTCTTCTTCAAAAGGCCATGGTTCTGTCGGTACTGGAAACTCTTGGGCTTTGTCCACAAATCTCCAAGAAGTATTTTCTGGAAACTCGTCATATACACCTAAGATTAACTTTCTGATCTGTATTAAATCTATTGCAGATAGATGCTGAGAATTATCGGCATCAGCTGCTAACATTTTATACGGCGAGTCTAATAGTTGTATCTGTAATAAATGTTTTTGAATGATAACAAGATCTATAGTCGATACTCCATTATCGTGATCATCATTTTTAGAAGGTACAACATTATAATCCTCTCCCATAGGTAAGTCTATAAACGCATACGTTCCTATATCGTCTGTCATCTCCATATCATTCATATTATCGGCATCCACATTTACTTCGGCAAGAGATAATCCTGCATTCTCCTCTGTAGCTATTTTCCCTGCGATCATTACCATACCTGTTCCGTTATTTCCATCACATACATCTAGGTTATCTTGTATATCAATGAATGTATTACAGAAAGACTGATTTCCATCCTCGTCTGTAACCCATACTTCTACAAACTGCTGACCTAGATCATCACAAGTGAATTTCTTATCTGTGTCAGTTACATCAGCTGAGAACGATATTAAAAGATCTTCTGTTGCGGTACAATTATCACTAATACTTTGTATAAAATCATTTGCCCATATTGTAACACAACCCCCATTTTTAGGAAGTAGTGAAGTCGATAGTCCGTATTTACATGCAACAGTCGGTGCTTTACAATCTTGTACATCAGCAACATAAGAACAATCAGTACTATTACCGCAGTGATCTTCCACATTCCAGCTGATCGTATGAGCTCCTTGTGGAACATTAGCCACTAGTGTACTTCCTGATCCATTTATAAATGTGATTCCATTACTGTTAATATTTATAGACCATGTATACACTAGGTCCTCATCATCTGTACAATCGTCACTAGCCTCTAAAGTCAGGTTTAGATTACCGATACAAGTTGTAGGATTAGAACAAATCATCGTATCCATACATGTACTTTCTATCGTAGGTGCTATTGCGTTTACTACTGTAATGATTTGTACATACTCACAATAACCCAGAGGGTCTTGTACATTAGATTCGTACTGGCACCAGTCTATTACTGTCCATGTTCTCTCAATAACCAAACATCCACTTAATGGATCATCAAATACCAAATCTTCAAAATTCTGAGCTAGATTACTACAAGAGCTATCAGGGTACGTAGGTCTTCCCGTTACTGCAGGGTCAAATACGGTAAGGGTACAATCTGTCTCTTCATAATCTGCTGGCCACATCACATCTGTACATACAAATGGATCGTCGTTAATAGATGTAATCGTCTGAGTACAACTAGATGTATTACCAGATGCATCAGAGATTACAAATGTTCTCGTAATAACTCCTGTGTTACAAGTGGTATTATAATCATCATTGTTTACGTCTATAGATTGTATTACTAATCCATCGGGACAGTTATCTGTAAAGAGTCCATCTTGTCCTAGAACCATACCCAGAATCTCTATGTCTTCCTGATCAGCAGGATCAAAAACGATCGTTCCAAAGTCTGATAAATCATTAAAATCAACTTCGTAATTACAAGAGATGGTAATATCAGAAGGGCACGTACTCGACCCTCCATTTTCTTGTCCAGGTGCTGTGGTATCTTTTACTTCTACATCTACAGTACAAGAAGCAGAATTACCTGCATCATCTGTAACGACTAACATAACCATTACTGGTCCTTTGTTTCCACATTCGAAAGTAACTCCTGCTCCTAAAGGCCCCTGGCCCAAAATCATTCCTTCTACAGTAAATTCTGTGCTACAGTTATCTGTTGCCGAATTTAAGAATGTTGTAGCTGGTACGAAAGTGGTCCCGTTGTCTTCCAGTATTACACATATATCATCATTACATGTGATTATAGGATTTTCGTCATCTTCGATAGTTATGGTTTGAGTACATGTAGACTCATTTCCGCATTCGTCAGTAGCTGTCCATATGATCTGAGTATCTCCTAACGGATACGTATCACTAGAATCATTTGTATCATTATAATCGTTAACTAATGTAACCATTCCACAATTTTCGACGAAAGTCGGTGGATCTAAAGTCAACATAGCATTACACACTCCATCATCTGTTCCAAATGTCATATCTACAGGACAAGTTAATACTGGTGCCTCCGTATCTGCAACAAAAGTAAATGTCTGATCACAAGTACCAGTGTTACCACATCCGTCCGTAACGGTATAGGTACGTGTTACTACAAATGGTCCGTCCGTAACACAGAAACTAAAAGTACTAGGATCTAAATCATCAGTAGAACTAACAGAAGCTACATTACAAACTTCTATTATTGTACCCATCTGATCTAGAAATTCTTGCTCTGTTGTTGCAGCATCTGGAAGATCATCTTGACAAGTAAGATCCACCACATTAGGTGGACAAGTTATAATAGGATCCGTTGTATCTACTACATCTATAGTTTGATCACAAGTTGCAGTGTTACCGCAATCATCTGTCGCAGTCCATGTACGCACTATTGCACCCATCGGTCCACAAACCCCTGGGCCCATACCATCTACAAAACTAAAGCTAACTCCACCACAGGCATCAGATCCGGTAGGCATTCCGGTATCTGCAGGGTCCGTACTATCTCCACATTCTATAGATATATCCATAGGACAGGCTATCATAGGATCAGTAGTATCTGTTATCGTAAATGTAGCGACAGTAGTTGATGTATTATCACATTCGTCAGTAGCAGTAAAAGTAACTGTTTCCATACCCGTCATACCACACTCATCACTTAGACCCATACTGTTATTAGTCCAGCTCACCTCACTACATAAATCTTCTGCCATAGCTCCTCCATTATCATCTAACCAATCCTGGAAGTCCTGAAGAGGATCTGAAGAGCCATCACACTCTACTGTCATATCCATGGCTTCTACTGTAATCTCTGGAGGTGTATCATCACCTGCAATAAATGTAGCAGTCGTTGTTGCCGTATTTCCGCATTCGTCAGTGGCTGTAAAGGTTACAAAAGCAGATCCTGTACCTGGACACGCTGGTGTAAAGACACCATCATTAGTCCATGTAATTTCTCCACATTCATCTGAAGCTTCTGCTCCTCCATTATCATCTAGCCATTCCTGGAAAGTAGGTAGTGACGTTTCCGCTGCACATTCTACTTTTAAATCCATCGCTTCCACGTCTATGACTGGAGGGGTATTATCTATAATAGTAAAAGTGGCCTCTGTTGTAGCAGTGTTTCCACATTCATCAGTAGCAATAAATATTACAGTCTCCATTCCTGTATCTCCACAATCATCACTTAAACCCATACTATTAAATGTCCAGGTTATGCCACCTCCACACTCGTCCATTGCTTCTGCTCCACCGTTATCATCTAACCAGTCTTGATAAGCATCTAATGGATCAGATCCGTCAGTACACTCCACTGTCATATCCATAGCCATAGGATCTATCACTGGTGGTACATTATCTACGACAGTTATTATTTGTTCGCAAGTAGCCGTATTTCCACAAGCATCTGTTGCGGTCCAAGTTCTTGTAATTACTTCTGTACCTCCACAGGCTTCTACAGAAGTATCGCTTTCGCTGAATGTTATGTTAGAGCTACATGCATCTGTTGCAGTAGGCATTCCAGTATCATCAGAGTCAGTGCTTTCTCCACACTCTACTTCTACATCAATTGGACAGGTTATTATCGGTGGTGTCATATCATCTAATATGATCGTGCCGATACATGGGTCTGACTCATTACCACAACAATCAACAACATAAAATTCTACTTGTAATCCATTATTAGGATCTCCAGTACAGTCTAATGTAGGTAACGTCCCGACGACATAATTTGTACTAACGGTAAGCATACCCGTACAATTATCCATAGTTCCTGGAGCATTTAATATATTCATAGATACTTCCGCAATCCAGTCTTGAATAATCTGATCATTGTCAGAATCACCACATTCTAAAACTAAAGGGTCCCCGACATCGCTACAGTCAGCTTCTGGTGGTGTTGTATCTTCTAAAATTAAGCTTATAAAACAATCTGTATTTTGGTTACCACATGCATCTTCAACAATCAATGTAATGACTACTCCCATCAATGGATCTCCACAACTTTTCTCACTAGGATAACTTCCTGCGATATAGTTATTAGTCACTGTAATGGTTCCATTACAATTATCTGTGGCTGTTGCCAATAAAGCTGCTTCCTGTGCCGCTAACCAATCTTGAATATCTTGATCGATGTCCGGGTCTCCACATTCATAAGTAAAATCTTCTACCACACTACAGTCTACCATAGGTGCCTCTGTATCCGGTTCAAATGAGAATGTTTGCTCGCATGTAGCAACATTTCCACACTCATCAGTAACCGTATATGTACGTATTATATCTAAGTCTCCACCAACACAGAAATCAAACATTGACGGATCCGCACTATCCATAAAGCTAACAGTAGTAATACTACAATTTTCGTCTATGGTACCGCCTCCTGCTATAAAGTCATTGGGAGTAGTAAAGCCATCAGGTAAATCATCTGTACATGTAAAACCTGTTTCGTTAGGTGGACATGTAATTACTGGTGCTTGTGTATCTGCTTCAAAAGTAAACGTTTGATCACAAGTGGCTGTATTACCACAATCGTCAGTAACGGTATATGTACGAGTTACAACGAATGGACCATCTACGGCACAGAAACTAAAAGTACTAGGATCTACATCGTCTATGCTACTAACTGTAGTGACACCACAATCTTCCATGATCATACCACCCTGATCTGTAAACTCCATTACTGTAGTTGCCGCGACGGGTAGGTCATCTGTACAAACTAATCCAACTATATCAGCAGGACAAGTTATCACGGGTGCTGTAGTATCATTTAATAATATAACTCCCACACATGGTGGAGCCATATTTCCACAACAATCACTCACTACGAATTCTACTTCAATACCATTTGCTGGATTACCTGTACAATCTAAGGTAGGTATTGTTCCTGTTACATAATTGTTATTTATTATTAACGCACCTGTACAATTATCTCCTGTTCCCGAAGAACCTAATATAGAAGTTTCTATATGCATGATCCATGTTGCGATCTCTGCCGCGTAATCATCAATTCCACATTCTAATGTTAAATTCATCCCCGCTTTACTACAGTCTGCAATAGGAGGTGTCGTATCTTCTAAAATTAATCTGATAAAACAATCTGTATTTTGGTTACTACATTCGTCTTCAACAATAAGTGTAATCACAATTCCCATATTAGGATCACCACAACTCTTTTCGCTTGGATAAGTTCCAACGATATAATTGTTAGATATACTAATCGTTCCATTACAATTATCTGTGGCTGTTGCCAATAGTGCTGCTTCCTGTGCTGCTAACCAATCCTGAATATCATCATCTAAGTCTGCATCTCCACACTCAAATGTCATATCTACTACTACACTACAATCTACCATCGGTCCCTCTGTATCCGGCTCATATGTAAATGTTTGTTCGCAAGTC
>CALLXF010000016.1 GCA_938015805.1 uncultured Saprospiraceae bacterium | reverse complement strand
TAGATGTCGCATTATCAAAAACACCATCTCCACTACTTGTCCAAAGAAGCATGGTTGCAGACCCTCCTAAAATTCCGTTTAAAGTTATGGTCTGGTTTTCGCAGATTGCAGAAATCGGATCTATCATAATCTCCGCTGGATCCATACAGCCACAATCATTTACTTCGACTTGCATCGTAACCAAAGTGGCACATGCTCCAGCATCCGGGGTAAAAGTATATATCGTCGAACCTGCACTACTGGTCTCTATAACACCATCCCATGTTCCCGCAATTCCATTCACGGAAGTGAGCGGTAAATCGTCTGGTATATCATCTATGCAATATGGTCCTAGCTGGGTAAACTGAGGTAGAATTGCTTGGTCTATATTAACGGTAACATTACCATCGGACGCACATTGTCCAGCATCAACAGTAAAAGAGTAAGTAGTTGTATTATCAGGATCAAAAGCAGGACTCCATGTCCCTGAAAAACCCTCTAATGATATTATAGGAAGAGGGTTTAATCCACCAGAACACTGACTAGGAATTGGATCAAAAGTTGCTTGGTCGGGTGCATCTATAACAACTGTCATCGTCGCGGTAAAAGAACATTGATTACCGGAGGGCGTAAAATTATACACTGTGGATCCAGGTACAGATGTATCAATGGGTCCATCCCAAAAGCCTGCAACACCATTTAAGGAAGTAGTACTTAAAAGATCAGGTACCTCATCTTGACAATATGGTCCTAACTGAGTAAATAATGGGGTTATTAAAGAATTAATTACAGCTTGTACTTCTGCAGTTACTGCCGAACAAGGACCTGTACCATCGGGATCATCTGTAATTACAGTTAACGTAACAGCACCACTTGTAATATCTGCAGTACCCGGAGTGTAAATAGGAGATGGAGAATTAACATTATCAAATGTTCCATCTCCAGAACTACTCCATGTTACTGAACTAGCAGATCCTCCTAAAATACTATTTAAAGAAAGGGTCTCATTCTCACAAATGGGATCTATGGGATCAATCGAAATTGTTGCCGGATCCATACATCCACAATCTTCAACTAGTATCATCATAGTTGAACTCTCTGCACAAAAGCTAGCATCCGGAATAAATGTGTATGTTATAGTTCCAGGAGCTGCGGTAGAAATGGGACCATCCCAATTGCCAGAAATCCCATTTAATGATGTGTTTTGAAACATGTCAGGAGTATCTCCTACACAATAAGGACCTAACTGATTAAAGCTTGGAATTAAACTATTCTCAACAATAATATTAATGGTTACTTCCTCCGCACAAAGATTAGGATCTGGGCTAAAAATAAAATTGAATGTCCCTACAGATAAAACAGATGGCACATAAGAAGAGGTCGGAGACCATGTTCCACTTACTCCATTTCCTGATGTGTTTTGGAGGGTATATATCTGATCATCTAATTCGCAATATGGTAAAGGATCCAGAAAATCTGGAGTCACTGGTTGTTCTATAGTTACGGTTATATTGGTCTGATCTGCGCATTGACCGGGATCTGGAACAAAAGTGTAAACCGTTGTAACATTTGGATCAAAAATTGGAGTCCAAATACCCGTAATAGATTCTAAAGAAATCGAAATTAGCGGACTACTACCCTCTGCACATTGGCTTGGGATCGGAGTAAAAGTAGGTACTGTAAGTTGTTCTATTACTACCGTTAATGTTGATGTATTTGCACAAATACCACTCGTAGGTGTAAATGTATATGTCGTCGTATTATCAGGATCAAAAGTCGGACTCCACGTTCCTGCAATTCCTTCTAATGATAAGTTTTGAAGTGGATTGCTCTCTCCTACACACTGACTGGCAATCGGATCAAAAGTTGGATTGACAGGTTGATCTATACTTACAGTAATTGTAACATCATTTGCACATTCATTAGGATCTGGGCTAAAAGTATAACTGGTTGTCAAATTAGGATCAAAGATTGGACTCCAGGTTCCAGGAATACCTTCTAACGAATTAGCAGGTAAAGGATTACTTCCTCCAGCACACTGACTCGGAATGGGATCAAAGGTAGGAGTAAGCGCAGCATCTACAGTTACCGTTACTGTTCCGTCTGAGATACAATCTCCACTTGGCGTGAATGTATAGGTCGTCGTATTATTAGGATCAAATGTCGGACTCCAGGTTCCTGCATTTCCCTCATTGGACATTGCTGGTAATGGATCTGTACCCCCTTCACACTGACTTGGAATCGCAGAAAATGTCGAGGCCTCTGGTGAATCTATGTTTACCGTTACTGTTCCGTCCGAGATACAATCTCCACTTGGTGTGAATGTATAGGTCGTCGTATTATTAGGATCAAAGGTCGGACTCCAGGTTCCTGCATTTCCCTCATTAGACATTGCTGGTAATGGATCTGTGCCCCCTTCGCACTGACTTGGAATCGCAGAAAATGTCGAGGCCTCTGGTGCGTCTATAGTTACCGTTACTGTTCCATTTGAGATACAATCTCCACTTGGCGTGAATGTATAGGTTGTCGTATTATTAGGATCAAAAGTCGGACTCCAGGTTCCTGCATTTCCCTCATTGGACATTGCTGGTAATGGATCTGTGCCGCCTTCACACTGACTTGGAATCGCAGAAAATGTAGAGGCCTCTGGTGAATCTATAGTTACCGTTACTGTTCCGTCCGAGATACAATCTCCACTTGGTGTAAATGTATAGGTTGTCGTATTATTAGGATCAAAGGTCGGACTCCAGGTTCCTGCATTTCCTTCATTGGACATTGCTGGTAATGGATCTGTGCCCCCTTCACACTGACTTGGAATCGCAGAAAATGTCGAGGCCTCTGGTGAGTCTATGGTTACCGTTACTGTTCCGTCCGAGATACAATCTCCACTTGGCGTGAATGTATAGGTCGTCGTATTATTCGGATCAAAGGTCGGACTCCAGGTTCCTGCATTTCCTTCATTAGACATTGCTGGTAATGGATCTGTACCGCCTTCACATTGACTTGGAATCGCAGAAAATGTCGAGGCCTCTGGTGAGTCTATGGTTACCGTTACTGTTCCGTTTGATGCACATTGCCCAGCATCAGGAATAAATGTATAGGTAGATGAATTATCTGGATCAAAACTAGGACTCCACATTCCTGTAAACCCTTCAAGAGAAATTGTGGGCAATGGATTTGATCCTCCTCCACATTGACTTGGGATAGGATCAAACGTAGCAATAATTCTTGCCTCGATAGTAACTGATACACTTCCATCGGACAAACAGAAGCCAGAGGTAGGTGTAAAAGTATAGGTATCTGAATTGTCCGGATCAAAAGCAGGAGACCAAGAACCTGTATATCCTTCTAAGGATAGAACCGGTAAAGGGTCTATTCCCCCTTCACATTGATTAGGGATAGGATCAAAGCTTGGAATTACATCTTCACAAACATCCCCACATCCTAGGAAATCTCCGTCAAGAGAAGTTTCATCAGACTCACAATAAATGGCAATATTATCAATTATAATATCTTCTAAGGGCTCATTTAATCCATCTATATTAATAAGTAAATCTAATGATGTACCGCCCATCCCTGGAATTTGAACACAATACTCGGTCATCACTTCATCCACTTCGTCACCATCTCCATCACCATCACAACCAGAATCAAAAGCAGGAGTCGAGTTAGATCCTTGATCCTCAATAGCAGTAAGCTCAATTGGTGTTCCACCATCAATAGTAACAGTAAAAGTCACCTTAGATGGACCATCCCATCCATTGCCAGAATTACCTGCAACCGCATGTAAAGCAGCTACTTCAAAACAAAGGAACAATTTATCCGGCTCAGAACATGAAGAAATATCTATCCCTGTCCATTCTGCGGACTCATTATCGCCGTTAGAATCACAACCCGCACCACTATCAGTATTGTAAGCTCCTAGAAAATTTCCATCTTCCCCATCATAAAAGTTACATAAAGTACTGTTTACCACTATAGGCCCACACCCTGCTCCACAACACGCTACTCCAAAATAATCGAATCCAAATGGGCCACATTCAAAATCAATAGTCGGTGGATTTGTCGAATTACTTCCATCAAAATCCTCCATCCAAATTTGCCCAAAACCACTGGCAGTTATTAGAAAAAAGGCCAAAATTGATAAACTAATTCTCATAAATAATTGTGATTTTCTAGACTAGCGAATTTTTCTATTTTTTAGTGATATAGTCATTCCATTAACTGAGGGACCTGTAGTCGATCTTTGACAAGTATTAAAACAAACGATATCTCTTAAACACCTCCCTGTAGCTGAAAAAAAGTAGTTTCTCATTCTCAGAATTAAGTTTTAATAAAAAATAGTTTTCAATACTTGGCAAATATTAAAATTGGTTGACCAATAAGACAAATATATATCAATTATTCAAAACCGAAAATTTTTCTGCTTAAATCAATTTTCACCCAATAAATAGTAACTTGATAATATTATACCTTAATTAAATATGTTTCAAGATCTATTTGTGATCGTATTTTGATGGATTGGAAAAAAATTGAAATTTCCGTTCGTTCCTTAAAACAATACATTAATTCTATTAAAACATCCATTCACAACTAATTTGATACCACACTGATACTATCCGGGTTAGGGTATTATAAGTCCTTCCAAACTAAAGATTAAGAAATGTAATGTACAATTACAATTGACTAAACATTTTAATCTAATGAGTTATATAATTTGGTATTTCTAGATTATTTACGAAAATAATATTGGTTAACCAATATTATTTTCGTAATCTCGAGCTCTAATCAACCTTAAATTTTAATGATAATGAAAAAGACATTACTATTCATGACGCTCATTATGCTCATACTTCCATGTATTTCTTATTCACAATCTGTTACTTGGGATGGTGGTGCAGGAACGACCAGTTGGTCGGATGCAACAAACTGGAGTAACGATGTTGAACCTACTGCAACTACAGATGTTTTACTCGATCTTAGTGGAGGTGCAACAATAGATATTTCTGGTGCTGCTGTGGCAAAAACAGTAGAAGTAAAAAATAGCAATATTTTAAATATAGCTACGGGAGCAACACTTACAATTGCTGATGGAACAGACGATGATGGATTAGAAACGGCAGGTAGTGGTGTAATAACTAATGATGGAACAATATCCATTTCTACCTCCTCAACAAATAATATAGATGGTCTTTACAGTAAAGGAACTTTTACAAACAACGGAGATATTTCTATTGATGGTGTTGGAGAACATGGCTTATATGTCCAAGAAGGTACATTTACAAACAATGGTACAATTACTATAACAAATGTAGGGCTTGGAGATGGAGGAGCTGATGGCATTTATCTCGATGATAATTCTGGTGCTATCGCAACAATTGTAAATGATGGAACGATTACCGTTACCATGACAACTGGTGACGATGGAGTTTACATTAAAGATGGATGTGTTTTTGAAAACAATTCAATGCTTACGATCGATGTATCAGGAGGAACCGATATGGGATTACATCTTGTAAATCCGTCCTCAGAATTTAATAATACGGGAGATGTAACTATAACAGGTGGACCTGATTATTGTATACAAGTTGATGGAGCAAATATGACACCTGCACCCTTTATAGAAAATTCTGGTACTATGACTGTAAATGACGGATCTAATGATGGTATCAGATTACGTCGAGGAGGTAGTATTGAAAATATTGGAACCTTGACAATTGATTCAAGTGGAGACGAAGCAATCCAAATTGATGACAATACTTCTGGTGAAAATATTAGTACTTTCAATAATAGTGGTACCGTCGACATTCTTAATGCAGGAGATCATGGTCTTGAGTGTTTTGGGAATTTTAACAACATGGCGGGAGGAATTTTCCAGGCTGACGGATGCGGCGATGACGGTGTCAGAATGCAAAATGACAATCCTGATTATAACGGTTTATTTACCAATGATGGCGAGATTAAAATTGATAATTCTGGAAGTGATGATATTGATGTAGAGGATGCAAATAGTTTTGTAAATAGTTCAACGGCTGTTTTCCATCCAGGATCAAGTCCTGGCGATTTAACTATCAGATATGATTTTGATTTAGGTGCGTCTTCAGTGAATTTTGAAATAAATGGAACCGCAGCGGTTACAGATTATGATCAAATACTAAATAAAAACTCAGCTAATACACTTACCATTTCCGGGGCAACCGCAAATCTAATCTGGGGATTTACACCAGCTGTTGATGATTGTTTTAAGATCGTTGATGAATCTGGCGGTGTTGCAGGTCCTTTTGCCTCTGTCACGAGTGATGATCCATCTATAATTTATACTGTAGATTACTTTAGTAATTCGGCAGAGGTTATCATTTGTGTGGAAGCGATCGTAGTTCCAGTAGAAATGACAAGTTTTACTGGACGTAAAGTAGAAAGAGGAACAGAATTAAACTGGGAAACATCAAGTGAAATAAATAATGCAGGTTTTGATATAGAAAGAAGTACTAATGGTTCTGACTGGTCTCAGATCGGTTTTGTTTCTGGAAATGGAAATTCTAATAGACTTTTACAGTATTCCTATTTAGATGAAAATCCTTTAGAAGGAACAAATTTCTATAGATTAAAACAAAATGATTTTGATGGTAATTTTGAATATAGTGATATTGTTTCTTTGAATTACAGAGAAGATAAAAATGAAATTAGTTTTTATCCTAATCCAGTAGAAGATGTACTATACATATCGTCAAATCAAAATTCAGAAAATATCGAATTCCAACTTGTAGATATTAATGGTAAAGTATTATGGTCGAAAAAAGGTGACGTCAAAGAAATTTCATTTGAGAACTTCTCATCTGGTGTTTATTTCTTAAACATAGTAAGTCCATCAAATCGAATCACTAAAAAAATAGTTCACAAATAATCAAAAGAAAAATAAATAAAACTAAAAATGCGATAAGGGTAACAGCTTGTCGCATTTTTTGTTTCTAATGATTAAAACCTATAAATTTAGTAAACCAATAGAATAGTATCAGCTAAAATTAAGACATGACAAATTGGAATAACAATGTAATTATTAGAAGGGTAAAATTGGTCACCCTTCTTTTGATTAGTTATACTTTTACTCATGCTCAACAATATTTTAGTGATCCAGATGATTTAGTGGAGGCTGTAAATAATACGCTTAATGGCGGCGTTTTTATAGTTACTGATGGAATCTATAATGATTTTGAAGCATCTTTTGAAAATATAGCAACTAAAGAAGATCCCATTATCATCAAGGCCGAAAACATAGGAGGTGTTACCCTTACGGGTGAATCTCATTTTGTTCTTAAAAAATCAGCTTACATTACTATAGAAGGATTTGTTTTTGATGGTCAAGGTGAAGATTCCCTAATAAAATTAGAAGGTTGTAATCACATACGGATTACAAGAAATGTTTTTGAACTGGAAACATCTGAATCGATTAAATGGGTATTCGTCGGTGGAGTATGGAATGATAATGATTATCCGTTTGAGTACCCAAGTCATGATAACAGAATAGATCATAATATTTTTCAAAACAAAGAGACTCCGGGACATTATATTACTATAGATGGCTCTTTTGAAAATAACGGAAGTGATGAGGTTTACTATCAATCCCAATATGATATCATAGACTATAACTACTTTAGAAATAATGGTCCCAGAGCTGTAAACGAACAAGAATCGATAAGAATAGGCTGGAGCGAAATGTCAAAAAGTAGTGGGCATACCAGAGTCGAGCATAATCTATTTGAGGATTGTGATGGCGATCCAGAAATAGTATCGGTAAAATCCTGTGACAACATCATCAGACATAACACATTTAAAGCCAGTTATGGTACGCTGTCTTTAAGACATGGAAATAGAAATCATGTTGAGGGAAATTACTTTTTTGGAGATGGTAAAGCAATAGGAACTTCACCTACAGGATCATCTCTATATACTGGAGGTATTAGAATATATGGTACTGATCATGTGATCATTAACAATTATATGGAAGGACTAAACGGAACCAAATGGGATGCTCCCATTACACTAACATTAGGTGACGCTATAGATGGTCAAAGCTCTAATTTATCCAAGCATTTTAGAGCAGAACGAGTAACTATTGCTTATAATACTTTAGTAGATAATAGTCATGGAATTGAAATCGGTTTTGATAATAACAATTCTTATAACAAAGATCTCAAAGACATCACTATCGCTCATAATCTGATTAAAAGCTCTGAGAATAGTCTAGTAGAAATTGTAGACACAGACAACGATCAAGGAAACAACATAACCTGGTTGAGCAATTTAATGTATCCAACAGATAATGCAACTATTTTATCTGGAGCTACTACCACCGCATTTGGTAATGATCAAATAACAATAGAAAACCCTAATTTAAATTTTGATGCTAATCTCAATGTTTGGAAAACAACTGCAAATACTCCTCTATATCTGCATACTTTATCATCGGTAATGGTAAGTCAAGATATCGATGGTCAAGAAAGATCAGTTTTAAGTAATCCGGGTGCGGATAATTACAGCTTAGAAAGTGTACGCTTTAGACCTCTCACACCGGACGATGTGGGCCCCGATGCTTACGAGGATTTTAATACTTCTGATGTTGAAAAAATACTTAGTCCCATTTTAATCTATCCGATCCCAGGGGATGAAATCATTTACTTAGGCATGATCGATGCAGATATAGATATGATCAAAATTCTAAACCTAGAAGGAAAAAATCTTTTATCATCAAACGTCAATCCTAAAGATGGAGAAATTTCAATCAATACCTCTTCTCTATCAAATGGAATATATCTCGTCCAGTTATTTAAAAATGGACATCTTATTGAATCTAGAAAAATTATTATTACTCACTAATCGAGGGTAAAAACTAAACTAAATTTTAGAGCTATTTTAAAAGTCATTCATCCTCCTTTAATCTCAAAAAAACAGGTTCTCTAAAAGTATCATTACTAGACATAGATGCATATTTTATTTGACATGATAACATTGGCTCCAGCCAAATCGTCTCTCTCTCCTTATCTACTTTTTCTAAAATATACTTTTCTACTTTCCTTACATTATTAAATCGCTCCAACAAGTACTTCATCTTTTTAGTATCGAATCCTGTCCCTACTCTACCTCTATAAATTAAGCCACCGCTATCGTCATACTGAGCCAGATGTAATGCTCCAAAAAGTGCAGCACGATCTCCTTTCCCTTTTGTATAGCCTAAAATAATACAGTCTACCTCCGTACGGCATTTTATTTTTAACCATTGGTCAGAACGCTGATCAGGATAATATACACTCTCTTTTCTTTTTGCCATAATCCCTTCTAGGTTCATATTTTTGGAGGCATCATACAGGCCTTTTCCATCAGCCACTGACTCAGAAATTCTAAAATGCCCCTCAGTATTTACCAGTCTATTAAGCTGTTCTTTTCTTTCCTCGATAGGTAAATTCATGACCTCCTTCCCATTACAATATAAAATATCAAATAGATAACAGTATACAGGATTAGAACTAGATTTAGCAAGAATTTTGCTTTTACCTGTACTATGCATTCGACTAATCACATTATGGAATTCTGGCCTACCCTTATTATCCAGACACACGATCTCCCCATCAAAAATTCCGTTAGATACGACCAAATTTTTACGATCACTGACCAGCTCAGGAAACTTAGAAGATAGATCACGACCAGACTTTGAGTAAATTTTTATCTCTTCATTTATGACAATGATGATCGCACGGATACCATCCCACTTGATCTCAAAATGATATTTATCATTACTTGGAACCGTCTCTGTCTGACCCGCAAGCATGGGTGACATAAATTGAAGATCCATATCATTCTCACGTTCAATAGAAACCGGAATCATTTTTTTTACATCGTGTAAGTTTGACGCATACGTATTCCAGTTATACCAGGCGTCACCTTGTTTATCTAAACGTTCCTGATAGTTTTTTAATGTATAATGTTGCGACGAACTAATTCTATCTAGTTCATCCCAGGTGATAGGCATAGATATCGGTGCCCATGGTTTTCCTCTTAAACTATATGGAGCAACAGTCGTATGGCCTTTATGATTTCTAAAAATATCCAATAATAACTTTCCCTTTCTTTTCTCCTTATTCATTTTGAGCGTTACTCTTTTTCCATTACGCTTTATAAAATCTTGAGCTAGTGATTTTACTGACATCAACATCACGTCGTAGGTATATCTTGGCCTTATGGGTACGTATATATGCAAGCCTTTACTTCCAGAAGTTTTTAGAAATGGCCGATAATTATAATCTTCAAGAAATACTTTAAGGTCTGACGCTATTTCCAGCAGGTCACTCCATTTAAAATCAGGTGGAGGATCGAGATCAAAAATAAAATGATCTGGATTTGGTTGTGTACTCGTAAACTGCATCGGATGTATTTCTAAACCTCCAAGATTTGCAATCCATGCAATCACAGCAGAATTATGAGCAAGTAAATAAGGTATCGTCTCGTCACTATGCTCTATCGCAAAACTATGAATCCAGTCAGGCGTCCAGTCAGGTCTAGTCTTTGCATAAAAACCAGCTTTATCGATACCATCAGGAAAACGGATCAAGGTCAGCGGTCGATTATTTATATACCTTAATAAATGAGGAGCCACTTGCAAATAATACTTTACAATTTCTGCTTTAGAAATTCTAGCTCCGGGATATAGTATTTTTTCCAGATTAGTAAGTTTTACTTTCTGTCCCTCTACCTGGGTATAAATCTCTGATTTTGACATCTAAATGCTAAGTTCTTTATTTTTATGTATTATCTATACAAGATGATCAGAAGAAGCTTTTTGTTTGTTTTTATTTTCTATTCGCTTTACGCGAATGGACAAGAGACTCCAATAACGGAAGTCGTGGATTCTAGTTTATGGGAGCTAGTCATACCAGTGGAAATATCAGAAAATAGACAGGTAATAGGAAATATAATAAACCTCAGTCGTAAAGATTTTCTAACGATGCCTGCATCTTTTGATGATCCTAGTAGACTACTAATGAAATTTCCAGGGATTACAAATTCTAATGATCAAAACAATGGCATTATTTACCATGGAATGCCTAGCCATTATTCTGGCTGGTCAATAAATGGAGCAGAAATATTAAATCCTAATCATCTACACTCAGCTGGAAGACTATTCGATGTACCCGCTACATCTGCGGGAGGTGTAAATGCTTTTAGTGGACAGGTATTAGGTGATTATACCTACCGATCAAATCCTGATATCTTTACCAGTGCTAATTATATCGCAGGTACCTCAAATATGACGATACGATCGCCTTATCGCAATCAAGTTACGCTTAATACTAGTCTTATAGGAATGGAAGCAGGCTTAGATCTTAATCATAAAAAGTGGAGCTTCTTAAGTAACTACCGTTATTCTACAGTCGGCCTTCTAGCAGATTTAGGATTAGACTTTGGAGACGAAAAAATCACCTATCAAGATGTCATTTTTAAATTAAAATACGCAAATCCTTTGGGTTGGAACATGGAGATTTTTCAGCTCTACGGTGTTAACAGAAATGAGAAATTACGTCCTGATATTCCGTTTGAAGCGTTTACCTCTTTAGAACAATACATTGAAAAAAAATTAAGAGGACAAATTTTAATAGGAGGGCTAAAAATAGATAAAGAAATGGCTTCGGGCTATTTTGAATCGAGTACTAATGTCTCTCACCTTATAGATAATTTTAATTACGATCCTGATGATGATAATACGGTGTCACAATCACAAACTATTATTTCCAACAGCAGTTCTTTTACACGAACGAAAAATAAAGGACAAGTAGAAATCAATATAAAATCAAGTTATTACAATACGCCAAATGTAACTTTCTTAGATATTTCCTCATTTAAATATTCTCTAATCCAGCCAGGTATATTTTACAAGTATAGCCCGTCGATGAGATGGCACTTTAATATGGGCCTCCATCAAAATTATTTTAAATTCTTTAACAGAGATATCGAAGAAAATTCGATTAGTCCTAAAGTAGGTCTTACGTGGATCAGTAAAGATTATAGATTTAAGACTAGTGCAAAATATAATTTTACGCAACAGTTTTTTAAGAGACGTCAATTTAACGAACCTTATCATTTCCCAAAGTCACATAATTACTCTTTAGAATTATCTGACTCCAAAACAAACATTACCACACAGTTATTTTACCACCACATTACTAATATCACACAAGATGCTTTTAATATTTTTTATCAATCAGGTTTAAACGATTCCTCTTTAGAAAATTTTGGGGATTTTAGTTCATTTACTGACGAGAGTAGTGCTCATATATATGGTGTCAGTCTAAGCTTTACAGAAAATATAAATGCAAACACTTCTATAAGTGGAAATGTTACACTTTCTAATGGGCACCAAAATTTTGAATATAATACCTTTTCTGCCGGAGATCCTGAGAAGTCAAAAATTCCATTATTATCAAGGTATATTTCTAATATTTCTTTTTCTAAAAAAGAGATCCTATTTAAAAATATGGATCTACAATTTAGTATGCATTATAAAAGCGGAAGAAATTTTAAAGAGTATATAGACGATGACTTAGATAGAAAAATACCATACTACTTCAGAGGTGATCTACGGATTAATTATCACTTTAGGAAAAAAGCAAATCGCTTTAAATCATTTCTCTCCTTAGATATTCAGAATTTTACCAATAGGCAAAATGCCTCATATTACTTCTACGATTTTATCGCTAACGAAGACGTTCTAGAAACACAGTTAGGCATCATTCCGGTTTTAAGCTGGAGAGTCGTAATTTAAATGCTAGAGAGAAAATTAATCTACTTTCTCAAGAAACATTTCGAGAATACATTCATTATCGAAATCATAAACAGCCAATTCCAAATATTTTTCTGAGTATTCAATTGCCTGCCAATAATAGGTAGTAATTGAAAAGGCTGGGTCTGTAGAAAATTTTACTCTTTTAGAATCAATATCAAATTCATAAGTTCCACCACCTTGTTGAGGATAGGTGAAAGTAGAAATGTTTGAAGAGGAATTAGGATCTGTGGAGTTTATATCATAGCTAAAATCTTGATTTAGCATGTAGTTAATTTGAAAATCAAAATCATTACTAAAAACTTTCCAATCGCCTTGTACATACTCAAGATTGAATTCTACTTCATCGCTTGAAACCATTAATGGTTCTTCTTCAGAACATGATCCTAACATGACCAAAAGCAATATTAGATTAGATACTCTTATCATAGACTTTTAAATGTCTGATTAAATAAATTAACTCTTATCTTTTTTTAATAAACATTTCTTCTAAAAAATTATGATCACCATCTAAAACAGATAATCTTATAAAGGGATTACTAGTATCTATTATTTCCCAGTAATAAATAGTTTCACCTAATTCTCCATTCATTTTCTTGGGAGAATAATATTTAATTCTTTGCAAATCTTCCTCAAACTCCCACCTACCTGCTCCCCAATCCGGATACGAATTACTAGAGAAATTATTAGGAAGAATTGGATGATCTACATCGAGCTCATAATCAAAATTATCCTTTAGCTTGTAGATAATATCAATATTGTAGGAAGAGTCCTGAAAAGTAACCCCATAATTTCCAACAACTTCCCAATCTCCAAAAAAATCCTTATCATTTAAATCAATAATATCTCCAGAAGAACAACTTAGAAAAAAAACGACCCCCGATAACCAAATTAATATCCTCATGATTTAATTAATTTTCCACAGTTAAAACCATAGTTTCATTTCTGATTAATATAAAATACATACCATTAATTAAATTTGATGTATTCATTTCTATCTCTAAATTACCATTATTTACAAGAATCAAATCCAACGAAGTGGTTCCATCTGTGTTTTTTCCAAGTCAGCATTCAATTTCTATTACATTCTCACTTTTTGAAACAGATGCAATATCTAACGTTTTCTTTGAAGAATGACAAGAAAATAAAACTCCAAACAATAGGACAAAAATTACACAGTATGAAAACTTGATCATTCTAATTAGTTTTCCTTGAAAACGAATTATGTGAATTAATCTTTCATTAAAATCCATAGTATTTTAATTTAAAAATTATTAGCACTTGTATAAACTATTTTTATGCCCTCCTTTATTAAATACATGTATTTAAAACTTTCTTAAACATATAAATCGAAAAAAAATCATGAAACCATACTGAAAACATAAAAATGGAAAATTCCTAAGTTAAGCTAGAGAATCGTAATTTAATGCTTAAGAATATCATCATGCAAAGAAGAAAATTTTTACAATACAGCACGCTAGCGACATTCTCTGCACTACTTATGACTCGATGTAAGTATGAGAAAAAATACGGACCTAGAGATTTCGGAGTCCAGCTATGGACTGTAAGAAAGGATATGGAAAAAGATGCAGTCGGGACTCTAAAAATGATCAAAGAAATCGGATATAACGATGTAGAATGTGCTGGTTATAACGAAGGAAAAATTTACGGCTATCTTCCCAAAGAATTTAAAAAAATCATATCAGATATCGGTCTTAAAATGAGATCAACTCATATCCCTTTTGGTAGAAATACACCCGATCAAAAACGTACCATGGTAAACAACTGGGAAGCCGTATGTGACGATTTTAAAAGTATAGGAGTCGAATATCTAGTATGCCCATGGATGCAAGACGATCGCAATATCGACACTTATAAATCTGCTGCAGAAATATTTAATAAATGCGGATCCGAGGCAAAATCTAAAGGACTACAGTTTGCCTATCACAATCATAATTTTGAATTTAATAAGATAGAAAATCAGATACCTTATGATGTTTTACTCAATGAAACAGATAAAAAACTTGTGGATTTTGAGTTAGATCTTTACTGGATCAAAAAAGGGGGAGCTGATACGATGGCCTATTTTAAGAATCATGGTGACCGGTTTTCCCTATGGCATGTAAAGGATATGGATGATAAACCGGATGCATTTTTTACAGAAGTAGGAAATGGAATTATCAACTGGCAAGAAATTTTTGATCAAAAAGAAAACACAAGTCTGAAGCATTTTTATGTAGAACAGGATGACTGTAGAAATTTCTCCCCACTAGATAGTATTAAAATCAGTCACGACTATCTAGAGAGTATGTCTATTTCTAAATTTACGATCGGCAAAGACAGTTAAAAATAATAAAGGCAATTGTTCTTAGATTGCTTATATCTTTACTCAATGGACACTACACAGCAGATACTTAATTTTTTTGGTTGGTGGGAACTGGTGACCTGTAGTTTTGCCTTTTTAGGTTTACTTTCTATATGGTATCATCTAGGAAAAAAGAAAGGAGATGTCGGACAGGTATGGCTGGCATTATCTGTTTTTTGCTGGGCAATATCCGGAGCGATAGAT
Organism: uncultured Saprospiraceae bacterium; assembly: GCA_938015805.1. GTDB lineage: Bacteria > Bacteroidota > Bacteroidia > Chitinophagales > Saprospiraceae > JAHDHU01. The sequence continues at coordinate 13,377 of CALLXF010000016.1, read as the reverse complement.
ATTTACTATAGTCATGTGGACTATACACCACAAAATATCATTTCTGTAAATGGATGGCGTTCTATACTCTCTCTTCTAAACAGTTTATTTATACTCTTATCACTACCGTGGTTTAAGCATAAACCTGCGTGGCTAAAACCCATGATCGAAACCAAAACATGGTATATCATTATAGGTCTCCCTTTCTTATTCTCTCTTCTACCTACAGTCAGTCGGATGATCACAGGATCCTCAGAATCTCTAGTAAGCGAATTAGATGTATATTTTGCAGTATTTACATTGATCGTTTTAGTCTTTATTCTTTGGGAATCATTTACTAAACGAGGACTTTATTTACTAGGATATCTATCTGTAATTTTTGTTTTAGTAACCTTAGTAGCTCAGCTATATAAAATCACTGACGAAGTACAAACCTTACTACTTATCTCTGCTATTTTTAAATCACTGTTGATTATGATATTTTTCTCATTGGCGTTAAGCTGGGTAAAAGATCTCGCAGAGGTTCTAAAAATAAATGCATCGGATATTTATTTATCATTAGACAAAAGAAAACAAAGTAATGGGCGTTATCAAAATTTAATTTCCATTACCGGGATACCAGAAACTGATTCTAAATCATTTACAATAACCAACACTTACTACGATCTACTTCAAAAATTTATCCTAGCCAAAAAAACAAGCCCGACAGGTGGCTGGCTAGAAATAAAACCAAAATCTACAAGTAGAAATATAGACTATCCGATAAAAGACTATAACGAAATCAAAAGACTAACCATTAGTCTATTAGATGGTCTCTATGGCAAAGGATTATGGGATAAAGAGCGACACGAGCTACCATTTAAAGAAGCTCTTTTTGAATTTTCTAAAGAAAAAGGTAGGCAGATCAGAATTAAATTACCTATCGACCATATCAGCTCTGAAGTCTAATAAACAAAGCATTACAACGATTTTGTCAGTCAAATTCTTACTGACAATTTTGATTTTATTCTGACAATAACTTTAACCATTCCTATTAGTAAAGACATTGCAGTGCACTAAAAATGTACAGTCATGCAAAAATTAAATCTTTCTTCCAGTCTAGTCTTTATCAGCTCAGTTATACTGCTCTTGTTAGTCCCCATGCAGCTTCCAGCACAAGGAATAGATGAGCAAATAAACGAAGCTTTTATGCCTATCGCTTTATGGTGGGAAGGATTAATATTATCAGAAATTTCAGGAATACCCGTAATCCTCATATTACTACTTAGTGGAGCAACATTTTTTACGTTCTATTTTAAGTTTGCCAATTTCAGATTTTTCCCAATGGCTATACAAGTAGTACGTGGTAAATATGATCACTTAGAAAAAACAAAATTATCACAAGACGATATACCTGATACGATAAAAGACGAATCCCAATATGGAGAAGTAAATCATTTTCAAGCATTGGCGACAGCCGTATCTGGAACTGTCGGATTAGGAAATATAGCAATGGTGGCTGTGGCTATTTCTATAGGCGGACCCGGAGCAACTTTCTGGATGATCATCGCAGGCCTTCTAGGGATGTCTACAAAATTTGTAGAATGTACACTCGGTGTAAAATATAGAGAGATAGATGCTGCAGGAAATGTAAATGGAGGACCGATGTATTATCTATCAAGAGGTCTAACGGAAATGGGGTATGCGACCATAGGAAAAGTACTAAGTATTCTATTTGCTGTCTTATGTGTCGGTGCATCTTTTGGTGGAGGAAATGCATTCCAGTCTAATCAGGCTGCCGCTCAAATTATAGAACGTTTTGGGATTACATCCTCGTCGTCTGGATTTATTATCGGGATTATCTTTGCTGTAGTAGCAGGGATTATCATAATAGGTGGCATTAAAAGGATCGCAAAAGTAACAGAAAAGCTCGTTCCCCTTATGGCGATTATTTACGTAGCCTCAGCGTTATTTATTATCGTTACTCACATCGATAAAGTAGGCGATGCTATTAGTATTATTCTATCAGAAGCATTTTCTCCAAGAGCAACAATAGTAGGAGGCCTCGCTGTAGTCATTATCCAAGGATTTAGAAGAGCTGCTTTTTCTAACGAAGCAGGTGCAGGATCCGCGGCTATCGCCCACTCTGCTGTAAATACAAAATTTCCCGCATCAGAAGGATTAGTAGCACTACTAGAGCCCTTTATCGATACGGTGGTTATCTGTACCCTCACAGCATTAGTAATTATAATTTTTAATATGGACAGTACATTTGCCTACGGAGATGTAGTAAATGGTCAGGCCCTAATCACTTCTACTGGAGAAAGAATAGGCGGAGTAAATCTCACCTCTATGGCTTTTGATTCTGCTATTCCTGGGTTTTCCTATATGCTGGTCGTAGCTGTAATTTTATTTGCTTTATCAACTATGATCTCATGGTCCTATTACGGCTTACAGTCTTGGAAATTTTTATTTGGGAAATCTAAAGGTGCAGATATCTCTTACAAAATAATCTTTTTGATATTTACAATTCTGGGAGCATCTATAACACTAGATGCAGTTATAAAATTTAGTGATGCGATGATCCTCGCACTTGTATTTCCTAATATGATAGGATTATTCTTTTTATTCCCAGTCGTTAAAAAAGAGATTACTGAATATTTAAAATTAGTTAACGAGAGTAAAAAATAAAAAAAATCCCTGCCCACCACAAGCAGGGATTCTTAATAAAATTAGTACTCTGATGTTATAAAACAAGTACTAAATAACAATCACTTTTTTCGTTATTTTTTTAGAGTTATTGGTAAATATTAAATAATAAGGTCCACTTGCAAGGTTAGATAAATCTAATCTGATCTGACCTTGAACATCAGCAATGGAATAAATAGTATGACCATTATGATCTACTAACTGGATACACCCATTTGCCTTTACATTAATATAATCTGTCGAAGGATTTGGAAATATTTCGAAATCAAAATCTTCATGATCAATAGTAAAAGTAGTCAGCCTATTTTCACTAATGTATAATAAGTCATCTTGATAGTCAGCAGTGTTATGTATCTCCATAATCACTCCTTTATCCTTATCCCAAGGAAAAGAAACCTCACATTTTATATCCTCTTCTAGCAAAACATCAAAATTTAAATCCTCAGCGACTACATCGATCCATTCATTTCCTAACTCGTTATGAATCGTAAATTGCAATTTATCATCTAAGTAATCATAACGACTGACATATAGCTTTGGGCAAACTAAATCCTCAGACACCATATTTAGATCAGTGCTTTCTTTTATTTTCTTTATCATAAGCGGTATAAAAAAAATAGCATCATCCCGATCAGAAAAAACAATTTCATAATTATACAATGTGTGTATAGTATTTATTTGATTAGGTGACCAGTGGGAATGTAGATCTAGCTCACCATTTACATATTCCATCGAAAAAGCAACTACATAGGAATCCTCTTCATTTGTGTCTAAATACTTACTTAACAAAAAAGTATATTCCTCTATATCCACAGTCTCTATATCTACTAAAGCATATCCTTGGGATCTTCTATATACATTTATATGATGATTAAAAGATTGCCCTTCAGTTTGTGTTGCTAAAACAGAAGCAAAAATTTCTTCATTTAGAACGTAGTCAAAAGAAAAAACTTTCTCTGCATTAGTAGTGCTCAGCAGCTTATCCTGTGTCGTTTCTATGTAAGATAAATTTTCAAAAAAGTAATAAGGCATAAACTGGCCTAGGATGGCATCAGCCTTTGAACATAGTGGGTTACCTAAAAGGAAAATGGAAATGATAATTAGTTTAAATGATCGCATAACATATATTTTGATACAAATATCCCTACAGATGAAGGTTAAAAAGGGAGACTTTCGATAAATGGCAGCTATTGTTAGTGTTTTAGTATGATATTGTCTTATTTTAGATATTAAATAAAAATATAATATGTTAGGAATAGTGTTTACTGAATTTTTTGAAATGGTAGAAGAAAAATTTGGATACGAAATGGTAGATGGGCTTATTGAAAAAAGCTCAGGTACAACTAATGGAGTCTACACCTCTATCGGAACTTACCCTCATACTGAAATTGTCGAACATGTAGTCAATCTTCATAAAGAAACACAAATAGCCATTCCTGATTTATTAAGAACCTTTGGGCAATACTTACATGGAACTTTTGCAAAAAATTATTCTGGCTTTTTTGATGATGCCTCTAATGCTTTTGATTTTCTAGAGTCCATAGAACGATACATTCATGTGGAAGTAAAAAAATTATATCCTAATGCGGAGCTACCCACTTTTGAGTCAGAAAGAAAAGGAAACAATCAGATGGTTTTAATCTACAAATCCGATCGACGAATGGGTGATTTTGCTTTAGGCCTGATCGAGAAGACAATGGAATACTATAAAGAACCAGCAGATGTCAAAATGGAAAATATAGAAAATGATGGCAGTAAAGTAAAATTTATAATTACTAAATCTTAAAGTGTCTAAAGAAATAGATATACTAAAAAGAAGACTTGCAAGAGAACATGCAGCCCGTAAACAGGCGGAAGGGATTCTGGAAGCTAAAGCCAAAGAACTTTATGAAGTAAATCAGTCACTAGAAGCTCAGGTCAAAGAAAGAACTGCTGCTCTTAAAAAATCAGAACAACAATATCGGTCCATAGTAGAATCTGCAGATGATATTATTTACAACATAGATTCTAACGGTAATTTTAGTTTTGTAAATCCCGCAGGTCTTAGTTATACAGGATATCCAGCGGAAGAAGTGATCGGACAAAGTTTTCTTAAAGTTATACGGAATGATTATAAAGAAGAAGTACAAAAATTCTATTTAGACGTACTTGTAAATAAAAAAAATAAAACCTATTCGGAATTTCCTATTTCTACAAAATCAGGAGAAACATTATGGATCGGACAAAATGTAAAAATGATCCAAGATGGTAATGATGTTATTTCATTCTCCGTATTAGCAAGAGACATTACTAAGAGGAAAATTGCTGAGGCCGAAAGAAATAGACTATCTAAGGAAATAAAAAAAGCACAACTTATTGCAGAAAGTGCACAGGCGGCTGAGGCCGAATTTTTAGCCAGTATGAGTCACGAAATGCGTACTCCACTAAATGCTATTATAGGGATGTCTCATTTACTTCAGGATGCAAAACTCAATGAAGATGAAGCCGAATACCTCGACATTTTAGTAAGTTCTGCCACAGTACTACAACAACTAATATCGGACGTTCTTGATATTTCTAAAATAGATGCAGGCCATTTAGAACTCCAGCAAAAACCTTTTGATCTTTTTAAACTGATCAAAAATCTAGAACGTACTTTTTCTATCAAAATGGAGAACAAAGACGTAACGGTTAAAATAGACACTGACTTAGTACTCGAAAATTTGCTAATCGGTGACGAACTTATACTAAATCAAATATTTCTAAATCTTCTAGGTAATGCAGAAAAATTTACGAATCATGGAGAAATTATTATTGGCGTAAAGCAAATTCTAAATACAGAAAATAAAGTTAGACTAGACCTGTCCGTCTCTGATACTGGAATGGGAATGGATCCTGATCAATTAGAAAAAATATTTGAGCAATTTAAACAAGCTAGCTCGGAAATCAGAAGAGAATATGGAGGAACTGGCCTAGGACTTGCCATCACTAAAAAGCTTATTAGTTTGTATAATTCTGAAATCAAAGTTTTAAGCCAAAAAGGAAAAGGTACAAAGTTCTCCTTTGAACTGGAACTAAATAAATCAAAAATACCGATTGCAAAAGAAGAAGAACTATTTGTTAAAAAGCTAGAGTTTTCTGATATCGATAATCCTGTCCTGATCGTAGAGGATAATGTCATGAACCAGAAATATATTACTAAGCTTTTTGAAAAATGGAAGCTAAAATACGTACTTACCCAAAACGGGAAAGAGGCCGTCGAGGCTTGCAGTATTCAAAAGTATAGTATGATTTTTATGGATATACAGATGCCTATTTTAGATGGTTACCAAGCTACTATGAAAATAAGAGCATCTAAAAACCTTAATAATAATACGCCGATAGTTGCACTGACCGCCTCTACGCTATTATCCAAAAAGCAACTGGCTATAAATTCTGGAATGACAGATTTTTTATCTAAACCTTTTAACCCTAATCAGCTATCACGGATCATATTAAATCATCTAAGCACAAAAAACGTATCAGAAATAGCAAATACCGACAGCTCTATTTTTAGATTTAATCCAAAACTCGATGCTCAATATCTAATAAAAAATTATCAAGATGACCTAGAGTATTGCGCAGATATGATGGAGATATTTATAGAGACAATTCCAGAGGAAATAACAGTGCTGGACCAGAGTATGAAAGAAAAAGATTTTCAAAATTTTGCAAAAACTGCTCACAAACTTAAACCCACATTTACAATGGTAGGTTTAAGTAAGCTGAGTAAAGCCTTTGAAATTTTAGAATTAGATGCAAAAATAGAAAGCAATGATGCCTTCAAAAAATTCAAAACACTTAGAAAAGAAATATCTGATGGTCTAAAACTGGTAGCATTAGAAAAAGAAAAAATTCTCAATCAACTAAAGAATACCTAATGAAAATCAAAGCACTAATTGTCGATGACGAAGCATTAGCTAGAAAATCACTAGAACGATTATCAGAGAAATCCGATCAAATAGAAATAGCAGGTATCTGTGCGTCTGCAGAAGAAGCATTACAACTTTTAGAAAAACATAAAGTGGATCTAATATTTTTAGATATAGAAATGCCAGGATTGTCAGGTCTAGAATTGATAGACCATCTCCCTTATCTTCCGCATATTGTGATCACAACAGGAAATAAAGAATATGCTTATGATGCATTTGAGTATGACGTAACCGACTTTTTAATTAAACCGATTGCACAACCACGATTTTTAGCCTCTATAGAAAAAGTAATCGCTCGAGAAAACAGAATAAGTGCTATTGCAGGTGGATCTAGTGAAAAAGAGCTGTACGTTAAAACAGACGGTAAATACATACGACTTCCTTACGATAAGATTATGTATTTTGAAAATGTAGGCGATTACATAAAAATTATTACTGATGGGATAGGTACTCACGTTATTTATGGTGCCTTAAAAGCTATAGACGAAAAGTTAACATACCCACGTTTTTTAAAAGTACATCGTTCGTTTATTGTTAATCTAGATAAGATTAAAGATATCGAGGACAATACACTGGTTATAGATAAAAAGGTAATTCCGATCAGTCGAGCCTATAAACCTATTATCATGAAAACCATTAATATTCTATAACTAATGCCAAAAGATATACAAGGAAGATTTCCTTCATTTTCTAGAATCATAGCAGGAGTGATGAACTGGGGAACCTGGGGTGCAAAGCTTAGTAAAGCAGAAATGGCTACTCTGATTTCTCAGTGTGTGGAAAATGGAATCACTACTTTTGACCATGCCGATATATATGGAGGGTACACAACAGAGGCGGAATTTGGGAAGGCGTTAAAGCAAAGTGCTGTAAAGCGGGAGAAAATCCAACTTATATCTAAATGTGGCATTTGCTATCCTTGTAAGGATCGTCCAGAATATACAATCAAACATTATAACACTTCCAGAGATCATATAATAAAAAGTGTAGACCGTACTTTACAAAATTTAAAAACTGATTATCTTGATCTACTACTACTGCATCGACCAAGTCCATTAATGTTTGCAGAGGAAATTGCAGACACATTACAATCACTAAAAGAAATGGGCAAGGTAAGATCCTTTGGGGTATCTAATTTTAATCCAGGACAAGCAGATTTAATACTATCAAAATATCCTATCGTAGCAAACCAAGTAGAAGCATCTCTTTTACATTTAGATCCCTTCTTTAATGGATGCATTGATCATTGCCAATGTAATGAATTACTTCCTTTAATATGGTCTCCTCTGGCAGGAGGTAAACTATTCCATGATCAGGATAATCCAGAAATAGAAAATAAAAAACAAAGACTCCTTGCCGTTTGTAATAAATATGACTGGACCTTAACTGAGGCTTCTTATCTATTTTTACTTCATCATCCTTATACACTCTACCCAGTTGTAGGTTCCTCAAAAATTGATCGCATAAAAATGGCTAAAGCAGCATTAGATAAATCTCTTACAGATTCTCAGTGGTTTGAGTTACTAGAAGCGGCGAGAGGGTATAAGGTAGCGTAAAACAATACAATTCTATAGATTCCCAAAAACAGGGTAAATACTACCAAAAATCGAAAGACCACTAAACCAAGTTTGCCCTAACGCTAAATTTGTAATATGAATACAAGAATAGCAATCACCACAGTTATTATATATCTAAGCATTATTCTTTCTGCCCAAAAAATGGAACCAGGATATGCACTTTTAGAAGAACAGAATTACGAAGAAGCAAAATATTTTTTTAATGACGTATTACAAGAATATCCCAATAATAAAACAGCACAGATATGCTTAGCTAGAGCAATGGGTTTATCTGATCAAAAACCACAAGCATTAGAGGCTTTGCAAAATTTAGATATCGCTATCCCTGATGATTACGAAGTAGGATTAAATTTGGCGGAAGCCTACATGTGGAATAAAGACTTTACCTCAGCTATTAATAAATATACAAGCCTCATTACACTAGACAACGACAACTTTACCGCTCACCTAGGCTATGCAAATGCTCTAGCTGGAATGCAGAGAAATATCGAGGCTTTAGCTTACATAAACAAAGCACTTTCTTTAGATCCTAAAAATTCTGGAGCAGAAAATTCTAAGAAATATATCCTTATAGCTATAGCATATAATTATGCTAAAAAACGAAATCATAAATTAGCAGAAAGCTTTCTAGACTCCGTAGATCTTTTAGAAAACAATCAGGTAAATGCTATTCAGATCAGAAATCTAATTGCAGATCACAAAGCTCTAAAAGGCTATATTTCCTATTACCACTCGGAAGATAATGCCTTTAATACGGCCTCTGGGCTATCTATTTACCAAAGCAAAGCATGGAATAGTAAAAATGAAATTTCAGTAGAGGCACACTTAAGAACTACGAATAATACAGTCTCTTTGGCTCAAGCCAATCAAGATCTATTCTTCTTGAAAAACAAAACTTATTTATCGGAAAAACTTACACTAGAAGCAGGAATAGGTATGCTACGAAATAAATCTGGCGAAATAAACACAGATAATATAATCTCCTCAGCTCAGATATCAACGCAAATAAATACATACAACTACTTTAGCATCGGACATCAATCCAGTTACTTAAACTACAATAGCGAACTGGTAGAAAACAACCTGAGAATAGATAATGTAAAACTAGATCATCATCTGTACTCTAAATATAGAATCGGTTTCTATAATTCAATTTTAGCAGGATATTTAAGTGATACCAATAAAAATATCATCACTTTCTCTTCTTTATATTACCAATGGAAAGAAAACCCTGTCGTCAAAATAGGAGTTAATTATAGTTACATCCACTTTGATAAAGCTCGCCCAGAACTATACTTTAGTCCAGATAAATATCAAGTAGGAGAAGCTTTTATCCACTCAGAAAATCTTAATTCCAGCTCGAAGTGGAAGTATAAAGTTTTATTAGCAGCGGGAATTCAAAAAGTAGAACAAAACAAAAAACAACAAATACTACGGCTAGAATTACAAGGTGGCTATCAGTTTTCAAAGGAGCTAGCCGTATCTGTTTCTTATTTATATTCTAACTCGGCACAGATTAATACATTGGGAACTTACGAATTCCAAAACCTAGGAGTTAAATTATATTCCTCTTTTTAGATCATAGACTTCCATAGATACTTGTAAAAAAAATATTGGCGTAAGCCGACTAAAAGATCAGCACCCAGATCAATTTTTATTTACTCTTTTCTCTCTTATAAAATAACCAACAGCCCAAATTCCCAAACCAACCCAGTGGAATATCTCGTGGTATTTTGTGAATTTTAGAAAAATTTCATTCTTTGCTAATGAGTTTGTTAATAGTAGAATTACACCGATAACGACCAAAACTAGTCCTATTTTCTCCAACCAATTTGTATTCCTCATTTAAAACATTGTTAAGTAACACAGTTCTTTTACAGTTTGCTACTTTCTAAGTATAAACTATGTCTTCTGTAAAACTACTAATCTAAGTAAATCTACACCGATTAGAACCCAAATGTCTCCATTTCCAAAAAACGGCTAAAGAACACCAAAAATCTTAGATTCTCTTCTGTTCCAATAAAAATGGGTCTCTCAGCCTTAGATCACCCTTACATTTGTATTGTAATTAATAATTAAACAATCACTTTTTAAAACATATCACAATGAAACATTTACAAGTAACTTTTAACCGAACTAACAAAAATCAAAACGCAGTACATATCGCTCTAGAGGGCAGCCTAAATACTATGAATGCCATCAACTTTAAAAAAGATCTTTTAAACCATTTAGAAACAGAAAAAACAGACTGTGAAATAAATATTGAAAAGCTAAATGCTATCGATATCACAGGACTAAATGCACTGGCGATGGCTCATAGAAATTTAGAAAAACAAGGAAGAAAATTAACTGTGATCAGTAGAGCCTTTGAGCAAATTGACGAGTTCTTACACATCACAAAGTTCGATAGATTCTTAAACGTACAAAGAGCTTAAAAAAATAAAACCCCATATCCTGTATAGGAAAACTACAAACACCACCACATGCAAACTTTAAAACATTCAATCACTAAAATTAAATCCAGTCTCGGAGACGCAGGTATTTTAATGATCAGTAGTCTTCTAGTAAATGCAGGAAACTATGCACTAAATCTTTGTCTAGGAAGATGGCTAGGTCCAGAGGTATTTGCAGAAGCAAACATCTTAGCAACACTAGTGATGATTTTATCATTTATAGCAGTAGGATTACAACTTACCGTTGCTAAATACGCTGCAACTTTTTATGCAGAAAACCAAAAAGAAAAATTACAAGATTTAATATCCGTATTCCTAAAGACTGGAAAACGTTTTGGCCTTTATCTTTTACCGATATTATTATTGTTGGCACCATTTGTCAAAAACTACCTTCTTTTTAAGTCAATATTGCCAATACTAATTTTATTTCTTGGAGTACCCTTGTATTTACTTTTTAGTATTTCCCGAGGGTACTTCCAAGGAACAAACCAATTTAAAAAACTGGCTTTTACTTATGTAATCGAAATGATTACAAGAGTGATCGTAACGATAGGTTTTATTTACCTATTTCAAGACTCGGAATATCTAAGTGCTTTTGTGGCATTAGGATTTCAGATATCATTTATAACTACGTTTTTGTTTAGTAGACTAAAGACTAGCTCATCAGTTTCACAACTTCCATATAAAAAGGAAATCATATCGTTTATGGCTGTCATCGGCATCTACGAACTGAGCCAAATTCTTATCAATAATTCGGATGTGATTTTAGTAAAACACTTTTTTACACCAAAAGAAGCAGGACTCTATGCGGCAATCGCACTAATCGGGCGTATTGTATTTTTTGCGACCTGGACTATTGTTACTTTACTATTTCCTAAAGTGATAGAGAAAGAAAAACGGGGAGAAAGTCATACCCATTTGTTTTGGGGAGCATTAGGACTAGTATCTATCATCGGATTTTCTATAGTCGGTTGTTGTTACTTTTTTGACCATACGATCATCACTATACTTTTTGGGGAAGCATATTTATCGATGTCCCATTTATTATGGATTTACGCTTTAGCTACTTGCTTGTTTGCTTGTGCTAATGTTTTTGCCTACTACCACATGTCATTAAATAACTATATACCGGTTTTTTTATGCCTAAGTATTGGAGTCCTACAGATTATAAGTATATATCTTTTTCATAATAGTATAGAGCAACTAATAGGGTTACAGGTCTTTTTGATGTCTTTATTGTTAGCTGGAATGATGTGCTACCATTCTATTGTACTTAGGACTTTTACACCACTTACATTAATTACAGAATAAATAATAAACTTAATTAAAATGAAAATAGCAATCGTCACACCATATCCACCAAGTAAAGTAACACTTAATGAGTACGCATTCCATCTTGTTAAACAATTTAAAATAAAAGAAGAAGTTACCGAGTTAGTTTTATTATCAGATACTTTGCCTTCCGGCGAATGTTATCCTGAGATAAAAGGAAACTGTCCAGTTACCATTAAAACTTGCTGGTCTTTTAATTCGTTTAAAAATCTATTTACAATTAGAAAAGCAATAAAAGATGTACAGCCAGATGTGGTTCTTTACAATGTTCAATTTTTATCTTTTGGAGATTCTAAAATAGCAGCGACGCTGGGTTTACTCTCTCCCGCTTTTACAAGACTAGAAGGAATACCATCGGTTGTCCTTTTACATAATATTATAGAAACAGTAGATTATGCCTCTGCAGGTATTACCTCTAATCCAATAATGAAATGGTTTTTTAACCTAGCTGGAACCATAATGACTAAGATTATTCTAATGGCAAATCTAGTGGCTTTAACCATTCCTAAATATGTCGAAATTATAGAAAGTAAATACGGAGCTAAAAATGTAGCTTTACTACCTCATGGTAGTTTTGAAACTCCTCCTGTTCCAGACTTTAATGTGCCCAAAGGGAGAAAGCAGATTATGACTTTCGGAAAATTCGGGACGTATAAAAAAGTAGAAGAGATGATAGAGGCTGTGGAAATCGTAAGACAGAGAACTGGGGAAGAGCTAGAAATTGTTATCGCAGGTACAGATAATCCTAATGTAAAAGGATATTTAAAATCTGTAGAAGAGAAATATAATCATGTTCCTGACTTACGCTTTACCGGATATGTAGAGGAAGAAGATGTTCCTGTAATTTTTGGAGATAGCACAGTAGTCGTCTTTCCATATACGAGTACCACCGGTAGTTCAGGAGTATTACACCAAGCGGGATCTTATGGTAAAGCAGTAGTTCTTCCTAATATCGGAGACCTTAAGGAGCTAGTAGAAGAAGAAGGTTACTGTGGCGAATTCTTTAAACCGAGTGATGTAAATGATCTTGCTGATGCAATAGAAAAACTAATCGTAAATGATACCTATAGAAAAACACTCGCGGAGAAAAATTATGCTGCTTCGGCATCACTTCCCATGGAAGATATTACAGACTGGTATCTAATGCATTTTGAGTGGTTAATAGGTCAGAAAAAAAGTACTCAACTACGTCCTGCGGCTTAATATTAAAGGCTCTATGTTGTTCAGAATGGGTGAGTGATTAAATGCTAGGTATACTCCTAAGTTATGCAAGGATTGACCTTTTTGATTTTAGTGGATAAATTTTTAAAATCCGTTAAAAACAAAATAGTGTTTGAGCAAAACTAAGAATAGTGAGATTAAGATATGCCTATGGGATAGTATAATTAATAATTTGAA
>CALLXF010000015.1 GCA_938015805.1 uncultured Saprospiraceae bacterium | reverse complement strand
ACTGCTTTTGAAATGGCTTTTAATCTCGTATATGCAGTATCTTTTTCGTTTAGGAGAACGATAAAATCTTTACTTTCATTTGATTTTAGATTGAAACTAATAGAATCTAAATCTGTAATAAAGGTTGCTTTGACATTCTCGCCTTCTTTTAGTTCAACCCACCATATATCAGGATTAACGTCCGGAGAAATAGTCCAAGAATTTTCTTTAAGTACCTCACCTACCCTTAGGCTTGCTTTATTATTCGAAGCTTCGATAATAGCAACTGTATCCTTATTTTGATTTGTGTTTTTGCTTTTTGCACAAGAGCAAATTAACATAACCACTGCTAAAATGGTTATTTTGATTAGTTTCATTTCAATGGTATTTTTGGTTAACGTCCTTTTAAAACTTAGTCATTTGAGGATAAACCAGTCTTACTCCAGATAGTCTAAAGTATTAACCATTTCATATTTAGTACTTCGCTTCATAAACTCTCTTAAAAAAGCGGTGTGACTACCACCAGTTAAAATAAATATTCTATCGTCTTTGGTTGCAGGTATTCTATTAAGGTTAGAATAAATTCTTAAATTTCTTTTATAAAATTTTGCTGCCTCATCAGCACCCTCGAACCCTTCTCCACTGCCTACATGGGTTAATAAATCAGCGTTTGTTAATATTAAAAAGTCTAAAAATCCATTTGTATTTCCTATTCTCATTCTGTCAAAAAAAGTAAGCTTGGTTTCATCAACATTTAAGTCTGGAAAGTATTTAAATGGATTCGAGTAAAACTCTTGTATCGTTTTACCATCAATTTTATTATCAATTTCTCTTACGATATTATAATTGTATTCCATTTCGTGGTCTATGCCGTATATCTTATCTACTTTGCTCATTCGTCCAACTTCAAATGCTATTAATCCTACTTCACCTTTATAGGAAGATGGCTTTTCAGAGTTTAAGTACTTTTTAAATTCAGTGTCTAATTCGTCTTGCTCTTCTAATGGAACTTCAACACAGATAATCGTTGGGTTAAATTTTGAAATCATTTGAGCAATCTTTTTTGCGTTGTTCTGATTCTCTTTGTTTTCTTCGTCAAACTCAACTTTATTTGCATCAACGGTTTCTCCCATATGGAATGTAGCAAAGTTCAATACCTTTATTTTGTCAGATGAAATACTTTTTGTTTCTGCACTTTCGATTTCAGAATTATTTACAACTGATTTTTCTTTGTTTATTCGTTCAGTGTTTATGCCACAACTGATAAGCAAACAAATAGTAATTAGGGTAATAATATTTTTCATTTGATTTTATTTGATTTGATTTTATAAATTAGTTTATGTTGATAATTTTTTGAATATTAATATGTGGAGGAATATTATCGTTGCAGGTGCAAAGGCTGGAATCCAGCTAAAGGGAAAAGTTCCAAATTGCTGCACTCCGACACCATTCGATTCCGCAGCTATTTTAGTAACAATTATCGCAGTAGCTAAAACAGAAAAAATATCTATAATTCCAATGATGTTCCATATCACTACAATTATTTTGGAATATTTAAAATTCTTTTTAACCACCCATATTACTGGGATAACAAGTATCGCTGTAAGAATATCCCCGAGACCGCCTGTAAGTGCAAACTGTCTGGGTATAGCCCCGTACATATACACAAGTAGAAAAAATACTCCGACGAATCTAAAAAGGTGAATGAAAATTAATTGCTCTAATTTGATATTCTCAAATAAGACTTTAAACCAGTTTGTCTTCTGGACATACAACAGATAAAATAATAGAAGAGGAATCGTAGTGAACAATACAATTCTTGGCGGAATAGTGTTTACTTTAAAAAATCCAGTTAGTGAGATTACTCCTACGCTAGTAAAATAAAGTCCATAAAAAAATATGATTTTTTTTATTAGGCTCGATGTTTTAACGGAGCCATTGACTTTAAAAACCTGTTTAACAGTATTGACTATAAGAAATACAGGAATTGTAATAAAGCAACTTATAAATAAAATTGAAAGCCAAATAGGAACTTCTGTAATTGATAAATCCATTAGTTGTTTTTTTTTACAAAAATGGATCAATTAAAAGGATTGAAAATTGCCCTATGGCAATTCTTGTGTTTTTTTTCTAATTCTACTCAATGAGTATTTAGTAATGCCCAAATATGATGCTATATGTTGGAGTGGTACTTTCTTTATTATTTCTGGATGTAAACTTTTTAAATCCAAATATCTTTCTTGGGCTGTTTTTTTATGAAAGGCAATCATTCTATTGTTTACAAATGCATAATTCAAAGTGAGTAACATCCTGCCCCACTCTCTAAATTCTGGTATGTTATGGAAGCAATATTGTACATTATCAAAGCTTATGGAATAAATATCACAATCTGTGATCAGCTCATAATTTTCTTGACTTGGCTTTTGCTCAAAAAAAGAAAGGTAGTCATTGAAAAAATCTGGTGCCGAAAAGAATCGAGTAGTTACTTCATCTCCATTTAAATCAATGATGTATGAACGGATAATACCAGTATCTAAAAAATAAGATTGTTTAGATGTTTTGCCACCTTGTATAAGTAATGTCCCCTTTGTATAAGACCTCTTTTTAAAGTACGTAGAAATCAATTCAGCTTTTTCATCAGACATTGATTTGATGTTAATAAAATAGTTTTTTAGCTTCATGTCTTAGGCTGAAATGTGACCATATTTAAATTAATAACAATGTACATTTTTAGAATTAGAATTTTGCAAATTATTCCAAACATCATTAAACGAATTAAATTCCAGGACAGACAAATTCTATTTCTATTGAAATTTTGCTTACCCTAGCCGCATTGATAGCAGTATTTCGAAAAGATTGGCAGTATAAAATTTGAATCTTCTAACGCAATGTAAAATTTATTACTCGTTGACATCACTAATTCCTCTATATCTCATTTAAAGAAGAATGAAACTTTTCAATTCGTTATTCAGAAATTTGATATTCCTTCTTGTTTAGACAAACAAAACTCCAAACAATTTTAATCAAGTAAGTTGCTTATTTTATCCGAGTATTATACGGGAATATTTATCTCACCACTATTTACATAAGTAGCTGGACCGATGAGCCATATATTCTCAAATCCATTATCCCGTTTATCAAAGGTGACTTGGAGTAAGCCTCCGAGCGTTTTTATGTTTAATTTTTTTCCTTTTAATTTTTTATCTATCACAGTAGCTAGTGTAGAAGCGACTACACCTGTACCACAAGAAAAAGTCTCATCCTCAACTCCCCTCTCATATGTTCTTACGGTAATGCCTCTCGTTGTACGCTCTACAAAATTTACATTAATTCCATCTGTCGCATAGGACTTACTGTTTCTTATTTTTTTTCCAAGTTTAAAGACATCTGTCTCCGCCACAGTACCTACAAATTTTATGTAATGCGGGGATCCCGTATTTACCTCATAGGCTTTGCCCTTTTTCACTACTTCACTGACATCACTCATCTTTAAAAAGACTTTTTCCTTTTCTATTTTTCCTTCATGTAATCCATCTATTGCGTTAAACCGACATGAGGATTTAAAAACGTTTAGGCTTTTAGCAAAATGGATTAAACATCTTCCACCATTGCCACACATTGTAGACTCTCTTCCATCAGCATTATAATAGACCATTTTAAAATCAAGCGTAGCATCTTTCTTGAGTAATATAAGTCCATCTGCACCTATCCCAAAACGACGAGTACATAATTGATTTATGATTTTAGTAGAAAGTTTAGGCAGTATCTTATTATTACGATCATCGATCATGATAAAATCATTACCTGTGCCGTGATATTTAGAGAAGTATATTTTCATTCAAAACAAAATTGAAAATAAAAAAGGGTACATCCAAAGATATACCCCTCTCGTTTGAACTTATATCTCACGAACAGAATTTGATATTTGATCAGAATATCGATTAGAGTAATTCAAGATATCTGCCACAATTCTCAAATGGAGTTTTATAATCTCTAAGTGGTAGTTAGGCGACAATAAAAGTAAAATATACCGACACATTTAAAACAATCCTAATATGATAATTAGATCATAAAACTAACTTACCTTTGATTACGTTATTACACTACATGAAAAAATATATTTTCCCCATAGTAATCAGCTCCTTACTCAGTGCAATTTTTGCAGTTGCTCTTTTTGCTTATCTCATTCCGAGAGAAATTATTATTGAAGAAGAGAAAATAGCACAACAGGTAAAAAACGACATATTGTATTCTGAAAGAATGAATTCCTCGTTTACCGCCGCAGCACCTGATGACTTTATAAAGGCTGCAAACAATAGTGTTTCTGCGGTAGTTTTTATCAATTCTCTAACAAATAAAAAGCAGGAAAATAAATTTACTCGTCGATTTAATTCGTCGACAGGTTCTGGAGTAATTATATCTGCAGATGGATACATCGTTACTAATCAGCATGTCATAAAAGATGCTGAAGCTATAGAAGTGATGCTTAATAATAATCAGGAATATGAGGCTAAGGTAATCGGTGAAGATCCGACTACAGACCTAGCGTTATTAAAAATAGAAGCTACTGATCTAAACTACCTAGTTTTTGGAAATTCGGATTCCCTTCAAATAGGAGAATGGGTAATGGCTATCGGTAATCCCTTTCGACTACAGTCGACTGTTACAGCAGGTATAGTAAGTGCAAAAGCTAGAGGAATAAATATCCTATCTCAGCAAGGGATAGAGTCTTTTATACAAACAGATGCGGCTGTAAATCCAGGAAATAGTGGAGGAGCACTTATAAACACAAGAGGTGATCTGCTAGGTATTAATTCTGCAATTATGTCCAATTCTGGAAAGTACGAGGGATACTCTTTTGCTATCCCTTCTAATCTAGCAAAGAAAATAGTTTACGATATAAAAGAGTATGGTGCTGTACAACGTGGGTGGTTAGGTATTACGATAATTAATATAAACGCTTCCATAGCAAAAGACCTAGGAGTAACAGAAGTAGAGGGGGTATTTTTAGAGCTTGTAAGTAAAGATGGAGCTGCAAAGGAAGCCGGTTTACAACGTAAAGATTTATTGACTCATGTCAATGGTATGAAAACTTCCTCAGTCCCAGAATTTATGGAACAAGTAGCAAGATATAGACCTGGTGATGACATTATTATAAGTTATACCAGAAATGGAAAAAAACGTACCACAAGTGCTACGCTACGAAATCAACTAAACACAACAGATTATATAGCGGTAAGAAAAGATAAGATACTCACGGATTTAGGTTTTGAGTTAAGAGACTTGGATCAAAAGGAATCAAAACGACTTAATTCATTAGGAGCTTATGTTGTAAGTATTTACAGTAATAGTACTATTGAAAAAACGAACATGGAACCCGGGTATATTATAACTTCCATAAACAATCAAGAGATTAGAACCTCAAAGGATTTAGTAACTTTCCTTACAGAAAACAAAGGAACTATGTACGTTGAGGGATTTTATGAAAAGTATCCTGGCGAATATCCATATTCTTTTTTAAACAACTAAAAAGAGAGCGACACATAAGATGGCTAAACAAGACTTGGAATTTAATAAGAACGAAGATGCCATGAAACTGGCAGTAGGCAAATTACGCCGTAAACTAGAAGCCATTTACTTAGGTGGTGGAGAAAAGAAAATCGAAAAGCAGCATCAAAAAGGGAAACTTACAGCACGAGAAAGAGTAGATCTTTTAATAGATAAAGATTCTTATTTTTTTGAGATAGGAGCCTTTGCAGGAGATGGAATGTATGAGGAATATGGAGGTGCTCCTGCAGCTGGCGTCATTACAGGAATAGGTGTCGTAGAAGGGAGACAATGTATGATAGTCGCAAATGATGCCACCGTCAAAGCAGGAGCCTGGTTTCCTATAACAGGTAAAAAAAATCTACGTGCCCAAGAGATTGCAATGGAAAATCGTATTCCTCTTATCTATCTAGTAGATAGTGCAGGTGTGTTTCTACCATTGCAGGATGAGATATTTCCAGATAAGGAACATTTTGGAAGAATCTTTAGAAATAATGCCATCATAAGTAGTAGAGGTATACCCCAGATCGCTGCAATCATGGGTAGCTGTGTAGCAGGAGGAGCGTATTTACCTATCATGTCAGATGAATCTCTAATTGTTAATGGAACCGGATCTATTTTTCTAGCAGGGCCATATTTAGTTAAAGCAGCCATTGGAGAAACTACTGACAAAGAAACACTAGGAGGTGCCACCACTCAAAGTGAAATCTCTGGCGTCACGGATTACAAAGTAGAAAATGATCAAGAATGCCTAGAGAAGATTCGGGATTTAGTAAGTAAAATGGGAGCCTTTCCTAAGGCTGGTTTTGATAGAGATGAGGCCAAGAAACCAAAGAAAAATCCATCGGATATCTACGGTATCTTTCCTGAAGCAGCTACTAAACCTTACGAAACCTCGGAGTTACTAAAATGTATAGTAGATGAGTCTAAACTGACCTATTATAAAAAGGATTACGGTAAAACGATCATTTGTGCTTATGCCAGAATAGATGGATGGGCCGTAGGAATCGTCGCTAACAATAGAATGGTTGTTAAAAATAAGAAAGGCGAAATGCAGTTTGGTGGAGTAATATATTCTGACTCCGCTGATAAAGCTACACGTTTTATTATGAACTGTAATCAAAAAAGAATCCCTCTGGTATTCCTACACGATGTAACTGGTTTTATGGTAGGAACGCGATCAGAACATGGAGGTATTATTAAAGATGGAGCAAAAATGGTCAATGCCGTATCTAATTCAACTGTTCCTAAGTTTTCTATAGTAATGGGTAATTCGTACGGAGCTGGAAATTATGCGATGTGTGGAAAAGCATATGACCCCAGATTAATAGTTGCTTGGCCTACTGCAAAGATAGCTGTAATGGGAGGAACCCAAGCAGCAAAAGTGCTTGCTCAAATACAAGTACAGTCCCTAAAATCAAAAGGAGAAGAACCAGATGCTGCTAAAGAAAAAGAGCTTTTCGATGCTGTAAAAGATCGTTATGATAAGCAAACCTCCGCTTATTATGCCGCTTCTAGAATTTGGGTGGATGCCATAATCGATCCTTTAGAAACTAGAAAAGTTATCTCCACAGGCATCCAAATGGCAGATAACGGAGAGGTAGAAAAATTTAATGTAGGCGTCATCCAAACTTAACCATAGCGTATTGAAAATTATAGCAAAAACTTTTAAAGGACTAGAAGAGATACTAGCCAAGGAAATAGAAGACTTAGGTGGAAAAGATGTCGTTCTATTAAATAGAGGGGTCCAATTTACAGGAAATAAAGAATTACTATACGCATCTAATTATAACCTGCGTACTGCAGTAAGATTACTCACCCCTATTTTCCAGTTTAAAGCAAAGACGCAGGATGAGTTCTACGATAAGATATTTGCTCATAACTGGGATCATTATATGAATCTGGAAGACACCTTTGCGATAGACGCTGTCTGCAGTTCTGACGTGTTTACCCATTCTAAATATCTAGCTTATAAAACTAAAGACGCCATTGCAGATAAATTTAGAGAGACCCATCAAAAACGACCTAATGTAAATGTCCTAAATCCTACGATAAGGATTAATGTTCATCTATATGATCAGAACTTTACGATCTCCTTAGACAGCTCAGGAGATTCCTTACATAAAAGAGGTTATAGAGTAGATGCTGGAGAAGCACCTTTAAACGAAGTAATGGCCGCAGGCCTAGTATTATTATCTGGATGGAAAGGAGAAAAACCTCTACTCGATCCGATGTGCGGTTGCGGAACGATAGCCATAGAAGCTGCTCGTTATGCACTAGGCTTACCTCCGCATGTTGAGGATAGAGGCTTTGGGTTTATGCACTGGAAAAATTTTGATATCGAATTATGGAATCAAGTAAAAGAAAAGTCAAACCAGCCTAAAGATAAAATTCCAAATATCTATGCTCGTGATATTAATCTAGGAATGGTCAAAAAGACTAAAACAAATGTTATCAATGCAAACGTTTTTGAACATATAACTATAGAACGAAAAGATTTTTTTAAATCATATACTAACGAGTCATTGACGATAATAACTAATCCACCTTATGATTTAAGAATTAAACTAGATGATATAAACTCTTTTTATAAAAAAATGGGTGATACTTTAAAACATAAGTATAAAGATTGCTCAGCGTGGATATTTTCTGGAAATATAGATGCATTAAAGTCCTTTGGTTTAAAAACATCTAAGAGGCATTCTATGATGAATAGTCAGATAGAAAGCAAGTTCTATAAATTTGATAGCTATGTATAGCAAGTTAAAGCTTATGTTTTTAGCATTACTATTTATAATTAGCTTTTGCTCCGAAACATATTCTCAAAATCCAGATTTATTATTTACTAGTATAGACCAGTACAAAAGTTATATATTTGCTAAGCATTTAGAACCCATAAATAAGAAAAAAGATTCTCACGCCAACCAAAAACTATTGCTTGAGAAAAGCATTTTTCAGAAAAATGAACT
Organism: uncultured Saprospiraceae bacterium; assembly: GCA_938015805.1. Taxonomy (GTDB): domain Bacteria; phylum Bacteroidota; class Bacteroidia; order Chitinophagales; family Saprospiraceae; genus JAHDHU01. The sequence goes on along the minus strand of CALLXF010000015.1, from coordinate 20,513 downwards.
TCCACTATTTTGTAAAATGGAATTTTTGATTAATCAAAAATCACAAATACCGGTAAAAATTCGTTTAGGAGATGTCGAGTATGTGGATATGTTAGAATCCAAAGCGATACTTTATAAAGTAAAACAATAATTCGTAAACTATAAACTTTAATTTAAACATGAAAAAATTCAAACTTACTTCATTACTATGCCTTTTTGCTTTGGCAATTGTTTCTACAACATTTACTTCTTGTGGAGATGACGAACCAGAAACAGTAATGGGATGTACCGATGAGGATGCAGATAACTATAACGCCAATGCAACTACAGATGATGGAACATGTTCTTTTGTAGGACGTTTTGAAGGATCTTACAATGGAACTTTTGATTGTCCAGTACTTGTACAATTTGAAAGTGCAATGGTAACTATTTCTGCTATTGCTGGAAACCCTGATCAAATGTCATTTATCATTATGACTGGAGAAGCAGGTACTGATACGGAATTAATAATTCCAATGTCTGCAACGGTAGTAGATAAAAACAATATTTCTATCATTGTAAATATTGCAAACCAAAATTTATCAGCTAATTCTATTTTCGCAGTTGCAGGTCCTGATGCTAGATGGGATATCGCTGTAGACGGGGCTTTAGAACTACAAGCTAATGGTAACTTAGAAGGCACTGTAATGATTAACATTGCGGAAAACACAGGAACAGGAATTATCTTAGCGGATAACTGTGGTTTTGTAGCAGTACCTATCTAAATAGGACTAATTAAAACATAGAGAGCCGAAGTAAATATTTTACTTCGGCTTTTTTTATTTACTGATTAGACTAATCTCGAGTTTATCTAATATCAAAAAGACTTTGAACGCCTAGGGTCCTGTTAACATTAAATCCTTCTGCAAATTCAAATCCGGCATGTCGCCCAAATCCTCTACCCTTTGCTATTATAAAATCCATAAAGGCTTTAGAAGATATAGGCGTATTTTTTAGATTATCATCAGGATTATAAAACTGAGATTTAAACGCCATGATACAGTCTATTTTCTGATCTAAAAAAAGACTGATATCACAAACAAAATCTGGTTTTAAGTTATAGTCTTGGATATAATGATATACCGCTTTAGGTCTCCACTCTTCTTGCCCTGTTTCTATTTTTTTTAATCCTGAATAATAACATGCATCTGCAGTTAATTTTGCTGCACGTCCATGGTCGGGATGTCTATCATTAAGAGCATTTGCTAAAACGACCTCTGGTTTATATTTCCTAATTATAGAAATTATCTTTTTTATGTTCTGTGGAGAATGCTGAAAGAAACCATCAGCCATTTTTAAATTATCTCGAACCTCAGCACCCATTATTTTACGAGCTGCTTCTGCTTCTTCTAATCTTAGCTCACCAGAACCGCGGGTACCTAGTTCACCCATTGTGAGATCACATAACCCTACTTGTTTACCCTGTTTAATATGGCTTAGTAATGTTCCACTGCAACTCAGTTCTATATCATCAGGATGTACACCGATCGCCAGAATATCTAATTTTACACTCATTATATTACCATCTTATTAAAGCACTCCCCCATGTAAAACCACTTCCAAATGCAGCTAAACATATTAAATCATTTTCTTTTACTTTTCCTTCTTCCCATGCCTCACACAAGGCTATCGGAATAGAAGCAGCGGTAGTATTACCATAACGCTGTATATTATTATAAACTTGATCATCTCTTAATTTTAAGAGCTTCTGCACAAACTGACTAATCCTTAAATTAGCCTGATGAGGAACGAGTAAATCGATATCCTCAGACTTATAACCACAGGTAGCAAGAGCCTCATTTATTACCTTTGGAAATTTTGTTACCGCTGTTTTAAACACAAGCTGACCTGTCATATTTGGAGCAAGCATTTCTTCATCGATCATTTTTTGGGTCACAAAAACACCTCCAGGATCATCGGTTTCTGGATACCCAAAATCTTCCTTACCAAGAAAATAACCACCATGCGAACCTGGATTTATCATAGCTAGCTCTTCTGCATGAGTACCATCTGAATGCAAATGGGTAGTCAGAACTCCTTTATCCTTTTCCTCTGTTGCTTGCAATACGACAGCACCTGCTCCATCACCAAATAATACGGTAACTCCCCTACCTTCTGTAGAAAAATCAAGACCCATAGAGTGCATCTCTGATCCTACAAGTAAAATGTTTTTATACATGCCAGATTTTATAAATTGATCCGCCACAGATAAACCATATACAAATCCAGAACATTGATTACGGATATCTAAAGCTCCTATCTCAGTTTTAGTAATACCTAACTGACGCTGTAAAAGAACTCCACATCCAGGAAAATAGTAATCTGGACTTAAAGTAGCAAAGATGATAAAATCAATATCCTCCTTATTAATACCAGCTCTTTCTATTGCAATCTTAGAAGCTGCTAATCCCATTGTAGATGTAGTCTCTTCATGTTTTTTTGCATACCGCCTTTCTTTTATACCTGTACGCTCTTGGATCCACTCGTCACTAGTATCCATATACTTAGTAAGATCGTCATTAGTAAAAATATCCTCTGGTACATAGCGACCTATTCCGACTATTTTTGAACTTAACATGATTATTATTTTATAGGGAAGTAAGATAAAAAAAACTATTTGGTATTAAATAGAGATGCGTAGCACTGTTTCTAATATTTATCTTTTTTGTCAGCCTTAATAATTTCTTTTCTAAATAATTCGATCGCTTGTTTTCCTTTTAAATCTAGAGAATAGTAGATGTTATCGGAATAGTAGGAAGCAAGGTCTATATTAGGATTATCAGATTGTTCTTGGATTATTTGAGGGATATTATGAATACCAAATTTAAAAATATCATTTAGCCTACTAACCACTTCATCCTCTAATGGTTTATTAGATAACCATACGGCAAATACAAAAGGTAACCCGGTATAATTATTCCATTCTTTTCCTAGATCATAAACATTACTAAACCTGTCCTCATTATAAAAGACCTTATCCCCGATCATAAGCACTCCTTCTCCTTCTTTTAATTCGATATCACTTACATTTGCAATCTCAAAATCTACATTTAAATTCCAATAATTTTCTACAATTACTTTAAGCAATTGGACGGAAGTCCTAGAATGATTATCTAGATAAATCTTAGTAATTTTTTCCTTTGGTTGATTAGAAAATAACACTACCGTACGCACTGTATCCTGGCATCCGATGGCATAATCAGTTATTATATTTGCTTCACCATCTTCAAAATAAGTAACCACAGGAACTAACGCAATATCTACTTCTCCTGATTTAAACAATGTTCTACATTCTGATGGAATGGCTCGGAACAGGTTAAATTCAGTACCTTTATGTTTTAATCCATAAAGAAAGGGCTCAGTATTTAAGTAATTAACTAAAGCTATTTTCATAGTGGAATAAGAGATATAAGGACAATGGTAAAATTATTTTTTTTCATATCCTTTAAATTATTAGATATTTACACAAACCAAGGACTTAACTGTGGCCTCTAGTATTAAAGACCAACTTCAACAAATAGTTTATAAAATCATCAATCCGTTCATAAAATTGTTGATTAAATTGGGAATTACCCCCAATATGATCACCTTTTTAGGATTACTTATAAACATCGCAGCTACCGCTATCCTAGTTTATGGTGCAGAAAAAGCGCAACGTAATGATTTTAGATATATCGGTTATGCAGGCTTTACTATTTTACTAGCTGGCTTAATGGATATGGTAGATGGAAGACTAGCTAGACAAGGAAATATGTCTAATGATTATGGTGCTTTATTTGACTCCGTTTTAGATAGATATAGCGAACTAATTATGTTCTTAGGAATATGCTATTATCTTATTTCTCATGATTATTTCCTTAGTTCATTTGCGGCATTTATCGCTATGATTGGTTCTATTATGGTATCATATACTAGGGCTCGTGCAGAAGCACTAGGTGTAAACTGTTCCGTAGGTATAATGCAAAGACCAGAAAGAATAGTCCTCGTAGGAGTGTCAGCGATAGTATGCGGACTAATTTATCATTACTATGGAGCACATTATATCAAAAGAGTAAACTGGTTGCCATTCCCTATTTACGAAACGATCTCGTGGTTTACTTTTCCGATATTTATACTAGCCTTAAGTGCAAATATTACTGCTGTACGTAGACTATTATTTGCAAAAAGAGAGTTACTTAAAGACTAAGATGTTCTCAAAAGCTCCATATCTAAATCGCAATAAAAGAAAGTCAGAAGAATGTATCGGCTTGCCATCATCATATCCCAAGCCTCACCCGTCCTTTAAAGTATTGTTTTATATACAACGCAATCATAATACTAATACCATTATTTACACTGTTAATCTGGATACTAATGGACTCATAGATCCTTATAATCCCATGGAAATAAAATGGATACGCTTTAGTGATCAAGGTGAGGTAAAAGAATTAGATTATTTACAGAATAAATTAGTTTACGGCTATGAACACAGCAAAGTAAATGATCGATGTTACCAGTTTAGGTTCAATGCTAAAAAGAAGATGATTTTTTTTCTCAGTCAAGATGATACAGGAAAAGTTGCTGCCTACTCCAGACAAAACGATAGATTAATACAGATATCTAACTTTTATGTACATGCAGATGAGGTAGGTATTTTTCCGGATGTAAAATTCATAGAAATTTATGGCACCGACGTCGAAAAAAACAAACCTTTCCTTCAAAAAATTAGACTCTAGCACGTAGACAAAAAATTCTATTTGTAGTTTTACATACTTAGTTTACCACCATTTTAAAAAACCAGTGAGAGGACTTCAATTTTCAAAAAATCGAGTTTCTGTTTTCCTATCTGTAATGTTAGTTTATACATTATGGCTTGCGTTTTTTGTAGGGTTCAGGTCCGATCATTACGGGATTGTAGCAGGTCTATTTTTAATGTTTTTTGGATCAGAGAAGACCCACAAAATCATTTGCGGTATTTTTTGTTTTATTCTTTTTGCAGCTATGTATGATTCGCTGCGAGTCTTACCTGGTCATTCACTTATGCCTGTCCATATCGAGGACTTATATAACTTAGAGAAAAGCTGGTTTGGGATAAGCACTGATTCGGGTAGGCTTACGCCCAATGAATTTTTTGCACAAAAATTAACGCCTGTATTAGATTTTATAACAGGGATTTCCTATTTATCATGGATGCCTTTTCCCATAGGAATCGGTGCATGGTTAGCTTTAAAAAATCCTCAACATTTAATGTTCTACTCTTTTTGTTTTTTGATCTCTAATTTTATTGGTATTAGCCTTTACTACATCTTCCCGGCTGCACCACCATGGTATGTATACGAGTATGGATTTGAATTTATACCTGATGCCCCTGGTAGTGCCTCGTTCCTTGAAAGATTTGATAAAATTGTAGGATTTCCCATTTTCCAAGGAATTTATGGAAAGAGTTCTAATGTTTTTGGAGCAATTCCTTCGATGCATGCCGCGTATCCGTTAATCACATCGTTTTACTTGTTTAAATATAAGTATCGTAAATTGGCAATAATAAGTGTGCTTCTTATGTTAGGAACTTGGTTCGGGGCAGTATACAGCATGCAACATTACATTATAGATGTGATTTTGGGGATAATGTGTGCTATTTTAGCGATATTAATATGTGAAAAGATATTATATAAAACCATATTTAAAAACTTTCTTTATAGACTAGCCAGCTATATAGCTTAAAACCATCTTATGTTAAAACAAAAAATGCAGGCTTACGACCTTCCACAAAGAGTAATGGAAATGGGGTTCTATCCCTTTTTTAGAGTTATCGAATCGGAGCAAGATACCGTTGTAAAAATCGGAGGTAAAGATGTCTTAATGTTCGGTTCTAACAGTTACCTAGGTCTAACCAACCATAATGCTCTAAAAGAGGCTTCTAAAAATGCGATCGATAAATATGGATCGGGCTGTGCTGGATCGAGGTTTTTAAATGGAACTCTAGACCTTCACCTAGAACTAGAGGAAAAATTAGCTCGTTTTGTAGGTAAGGAAGGAGCTTTGGTTTTTAGCACCGGCTTCCAAGTAAATCTAGGAGTGATTAGTTCTATACCAGGTCGTCATGATTATATAATTATCGATGAGCTTGACCACGCATGTATTATAGATGGTGCTCGTTTGGCTTTTGCCAAAGTTTTAAAGTATAAACATAATGACATGGCGTCATTAGAAAAAATACTGCAAAAATGCGAACCCGATAAAATAAAACTGATTGCTGTAGATGGAGTCTTTTCTATGGAAGGTGATCTCGCAAAGCTTCCAAAAATTATAGCCCTAGCAAAAAAATACAAAGGAAATGTGATGGTCGATGATGCACATGGACTGGGAGTGATGGGACACCTGGGTAAAGGTACGGCAGATCACTTTGGAGTGACGGATGACGTAGATCTTATTATGGGGACTTTTAGTAAATCTCTAGCTTCTATAGGTGGGTTTATAGCGGCCGATAATGATACTATAAATTATCTTAAACATAATGCTCGTTCCTTAATATTTAGTGCCAGTATAGCTCCAGGTAATGCAGCTGCAGTTATAGCAGCTCTAGATCTTATGGAATCAGAGCCAGAACGATTACAAAAGCTATGGGATAACACACACTATGCTCTCAAGCTTTTAAAAGAAGCTGGTTTTGATACTGGACATACGGAAACTCCGATCATACCGATCTACATAAGAGATGATTATAAAACATTTGCTTTAACAAAAGAGTTACTAGAACACGGTATTTTTGTAAATCCTGTTGTATCACCTGCGGTAGCCAGTACATCGTCACTGATCCGATATTCGTTAATGGCCACTCATACAAAAGCTCAAATAGAAGAGTCAGTTGAAAAAATTTCTATGATCGCTAGAAAGTTAGAAATTTTTGATCTGATAAAAGAGCATGCATGAACATCGAGATAAAGGAAGTACTTACTAAAAAAGATGTAAAGACTTTTATAGATTTTGCTCATGAGCTCTATAAAGACGATCCTTTATATGTTCCAGAGCTTTATATGGCTCAGAAGGAGATGTTCGATACTAAAAAATATCCATTTTATGAGTACGGAAAAGTAAAGTCGTATTTGGCTTTCGCCAATGGAAAAATCGTAGGTAGAATTAGTGCTGTCGATAATCCGAGGTATAACGAATATCACAATTGCAGTGTTGGATTCTTTGGGTTTTATGATAGTATAAATAATCAAGATGTGGCTAATGCTCTTTTGGATAAAGCTTCATCATTCGCGAAAGCAAATGGACACTCCCAATTAATAGGTCCTACTAATTTTACAACTAACGAAACAGCCGGTCTAGTCGTAAAAGGTTTTGAATATTCTAATCAAGTCATGATGACTTATAATGCTCCCTATTACCTGGACCTCATGAATTCCTACGGTCTAGAAAAAGAGATGGATTTATACGCGTACTTTATACCTACACTAGAAGCCTCTGAAAAATCCATCAGACTATCTAAAGTTCTAGCAAAAAGACTCGAGGGGCAAGGAATTTCTATCAGAAGTGTTAATACCAAAGACTGGAAAAACGAAGTAGCTAGGATAAAAGAATTATACAATGCAGCTTGGGAAAAAAACTGGGGATTTGTACCTTTTACAGATAAAGAATTTGCTCATCTAGCAGAAGGATTAAAGCTTTTAATAGATCCTGACTTTGCATATATAGCCGAGGATAATGGTAAGCCCGTAGGTTTTTCTGTAAGTCTTCCTAATATAAATGAGATTTCCATAAACTTTAAAAAAGGAAGACTCTTCCCGTTTAATATCATCAAGTTATTACTTAACAAAAAGAAGGTAAAGACGGTAAGAATCGCATCAACAGGTGTCATAGAATCGCATAGAAAGAAAGGAATCGAAGCCATATTTTTTGCTAAAAATATTCAAGAAGCCCGCAGGAGAAAACTAGACGGTGGTGAAGCCTCATGGATATTAGAAAGCAATCAAATGATGACCACTGCAGCAGAAAAATTAAACGGTAAACATTATAAAACCTATAGACTTTTTAAAAAGCAGATACCTGACTAATGAAAAAAGTATTGATCACTGGAGCGAGCGGTTTTGTTGGTGGTTATCTAGTAAGTGAGGCATTATCTAGAAATTTTAATGTCTATGCAGGTATCAGGAAAAGTAGTAGTAAAGAATACTTGTCAGATCCTAGAATCCATTTTCTATATATAGATTATGAAGATAAGGTAGCGCTTAAAAATCAACTCAGTAGAGAGAATTTTGATTATATCATCCATAATGCTGGTATCACTAAAGCACATGATTTAAGCGGATACGTAAAAGTAAATGCGACTTATGTTCAGAATCTTGTAGAATGCATGCAAGAGACAAATACCATCCCTCAAAAATTTATATATGTAAGTAGTCTCGCTGCAGTAGGTCCTGGTGATGATAATCCTGATTTATTTATCAGAGATAACAGTCCCGTTAGACCAGTAACGCACTATGGTAAAAGTAAATTAATAGCAGAACAATTTTTAGAATCTCAGGATGATTTCCCTTATATCATACTGAGACCCACAGCAGTTTACGGTCCTAGAGAAAAAGATTTATTGACGGTTTTTAAAATGATAAATAAGGGACTGGATATTCGCGTAAGCGTAAAAAACCAAAAGCTCTCATTTATTTTTGTAGAGGACCTCGCTAGACTTATGCTTGATGCAGCAGTTTCTAATCACAAACAAAAATCTTACGTAGTATCTGATAATCAAGTATATAGCAGTGATTTATTAAATAATTCCATAAAGGAAGCCTTAAGTAAAAAAGCAATTACTTTAAATATACCAGTAAGTGTTTTATCTATAATTGCTAGTATTTCTGGTTTTGTCAGTCGATTAACAGGTAAAGTATCCATTTTAAATAAAAATAAAGTCAATGAAATAAAGTGTCAAAGTTGGGCCGTAGATGCTGCGGGTATCAAAGAAGATTTTAACTTTGCACCCTCTTATTTATTAAGAGAAGGAATAAAACGTACTGCAGATTGGTACAATAAAAACAATTGGTTATAAAATTCTATTATGGCAAATACAATGAAAGCAAGTCCTGCTAAAGGAAAATTAGGAATTCTTCTTCCAGGTATGGGAGCAGTAGCTACTACCACGATTGCTGGAGTACATGCAATTAACAAAGGTCTAGCCTCTCCTATTGGTTCGCTTACCCAAATGGGGAAAATCAGAGTAGGTAAAAGAAACAAAAAATCTAACAAGATTTTAATGAAAGACCTAGTTCCGATCCATAACTTAAAAAATGTGGTTTTTGGAGGATGGGACTTATTTAAAGATAATGTTTATGAAGCTGCTGTACACGCAGAGGTTCTAGAACCTGCACTCTTAAGCAAGTTAAAAACTCCATTATCTAAGATCAAGCCTATGAAGGCTGTTTTTGATAAAAAATACGTAAAAAGATTAGAAGGAAGTCACGTAAAAAAGGCAAAGACTAAAATGGACTATGCCGAAGCCGTGATGAGAGATATCAAAAAGTGGAAAAAAGATAACAAAGTAGATCGTGTCGTAATGGTATGGTGTGGATCTACAGAAATTTATATTAAAGAATCTGCAGTGCATCAGACTGTAGCAAGCCTAGAAGCAGGTCTAAGAAAAAATCATAAGGACATTGCTCCTTCTATGATTTATGCATACGCTGCTGTAAAAATGGGAATCCCTTATGCAAATGGTGCTCCTAATCTATCTTGTGATGTTCCTGCTATGGTAGAACTAGCAAAACAAACTGGAGCTCCTATCGCAGGTAAAGATTTTAAAACAGGTCAGACTTTAATGAAAACGATCTTAGCTCCTGGTTTTAAAGCTAGAGCTTTAGGAATTGAAGGCTGGTTCTCTACTAATATTTTAGGAAATAGAGACGGAGCTGTATTAGATGATCCGGATAACTTTAAAACTAAAGAAGTTTCAAAACTAGGTGTTCTAGAACAAATCTTAGAACCTAAAGAAAATAAAGAGTTGTATGGAGATATGTACCATAAAGTGCGGATCAACTACTACCCGCCTCGTGGTGATGCTAAAGAAGGATGGGATAATATCGATATCCGAGGATGGTTAAACTACCCTATGCAGATCAAAGTAGACTTCCTATGTAGAGATTCTATACTTGCTGCACCTCTTGTTTTAGACTTAGCTTTATTTCTAGATTTAGCTAAAAGATCAGGAATGAGCGGAATCCAGGAGTGGTTATCTTTTTACCTAAAGTCTCCTCAGGCTGGTAAGGGATTACAACCTCAACACGATATTTTCAAGCAACTACAGAAATTAGAAAACACATTGAGACATATTGCTGGAGAAGATCTAATCAATCATTTAGGATTAGATTATTACGAGAAGTAATGCTGTCTTTTTATAAACTAGTAGCAACCGGACTGGGTGTAGGATACTCACCGGTTGCTCCTGGTACTTGTGGTGCCATCCTAGGTGTCATTATATATTACCTACTCCATTTTATATCTGGCCCTCAGTGGGTCTTTACAGATCTTCATCTTTTCTCACTCATTATTATTTTTACTGGACTAGGTATCGTAGCCTCTAAACACCTAGAAAAAATATGGGGAGAAGATGCTCAGAAAATTGTGATCGACGAGACAGTAGGACAATGGATTACTATGTTATTTATACCGTTTCAGTGGAAGTATATGATCGCTTCTCTTGTTCTTTTTAGATTATTTGATATCTGGAAACCTCTTTTTATTAAAAGAGTAGAGCATCTTCCTAATGGTGTCGGGGTTATGATGGACGATATTATAGCAGGTATTTATGGACTGCTCGTTTTACAACTGATGATTATATTAGGATTCTGATGGAAGAAAATAAAGTACCATTTAAAAAGGTACCCTTTAAGGAGTCCTTTATAAAATCTCAAGCATCCTCTTTTATCGCAACCGCAATAGATTTTGCTTTTCTTGTTTTATTGACAGAAGTATTTAATGTTTATTATGTAATCAGTACAGCTATCGGTTCTGCTGTAGGTGCTATAGTGAGTTTTTTTTTGGGTCGCAACTGGGCATTTAGGAGTAAGGATGGAAAGCTTACTTACCAGGCTTTACGCTATCTTTTAGTTTCTATAACGAGCCTCTTTCTCAATACAAATGGAGTGTATCTACTAACAGAATTTTGCGAGATACAGTACATCATTTCTAAACTTATCGTATCATTATTAGTAGGTGTATTTTTTAATTTTTTTATGTTTAGATATTTTGTGTATCGATAGAGATCATGGTAAAAAAAATAAGATTTATTGTTAATCCTCACTCCGGAACATCTAAAAATAAAATAGATGACGCAATCATCAGTTCCTTTATCGATAAAGAAATTTACGACTATGACCTCGTCTATACTGATTACGCGGGACATGCAAAAGTGATCGCGAGAGAGGCAGTAGATCTAGAATATGATACAGTAGTTGCTGTAGGAGGAGACGGCTCTATAAACGAGGTAGCCTCTCAGCTAGTACATACTCCTGTTAATCTTGCCGTAATTTCCGCTGGTAGTGGTAATGGCTTTGCGACTAATATAGGTCTATCACGTAATAATGCCCAGCAGGCCATTGAGGTAATTAATAATAGAAGGATAGAACTAATAGACTCCTGCAGTGTAAACGATATTTTTTTTATAAATGTAGGTGGCGTAGGATTTGATGGAAAAGTCTCTTATCGAGTCAAAAATAGTGACAGACGGGGTTTACTTATGTATATAAAAACTGCCATCAAAGAGTCCAGTAAGTATGATTTTCTAGATATGGATATCGATATCGATGGTAGAAAAATAAGTGGCGAGTATGTAACTATTGCAATTGCTAACGCCGCCATGTACGGTTATAATTTTGTGATCGCTCCAGATGCCAATTTTCAAGACGGTTTATTAGATATCATAGCAATCAGAAAAACTTCTAAGATTAAATACTTTTTATCCTCTTGGCGATTTTTAGCTAAGTCTCTACATAATTCTAAGTATGTAGATGTTTACACCGGAAAAAAAATAGTGCTTAAAAGTAAAAACCCTAAAACTTATTTCCATGTAGATGGTGAGGGGTATAAAACTACAGAGGATCTTACTTTTAAGGTAGTTCCTAAATCGATAAATCTCATCGTTCCAGAAGGATTTTAAATGGTGCTAGCGATTAAAAAAATAATCGAGAATCGAGATCACTTTTTCACTTTAACAACGATCGGTTATTAATTCTAAATCGATAAATAATGATAACTCAGTAATAACACTTCTATATGCTGAGAGGCTTAGAATGTTCTAAAATACAATACCCTATTCCGGAACATCTTTATTATCCGCTACTGTGTTAAAATAAGAATTAAGGTTTTCTCTCGATTTCGGATCTCTTATAATGGTCATGATTTATAACGTTAGATCGCTATGTTACATACACAAATGCAATTAGCCCTAACCACTTCACCAACTCACATTTAATCTAAAAGTATTAATAGATACAGAAAAAAAGAGCCCCCAAATAAATTGAGGCTCTCATTATTTTCGTTCTGCTTTATATTTTTTATCGAGGACTAAGAGTAAACTCTGTACGTCTGTTTAGTGCTCTACCTCTAAGTGTGGCATTATCACTAATAGGACTAGCTTCTCCATATCCTACATAATTCATCCTTGCAGCCTGAACACCTAGTGATACGAGGTAATCATAACAAGCTTTTGCTCTTTTTTCTGATAGTCTTTTATTATTTAATGCATTACCTACATTATCTGTATGACCATTTATAGAAAGGTTGTAATCTGGATACTTAACCATAATAGCGGATATTTGTCTTAGTATATCATAAGACTCACTACGTAAGGTAGATTTTCCAGTATCAAACTGTACTGCTCTCATTGCTAATTCTAAAACTGCTCTATCCTCAGATGCGATTTCTGGACAACCATTAGTAGCAACAGAACCAAAACGATTAGGACAACGATCTCTACTATCATCGATACCATCACCATCTGTATCCGGACATCCTCCATATATTGCAAGACCTGCTTGAGTTCTACATTTATCTACATTATCAGGTACACCATCATTATCTATATCAGGACAACCGTTTGCAGCAACAGTTCCTTTTTCGTTAGGACACTTATCTGAGAAATCAGGAACCCCATCGTTATCAGAATCATTACTCGGGCATCCTTTTCCTTCTACGGTTCCAGGAATATCAGGACAACGATCTAAACTATCCGTAATTCCGTCACCATCTTTATCATTATCTGGACATCCTTTATTGCTCGCAACACCCACCATGTTTGGACATTCGTCATCTTTATCAGAGACACCATCCCCATCAGAATCTGGACAACCTCTAAAGACTTGTAATCCCGCAACGTCAGGACAGTCATCTTCAAAATCAGCAATGTTATCACCATCTCTATCGGGACATCCTTTTAATTCTCTAGGACCTGCCGCCGTAGGACATAAATCTAAATCATTAATAATACCGTCGCCGTCAGAATCTATTCCTTTTGGCTTTTCTGGCATTTTTGGTTTTACCTCACCATCCCATAAATAAACAAAACCTAATCCATGGTGTAGATTATTACGATTCTCTGCAAGAGAAAAGCGATAATCCGATTGCCAAAACCAATACGCATTATCAGCCATTTTAAAGTTAAGTCCAAAACCTAGTGGAATCTGTAAATTAAACTCTCCTCCTTTTTCAAAAACAGCATCCAGTCCACCCATCACGTAAGGAATAACATTTGCGTCTGGCTGACCAAATTCATACTGGACTTGTCCACCTAGACCATATACGGTTTTGTGTAAACAATTATCATCGAACCTCTCGTCATTAAACAAAGAGTCATTACTTACTACTCCTATATTTACAGGAAGTACCAGTTTTACATTTTCATTAATTCGCTTATGATATGCCATTTCAAAACCGTGGTGATATCTATTAAAAGCGGTTATGGATCCGTTATTTTGAGATTGATAATCCATAAATAATGGTCTGAAAGAAATTCCTTTATTTAAGTCAGGATTCTGAGCGTTTACGCCTCCTATCATTAAAACCATTAATAAGACTACAATCAGAGATTTAAGTTTCATATTTAAAATTGAGTATCCTTTAAGTTATGTACTACAAAGGTAATATATATTATTAAAATCTTTAACCTATCATTGGGGAATATTCAAGAGAAAATTATGTATTACTCATTGACATTCAGCCAATTATAAATTTTCTTTAGGAAAGAAATTTGCATTTTATATCTCAATAGAGATGAAAACCACCTATTAAACGTTTTTACGCCTCATATGTGATCGCATTTATGATAATCTTTCAAAGAATCCAGTCTCCTTGTTTTTCTTTACATTGTCCCATTGGAAATATTGTCCATTCATACAGATATAGACGCCGGGCTCTAAAACTTTGGCGTAAGCCAATGAAGCTCCTAGATTAAAAAAACCATCAGAAGAATTTCCAAAAGCATAAGGTACCATTGCTCCTGTAAGTATAATCGTCTTGTTTGTTAGTTTGGCTTCCGCCAATGTTTGAGCCGTTTTTACCATCGTGTCTGTACCATGCGTAATCACCATGTTATCTTCTAAAGCAGACTTACATTTATGCAAGATTAACTGTCGATGCTCTTCCATTATCTCCAAGCTATCCATCATAAAAAGTTCTTCTACTACAATGTCAAGCGTACACCTTCCTCGTATAAACATTTCTTCTAGATGTGTTTCTTTAAAATATAATTCACCAGTGATGTAGTTATATTCTTTATCAAATGTTCCTCCGGTAACGAAAACTTTTATTGGATCTGTCATGTATAAATTAGCGTCAGAAAATTAATCTTATCAATAGCTAAGTAGTAGCTTTGTATCATTATCAAAATTAATATTTCTAACATTGAATTATACATTTTTACTATCAGATACGATAAATTCTATTTCTGAGTCCGCAACGCTTAAGATGGCCCAGATGGCGAGAGAATTTAAAGCCAAAGGTCATGATGTCATCAGCCTTAGTCTGGGCGAACCAGATTTCGACACACCTGTACACATTAAAGAGGCGGCCAAGGAGGCTCTTGATAATGGATTTACAAAATATACGCCTGTCCCAGGTCTACCGCAATTTAGACAAGCTATTTCTGATAAATTTAAAAGAGAAAATAATTTAGACTATGGACTAGATCAGATCGTAGTCTCTAACGGTGCAAAACAATCTGTAGCTAACGTTTGTACGGTATTACTGAATAAAGGAGATGAAGCAATTCTACTCTCTCCTTTTTGGGTCTCTTATAAAGAAATCGTTAAAATGACCGGAGGTATTCCTATCATGGTATCCGCTGATATCTCTCAAGACTATAAAGTAAGCCCTCAACAATTAGAAGCCGCGATTACAGATAAAACAAAACTTATTATTTTCTCTTCTCCATGTAATCCTACTGGGTCTGTTTATAGTGAGACAGAATTAAAAGCTCTAGCAACGGTAATCCATAAGCATCCTAATGTAATGATCGTCTCAGATGAAATTTATGAGCATATTAATTTTGGAAGTAAGCATGTCAGTATCGGTTCATTCCAGGAAGTAAAAGAACAGACGATTACCCTTAACGGAATGTCTAAAGGCTTTGCAATGACAGGATGGCGATTAGGATATATGGGGGCACCCAAATGGATCGCTCAAGCTTGCGTAAAACTCCAAGGTCAGTTTACATCAGGTGCAACCTCCTTTGGACAAATGGCAGCAGCTCATGCTCTTAACAGTAGTCTCCAACCTACGTATGATATGAGAGATGCATTTAAAAAAAGGAAAGAGTTAGTCTTATCATTACTGTCTAAGATCCCTGGTATTAAGCTAAACGATCCAGATGGAGCATTTTACGTTTTTCCCGACATCAGTGCCTTGTATGGTAAATCAGATGGAACGGATACAATAGTAGACTCCGACTCATTTGCTGAAATAATTATGAAAAAATGTTTTGTCGGTGTGGTTGCGGGTTCGGCATTCGGAGCTCCCAATTGCTTTAGAATTTCTTATGCTGCATCAGAAGAACAGCTAAAAGAAGCTATCAGTAGAATGGCAAATACACTAAAGGAATTTAAATAGTCTGCAATGGCTATAGATCATATCGTTACTGAACTGGCATCTATTTTTGAGTCTCAGCAAAATTTAGCTGCAGCCGTAAAAATGAAAGCTTACATGAAAGGTAAGTATGATTACTATGGCTTAACTGCACCTAGACGTAAGGAGCTTCTTAAACCTTTTTATAATGAATTGAGAGATATTATCGATGCTGATCTTATCGGCTTTTCTCGGGAGTGCTGGAAACATCCTTACCGCGAATTACAGTATGCGGCATTAGATATTATGTCCAAAAGAGTAAAGCTTTTAAATGGATCACATATCAGTGATTTAGAATTTCTTGTGACTCATAAATCATGGTGGGATACTGTAGATGCACTCGCATCTACCTCGGTAGGTCAAATATTAAAAGTATCACCAGAACTAGTCTCAGAGTATACTCATAAATGGATAGAGTCCGATAATTTCTGGTTACAACGGACATCCCTACTGTACCAATTAAAATATAAAGACCAAGTAAATGAAAAACTACTATTTAAACTGATAAATAGGCGTAAACATGAGTCAGAATTTTTTATTCGTAAAGCGATAGGATGGAGTCTAAGGTCTTACGCAAGAGTAAACCCTGATGCCGTAAAACAGTTTGTTATAGATAATCCTGATTTATCTAACCTATCTAAACGAGAAGCTTTAAAGCATTTTTAAGAATTGGCTTTATTCCTTTAAGCTTATCATATTAAATGACTATCTTAAATTTATAAAGCACTATTACTATGAAAAAATCAAACTTCACCTTTCTATTTATCCTATGTGGTATTTGGTCGTATGCACAATCTGATATAGAGATAAACCTAAAGAATCAAATAGATCTTTTAAAACAAGAACAACTTTCTTTATCTGGAACCTCAGAAGTATTACCAAGTCTGACTAACACACAACGTGATCCGTTAGAAGACGGTGATGACGATGGTATGGATGATGACTGGGAGAGTGATAACGGCCTCGATCCTAATAACCCATTTGATGCATGGGCAGATATAGATGGAGATCAGATTCTAAATCTCTTTGAATTCCAGTTAAAAACAGACCCTAACAACAGTGCCTCGCCTCAGGTTATCTTTTTTACTGAAGGAGCGGAACAGTCTGATGTGAGCAATGCTTTAGATCTAGGAGAAACACAGCCTGTAGTCTTAAGATTTGCAGAAGGTGTTTACAACTATTCCATTCTTGCCTTTTTTCAAAATGACTACTATGTTATGATACAAGGTGGATGGAATGATGATTTTAGCAAATATAATCCTCAAGAATATACTACAGAATTTACAAATCCCGGTGATGAAATTATTGTTTTTGGAAGAAGTTCATCTAGTACAGATTCGCAAAGTTCTACAGTTATTTTAGATGGTTTAACGATAAGCAAGTCTGGTGGATTTTCCCTCGGAGGAGGAATACAAATGTATAGACATGGAGATGGTAATATAGATCGAACTTCCATTTATAAATGTAGATTTTTAGAAAACAATTTTTATGGTTTAGGTATATCGCATAAAGACGCTGAAGCGCTATCGGAGGTATTTATTATCAAATCGATTTTTGGAAACAATGTAAAAGGTGGAATTTACACTCAAGTAACAGATGGAAAAAATGCGAGATGGCGAATCACTAATTCTACATTCCACAATCCAAATTCTACAGACGGAGGTATCGATGGACTTACTGCTGACGAAAACATAGGATCTAAACTCCTAATAGAAAATACCAATACCATAAACTACGGTAACGATCAAGTTTCGTTTAATTTTTTCAACAACGATAGTATTAATGTTACGGCAAGTCACTGTTCTATGGATGCTCCTGTTGCAGCTATAGTAATAGAAGAAAATAATGCTGTAAACACTGATCCTATATTTGAAAATGTAACAGGCAATGATTTCTTTCTATCAGACATTAGTCCGTTAATAGATGAAGGCATAGATGTAGGATTACTTTATGGTGGTTCTGCTCCGGAAATAGGTGCAGAAGAAATTAACGAACCGAGTAGTATAAAAAACGTCCCAGCTTTAGATTTTACAGTGTTTCCTTCTCTTATAAAAGATCAGCTCAGTGAATTGACTATTGCTGGAATCGAGGAAGGTCATTACGAGTATAGTATTACCGATATGGCAGGAAGAATTATTACCTCAGATTATTTTCTAACCCATTCCGGCTCGTATAAATTAATTCTAAATCAACCACTTGATCTAGGGTTGTATAATTTAATCATTAAGGATATAAATAACCAAATCGGTTCTGCTGGAATAATGGTTATCGAGTAGTTATAATCGTTTTGGCCTTAGGGATAATGCCTTTATGAATATCTATGATTACTTCCTATCTACTCTACCGCGGACATAACCTTCCTCATGGATGGCTAGATAGGAATCTAAAAGTGCTTGCTTTTCTGTAGTAAGTGATGAATCACTATAGCTACCTTGAGCTATTCTTTGGCGACAAGCCTCGTATAGACTTACAGCACAGGCCACTGAAATATTTAAACTTTGTACCATCCCAAATTGCGGGATAATAAAATTACCGTCCAGATGTTTAAGAGCATCCGCAGATAATCCATCATGCTCATTTCCAAACATCAGTGCTACGGAATCCGCTAGATTTAAATCATATAGTGACTCTGCTGACTCTGATAAATGAGTCCCTAGTATTGTTTTATACTTGGTTTTTATCTGAGCTATTGCATCTTCTAAATTTGTAAATATTTTAAAGTCGATCCACTTTCTTGCTCCTGCCGAAGCTCGTTTTCCGATGCGATAGTTTTTAATATCTATCATATCATCTGTAACAATCCCATAAATCTCTCTGACACCTATTGCGTCACAGGTTCTTATGACTGCTGCAATATTATGTGGATCATGTATGTTTTCTAAAACAACCGTAAGGTCCATCTGACGATGAGAAACTACCTCTTTAAACCGAGCCAACCTTTTTTCCGTAATCGGCATATTAACTTATCTGATTCTTCTAAATCCATTACCCTCATACTGGATAATATCTAGATGCATATTTTGGTAATACTCCACGGCTGGCTCTTTCTCTAAATTCATTTCTTTATCTGGATCTAACCCTTTTAAATTATAAATGGTTTGTAGAGATTTAAAATCTTGCTGGACAAAATGCTTCTGGAAATGTTGCCCGTATTGCAATAATCCATTACCCACAAATTTCATCATATCATAACCCTCAAAAGCATCATCTGTCGGTAACCCTTTGTATTGATCATAAAATTGCCGCTCAAAATTAACGACATCCGGGCTAGTACGATTTACAAACTTAGCTCCACAGGTACGGATTTTTAAATTTTTGTAGTAATCATATGTGATCTTATCGTTATCTAAAAGGATTGGCATACCGTAGACATAGACTTGATTAAATTCTTTTTCGGTACTGATCCGTCTGATACAGTTATAGATATAATTCTCGTCCTTAGAACTGTAGTTAGGTATTACAAAAACAGTAGGACGATTGATTAAAAAAAGAGAGTCATAGGCATGATCTCCTACTTGTAAAGAATCCTCATCGACTGTATATTCATTAAAACCTTCTCTTCTAGAAGATGACTTATGGTAACTCTGAATGTACTTAGATAAGGTTTGATCCTTCTTATTATTCCTCGATAAAATAAACACCTGATCAGGAGAAAAATTTTCGTTAATGTGATCAGCGATCTTTTTATAATGATCTGAGGGATTAGGACTAAGCTGAACGTAATAAGGATTTTGTTTGGTTATTTTCTTACTTGCCTTCCATGGCGAAACCACAGGGATTTTATGCTCTAACCCAAAAGCCGCAACCTTTTTTAATCGATCAGTATCGTATGGTCCAATGATTACATCGGCCAGGTCGTTATTATTACTTAGCAACTTAGTTTCAAAATTTTCCTTACTATCGTATACGGATAGATTTAAATTAAGACCCTCGTTTTCCAGCTCTTGTAACGCAAGTGTTACCCCAGCATAATAGTTTATAAACTTATTGGATACTGATGAGATATCACTCCCACTGCTTCTCACATCAAATGGAATAAACATCGAGATGTTATACACATCCTTCTTTAGATAACCATCTACCATGATCTCCTCTTGATCTTTATCCTCTTTATCCGTTTTATCTTTTCTCCAGTCATTGCGATCAACCTTTACGTCAGACCTTTTTACTGGTCTAGGCTTTTTCTTTTTGACAGAAGTCTTAGGCCTTTTCCTTGCTGTGCTCGTTGTTTTTTTAGAACCACCACAAGCCGATAATAAAAAAACCAGTAGAATGAGAAGTATACTATTCCCACTCAATAGTCGCCGGAGGTTTTGTACTGATATCATATACTACTCTATTTATTCCTTTTACTTGATTAATGATTTCGCTCGACACTTTGCCTAAAAATTCATGAGGCAACTTACTCC
>CALLXF010000014.1 GCA_938015805.1 uncultured Saprospiraceae bacterium | reverse complement strand
TACAAATTATAAGAATCAAGCCACTAATCACAGACTGGCTGGACTCATAGATTACAGTTATAGATATCATAAAATGACGATACGTGGTTCCGTTAGAAATGAAATAGAGAATCTTGGATGGAATCCTGTTATAGTATCATCATCCATAAACTACCAACCATCCACTCAACTAATTCTCAGAGGTAAAATCAGTAAGAACTATCGCTCGCCTACTCTGAACGATCAGTACTGGAATCCTGGAGGAAATCTATTATTACTACCTGAGTCTGGCTGGAGTCAAGAAGTAAACTTAGACTACAGTCCCGTAAAAACAAATGTATCCAGCGGAAATATCACTTTGGGTATTTACAATAGAGTAATAGACAATTGGATTTTATGGGCAATATCAGATGGTAATAATTTCTTTTCGCCTCAGAATATTGCTCAAGTCTGGAGCAGAGGTTTCGAATCAACGGTATCATACGCATGTCAAACAACATTCGGAGAAATCCGAGTCCAATCCAATTATAATTTTACTAAATCTACAAACCAAAAAAGTATTCTATCTCCTAATATCGCAGCAGGAGATCAACTTGTATATACACCGGAACATAAAGCAATATTTAATATTTCACTAAACAAGAAAAACACCTTACTATCTATAAATCATGTTTATACTTCCAGTGTAAAAGGATTTAATGAAAGCGTAGCAGCTTTCTGGATCGGAAATTTATACCTCTCACATCAAATTAAAAATCAAAATGAAATTACGCTATTTATTAAGTGTAATAACATCTGGAATAAAAACTATAGAATAGTAGAAAGACGCCCGATGCCGGGAATCAATTTTGAATTAGGAATAAGAAACAACATTAATAAAACACATTAAAACAATTACATGAAATTATTTTACGTACTTCTTTTTGTAGGCACCTTAAACTCGTTACAAGCTCAATTTTTATTCACCTTTGAAGGAACAGAAATAGAACAAGACAGCTTCTTAAATGGAAGCGACGGATCTGGAGGATTTGGGTTTCTAAACTTCTTTTTACCTAATGAATACAACACAGAATTTATGTCTTGGTCGGGATGGGCATTAACTAATGATACTGATAATACTACGCCCGGATTCTCAAACCAATATTCAAGTATCGCAGGAAGTGGTCATAATAACTCTAGTAATTATGCTACGACTTTCGTGAGTGGACAAACCACCATCGACATGACAGTAACTACACCTTTTACAGATATCATTGGAAGTTTCCAAATCAGTAATTCCACCTATGCTTACCTTAGTATGTTAGAAGGAGATGCCTTTGCTAAAAAATTTGGTGGTGAGACAGGTAATGATCCTGACTTTTTCCTCTTGACCATAAAAGGAATTTATGATGGACAAGAAAAACCTGATAGTGTAAATTTCTATTTGGCGGATTATCGTTTTGAAGATAATTCTATGGACTACATTTTAGATGATTGGGAGTCTGTTAATATAGAAGTTCTCGGTATAGTAGACCAGTTAGTATTTACTCTAAGTTCATCCGATGTAGGTCAGTTTGGGATGAATACTCCAGCTTATTTTTGCATTGATGATTTACAATTTGAATTTGCATCTGGAAATGATGAAATAGCATCGATTACAGAGTTAACTATTTCTCCTAACCCTACTGCAAACAGACTTACGCTAAAATCAGAACAGTCATTAGATCAAGTAGAAATATATAATATGCACGGAATAAAACTAAATACCATTATCAGAAATGATATAAAAAATATAGATGTTTCTGCTTTAAGTCCTGGCTCTTATTTTCTTAAAACTAGTATTAATCAAATTAAACGTTTCGTGAAAATATAATCGTAGACATCCATAATTTATCTTAGCTTTATCAAGAAACCTCATTTTGATAATTATTGATATGGCTAAGATAAATTTTGTTATTTTTTTGTGCTTATATAGCGTTTTAATTACTGCTCAATCCCCTTTTTCTCAGGTTCCAATAGAAAATATAGGGCCGACTATTATGTCTGGTCGTGTCACAGAGCTGGCTGTAAATCCTGATAATCCCACCACTTTTTATGTATCCTATGCATCGGGTGGATTATGGTACACAGAAAACAACGGAACTACTTTTACTCCTCTCTTTGATGATCAATCGGTAATGACTATCGGAGCGATAGCTGTAGACTGGAAGTCTAATACCATTTATGTGGGAACAGGCGAGGTAAATTCGAGCCGATCTTCTTATGCTGGTAATGGCGTTTACAAAAGTACAGATCAAGGAAAAACATGGATACATCTAGGACTAGAAGAAACACATCACATCGGGCGTATCGTTATCGATCCTAAGGATGTAAATACGGTCATGATCGCAGCTCTCGGTCACCTTTATACCGATAATGTAGAGAGAGGGATTTTTAAAACTACCGATGGAGGAAAAACATGGAGTCATACTTTAAAAGTAGACGATAAAACTGGATCTGTAGACCTTACTGTCGATCCTACTGATACTAATATTTACTACGCCGCTTGTTGGCAAAGAGATCGTAAGGCTTGGAATTTTACAGAATCCGGCCCTGGCTCAGGCATATATAAGTCTGTAGACAAAGGAGAAAGTTGGACATTGATAACAGCGGAAGGATCTGGATTTCCTACTGGAAATGGAGTAGGAAGAATCGGATTAGATATAGCAAAAACAAAAACAGGAACGAGGTTATATGCCTTGCTAGATAACTATTACAGAAGAGAAAAGAAAGAGAAAAAATCGAATACAGATTTGACTAAGGATGATTTTAAAGCCATGTCTAAATCTGCCTTCTTAAATATTGAGGAGGGTAAATTAGCAACCTATCTAAAATCTAATAATTTTCCTGAAAAATATTCGGCAGCAGCCGTTAAAAAAATGGCAAAAGAAAAAAAGATAGTTGCCGCAGATTTAGCTACCTATTTAGAAAATGCCAACAGATTACTCTTTGACACACCTGTTATCGGAGCGGAATTATACAAAAGTGATGACGGTGGTAAAACATGGACAAAGACCCATAAAGATTATATCGATGGTCTATTTAATTCCTATGGATATTATTTTGCTCAAGTACGTGTTTATCCCCATGATCCAGAACAGGTGATTATCATGGGTGTACCGATATTACACTCTGGAGATGCCGGAGCAACATGGACTAATATTAATGGAGAGAATGTACACGTAGATCATCATGCACTTTGGATAAATCCTAAAAATAATGGACATCTGATCAATGGTAATGATGGAGGTATAAATATCTCTTACGATCACGGTAAGAATTGGATAAAATGCAACAGCCCCGCAGTCGGTCAGTTCTATTACATCAATATCGATAATGCAGAACCATACAATGTTTACGGCGGACTACAGGATAATGGAGTCTGGAAAGGAAGTCATCATTATTCTAAAGGAGTCAGATGGCACCAGACAGGTCGATACCCTTACAAATCGATTATGGGTGGCGATGGTATGCAAATCCAAATTGATAATCGGAATACGGATCTTGTCTACACTGGTTTCCAGTTTGGGAACTATTTCCGTATCAACGTGGCTTCTGGAAAAAGAAAATATATCACACCAATGCATGATCTAGGTGATCGTCCATATCGATGGAACTGGCAAAGTCCTATCTTATTATCACATCATAACCAAGACATCCTCTATATGGGTTGCAACAAGTTGATGAGATCTATGGATAAGGGAGAAACCTTTACTGCCATTTCCGATGATCTTACAAACGGAGGAAAAAAAGGCGATGTCGCTTATGGCACCCTGGCTTCAATAGATGAATCTAAATTAAAATTTGGGTTGATATATACAGGCTCTGATGATGGTAAAATATATCGTACAAAAAATGGTGGTAACGATTGGACGGAAATCTCAACTGGCTTACCTCAAGGACTGTGGGTAAGTCGAATACAAGCCTCTGCGCATAAGGAAGCCATAGTGTATGCCACACTTAACGGATATCGCAATGATGATTTTTCAACCTATGTTTATAAGAGTGAGGATCATGGCGACACGTGGAAACCTATAGCGACTAGTTTAAAAAATGCAGGCCCGGCAAATGTGATAAAAGAAGATCCTAATCATGCTGCTATACTATTCATAGGGACAGATCACGGAACATATGTTTCTGTTGATCATGGCGAAAATTTTATGGAATTTTCTGAGACTATGCCTAATGTTCCCGTGCATGATTTAGTCATCCATGGTGGTGAAAAACATTTATTAATCGGTACACATGGTCGTTCTATTTATAAAGCAGATATCTCCTATCTGTACGATTATAATAATACTCTCGATAAGGATTTACATTTATTTGTTATAAATGACATAAAACACTCTAACAGATGGGGATCAGTACGGAATGTATACACTAAAGCAAATGAAAAGGAAATATCATTAATTGTACATTCTAAGACTGCCGGTAAGGGAACACTAAATGTGTACAACCAGAAAAACAAAAAGCTACTTTCTAAGGACATAGAATTACAAGCGGGTATAGCAACCGTTACTTATGACCTTTCCATTGACAAAAAAAATAAAAAGCATCTCAAGGATGATAAAACCAATAAACAACTAGAAGCAAAAGATAACGGCAAGTACTACCTGACGCCGGGAGAGTATAAGGTAGAGATTGTAAAAAATGGCTCTAAAGCCAATGGAAAACTTACAATTAAAAGCCCTAAATAAATGATAAAAAAAGTTTTCAGAGCTTTAGGTATTCTATTTATATTATTTCTGGCGGGATGCTATTTTTTTCTTTACCCAAAGATTCCGGTAGTAACAGGTTATGCTGCAAAAGCGGCTTGCTCATGCACATACCTAGCAAATAGATCCGTAGATAACATCATGGCGGATGATCTAGGAGAATCCCCGTTAAATCTTGCCAGCATCTCAGTGGATAGATCTAATTCATCTGCCTCAGCATCTGTTTACGGATTAGCTAAAAGAACGGCGATACATAAACCTGGGTTAGGTTGCATCCTGCTACAAGGTAAAGATGACTACGATATAACTTATCCTAATTATAGCCCAGCGATTGTAGAAAGCAATTCTTTTGAACTTGACGTTAATCTATTAGATAATGATCAATTGAAGGCAGCAATCGATCCAGTATTTTCTCCTAATGCCTATACTCGTGCTGTACTTGTATTACACAAAGATACTATAGTAGCGGAACGATATGCCAAAGGGATTACCATGGAGACACCCCTTCTAGGATGGTCAATGACTAAGAGCATTGTAAATGCTCTTATCGGTATAGCGGAAAGTAAAAATATACTTACAAAAAATGACACATTGCTTTTTCCTAATTGGGAAAATGATCAGCGAGCGTCCATTTCTATTAGACACCTATTACAAATGAACAGTGGTCTGCGATGGGATGAGTATTATACAGATGTATCCGACGCTACAGAAATGCTATATCTCTCTGAGAATATTATAGACGATATTACAGATAACAAATCAGAATTTAAACCAGGAGAAAGCTGGAAATACTCTTCAGGAACTTCTAATATTCTTATGGGTATCCTAAAAAACAAACTAGGATCAGAATATTTAACGTTTCCTAAAAAAGAACTTTTTGATAAAATAGGTATGAGCTCCGCGGTAATAGAAACAGATGAGGCTGGTAACTTTTTAGGTTCTAGCTATGGTTATGCCACCACTAGAGACTGGGCTAAATTTGGAAAGTTATTTATAAATGATGGTATCTCTCCCACTGGGGAAAGAATACTTCCCGAGGATTGGGTTAAATTCTCCTACACTCCTGTAGATGATAAAAGATGTTACTACGGTGCTCACTGGTGGCTTAATGCTGGCAGTTGTAATTTTAATGATTGTCCTAAAGACCTATTCTATGCAAGTGGATATCAAGGCCAATTTATTTATATAATTCCCTCAGAAGATATTGTCATTGTACGATTAGGACTTACTAAAAACTTTGACCAGAATAAGTTTATTAGTGAGGTTATAAAAAGTATAAAACGTAAGACTACAAATTAGAGAAAGACTGATATAGAACTTCTACTAATTTTAAATTGTGGTTAAAGTAATTACAGCACAACTTAATTTCCATTACTACAAGTATAATAACATACCTTATTTAAATAATTCTAGCACTAAATTCACCTAAAGATACACTACCCTTTTTCTTCTATTTTCTTTAAGGCAATAATCTGATCCATCACCTCACCTATTTGTTTAGTCCCGATACTTTTGACTAATATTTCCCTATTGCGATCTAGGATATAGATCATAGGCGTAGAGCGGACATTGAAAATTCTTTTAAATCTACTGCGATGGAATTCGTCTCCGACATTAAGAAAGTTTTCCATGTTTTCTTTATTCTTAATATACTCCCAGCATGATTTATATTTATCGGTATGCTTCGTACATACGGCGAGCAACGTTACATCTTTGTCTTTATAACTTTCATTAAAATCTATAGCAGCAGGCATTGATTTTTTACAATGTCCGCAGTCTGGAGCCCAGAACATAATAACCGTATATTCTGTATCGATATCACTTAGTTTTACAGGGGTTCCGTCTTCTTTATATAATTCTATATCAGGAACTGTTTTACCGATCAGGACAGGTCGTAATCTATCCGCGTTATCCACGAGTTTTTGCATCGTTTCCTCTTCTACCCATGGAGCCTTTCCTTTCTTATAATAATTATCAACCAGATGTACATAGATCGCATCCATTCCGACTACTTTCGAATTTGCAGCTTCGTTTAAGTATTTACTTAAATAAAATTTATAAGCATCCTCTACAGGGTTTAATTTTTCTAAAATAAAGTCAGTGGCCTTTGCTAAAGAATCAGGATGTTGCGGAATTAATTTATCAATATAGTTTTTTATTCGTGTATCAAAAAAGGGAGTTCTGATCGATGCCGGATTATCGAATTCTATGTTATCAAAAAAATGAGTCTTGTAATATTTAAAGGATTTTTCCTGCACCTCCTCTTTTGTCCCATCGTATTCTGGAACTTCTATATCTATATTACCTTTGATTAAAAGCGAGGTTATCATATCTGGATGATCTCCTATAATTTTTTGCTGATAGGCAAATACTTCATCATCTAAAGCATCTAATTTTTCGAGAATATGACCCGTCTCTTTTCCTTCTTCCTCTGATTCTTTAAGCTTGTTTTTTAGCTCTTCCGATTTAGGTCTATGATCTTTTAAAAATGAGAGGTAATCATAAAACAAATCATTATCCTTTGTATTTTTAAAGCTAACATCTCCAAGTTGTAGAGCATTGGTTTTAATTTTAAAATGTTGCTCTTTCTCATTAACCATAAACTGTAGAAAAGAATTATCTGGTTTGACCAACATGAGATAAATTCCTGGATTTAAGGATTCTTCTCCTTCAAGAACAAATTTTCCATTGGCTTTAGCCAATAAAGTATCCTCTACAAGCTGACGATCGGCAAAGTAATATCCAATAATCAAGGTATCATTATCGTAATTTTTTAACTCAAACTCGATCTTATGACCTGACTGAGAAAAACCACTACATATAGAAACCAAAATAAAACTTATAACTAAAAAGAATGCTCTCATAAACCGAACTAATAATTTTGGACAAAATTAAGGAATACCATCCTTAACTCTTGTTAATGATATTACAATTTAAACGCAAATGATAGGTATAGGGTTACGAAAATTAAGATCTTTTACCAGACAAAAGATACAGCACCGCCATCCTAATCGCTACTCCATTTTCTACCTGCTGTAGTATTATCGAGTGATCAGAATCTGCCGCATCACTACTGAGTTCTACACCTCGATTTATGGGTCCAGGATGCATTAGAACGATTTCTTTGTCTAGGCTATCCAATATATCTTTATTAATTCCATAAAACTGAGCGTATTCTCGTAAGGATGGAATATACTTAATGTCTTGACGCTCTAACTGGATCCGGAGGACATTGGCCACATCGCACCAATTGAGAGCCTTACGGAGATCATATTCTACCTCTACTCCTAACGAACTGATATACTTAGGTAATAGTGTCGGTGGACCGCAAACTTTTACGGTTGCACCTAACTTTTGTAAACAGTATATATTACTTAGAGCAACTCTAGAATGCATAATATCGCCTACGATGACGATTTTCTTACCTTTTAGAGAACCTAATTTTTCTCTCATAGAAAACGCATCCAGTAACGCCTGTGTTGGATGTTCATGGGTACCATCTCCCGCGTTTATAATATTAGCGTCAATGTGATTAGAAAGAAAAACATGAGCCCCAGGAGCTGGATGCCTCATGACTACCATATCCACTTTCATAGAAAGTATATTATTAACGGTATCTAGTAAGCTCTCTCCTTTTTTTACCGATGATCCAGAGGAAGAGAAATTTACGACATCCGCCGATAATCTTTTTTCCGCTAATTCAAAAGAAATTTTAGTTCTAGTCGAGTTTTCAAAAAACAAATTAGCTATCGTAACGTCTCTGAGTGATGGTACTTTTTTTATCGGTCTGTTGATGACTTCCTTAAAATTTACAGCAGTCTCAAAAATCAGATTTATATCGTCAGCGTTGATGTACTTTATCCCGAGTAGATGCTTAGTACTTAGTTCTTGCTGATTACTCATGCTTGCTCTCGTTTAGGCGTATGAATTAATATTTTATCAGCACCATCGAAATCCTCCCACTGGACTTTTACATAGGCTTCTTCTATAGAGTCTACTGTTAAACCCACATAATCTGCCTGGATCGGTAAATGCCGATTAAATCTACGGTCCACGAGACATACCAGCTCCACCGTATCCGCTCTTCCATGATCTTGCAATGCAGACATAGCGGCATGTACGGATCTACCGGTATACAAAACATCATCGACTAGTATTACATGTTTTCCCTCCAGAGAAAAAAGCAATTCTGTATTACTTGCTTTTAGAGGAGTCCCCTTCATTCTAAAATCATCGCGATAAAAAGTAATATCTAACTTCCCAAAGGTGATATCTTTTTCCTGAGTATTTTTAATTAATAACTGAACGAGTCGCTCTGCGAGAATTACTCCTTTTTCCTGTATACCTATAATACATACATCTGCAAAGTCCTCATAGTTTTCTATGATTTCATAACTCAGTCTCTCTAGGGTTAACCTAAATGCCTCTTCCTGTAATATGACTCGTCCTCTACTCACTGTTGCAAATATAATTGGATTTTATTTTTTCTGGCTTTTAGCCCATGAATCCTTCATAGCTATAGTCTTATTAAAAATAGGATTCCCATCTACACTATCAGGGTCAACAGTGTAATATCCTTTCCTGATAAACTGGAACTGTTCCCCGACTTTAGCGTTTATTAGACTAGGTTCTACAATAGCTTTTTTCTCTATTAAGGAATCAGGATTATAAAATTCTAGGTAATCTTTATCTTCGTGGGAAGTAGGAGCTGGGTCCGTAAATAGAAGATCATAATCTCTAATAGTTACTTCCTTTCCATGAGGAATAGAAACCCAATGCAATGTTCCCTTGGCTTTTATTCCAGATTCGTCCTCACCACTTTTACTGTTTGCGTAATAGGTACAGTTTATCTGAGTAACGTTACCATCATCATCTTTTTGTATGGACTCTGCGGTAATGATATAAGCATGTTTTAGTCTAACATTTTTCCCTATACCCAGCCTAAAAAACTTCTTAGGTGCATCCTCCATAAAGTCACTACGTTCTATGTAGATCTCTCTAGAAAATGGAACTTCTCTAGTCCCTGCATCCTCATCAGATGGATTATTATCTGCATGCATCATCTCAGTTTTGTCTACAGGGTAATTAGTAATTACCACTTTGACAGGATCTAGCACACCCATAACTCTGGTCGCAGTGGCATTTAAAGTATCCCTTACACAGGAATTAAAGAGTGATATTTCTTGTAAATTTTCTCGTTTTGTTATTCCTGTTTTCTCACAAAACAGTCGTATCGCAGCTGCGGGTACTCCTCTACGTCTCAAACCTGAAAGTGTAGGCATCCGAGGATCATCCCAGCCACTTACATAGTTCCCTTCGACCAGTTTTAGAAGCTTACG
Source organism: uncultured Saprospiraceae bacterium (assembly GCA_938015805.1). GTDB lineage: Bacteria > Bacteroidota > Bacteroidia > Chitinophagales > Saprospiraceae > JAHDHU01. Next base: position 30,852 of record CALLXF010000014.1, on the reverse strand, counting down.
CTTACTTGTGATCATATACTCCACGTTCATACGAGCAAACTCTGTCTGCTTACTAGGAAAGATATTTAAGTTATCTATAAACCAATCATATAATGGTCGATGATGCATAAATTCTAACGAACAAAGAGAGTGGGTAATATTTTCGATAGAATCAGACTGTCCATGTGCAAAATCATACATAGGATAGATACACCAGTCATCTCCAGTACGATGATGGGTTTCTTTTTTTATCCGGTAAATTATAGGATCTCTCAGCAGCATATTAGGAGAAGCCATATCTATATTTGCTCTTAGGACTTTAGATCCATCTGGGAACTCGCCATTTTTCATGCGAGTAAAGAGATCTATATTTTCTTCTATACTCCTCGATTTATACGGACTGTCTTTTCCAGGCTCGGTAGGAGTTCCTTTCATCTCTGCGATCTCAGCAACAGTAGAATCATCTACATACGCCTTACCGTCAGCAATTAGCTGTAGAGCAAATTTATACAATTCGTCAAAATAGTCAGAGGTGTATAACGGATCTCCATCCCACTCATAACCTAGCCATTTTATATCACGCTTAATAGAATCTACGTACTCCGTTTTTTCTGTTATCGGATTTGTATCATCAAACCTAAGATTTGTTTTACCACCATACTTTTGAGCAATAGAAAAACTAACCCATATAGCTTTTGCATGACCGATGTGCAAATATCCGTTAGGCTCAGGAGGAAATCGAGTTAATACTCTTCCATCGTGTTTACCTGACTCAATATCTGCGGCAACCATCTCTTCTAAAAAATTTAATGATTCTTTTTGCTCTTCGCTCATAATTACATTTTTTCTGGCATCTCTACTCCTAATAAATCCATACTATGTGCCAGCTTTATACCGATTACTCTACATAAGTTTAATCTAAAACTTTTAGCTTCTTCTGATTCTGCTTTTAATATTCTAACATCATTATAAAAACGATGGTATGTTTTAGCCAATTGGTAAGAAAAACTAGCAATCTGAGATGGATCATATTGGGCAGCAGCCTCTTCTATTACTCTTGGATAACCATCTAACAAAACCAGTAATTCTTTTTCTATTTCCTTGATATCAGTGTATCCTTTTGTATAGGTCGGAATTTCATCTCCGTAATTTCTTAGGATCGACTGTATCCGTACAAAAGCATTTTGGATATAAGGCCCAGTATCCCCTTTCATATCTACAGATTCTTTTGGGTCAAAAACCATTCTCTTTTTAGGATTTACCTTAAGTATAAAATACTTAAGTGCAGCCATCCCTACCTTCCGATTAATCTCTGTTTTTTCTGCTTCAGGTATGTCTAATTGTATTTCCCTTTCGCTTGCATTTTTTGCAGCTTCTCCTATAACTTCATTCATCAGATCGTCCGCGTCCACGACAGTTCCTTCCCTAGACTTCATCCTTCCTGAAGGGAGATCTACCATTCCATAAGAAAGGTGATATAAACCATCAGCATATGGCCGACCTAGCTTTTTCAATATTTCAAATAGTGCTTTAAAATGATAATCTTGCTCATTACCTACGACATATATCATTTTCTCAGCACCGTGATTTTCATAACGTTTTTCTGCTGTTCCTATATCCTGCGTCATATACACCGAGGTGCCATCGCTACGTAATACCAGCTTATGATCTAGTCCTACATCTTCTAAATCCATCCAAACGCTACCGTCGTCTTTTTTGTAAAACTGATTTACTTTTAACTCCTCTTCGATGATATCTTTTCCTAGTAAATAGGTGTCAGATTCATAATATAACTTATCGAAATGCACTCCAAGATTATTATACGTAATCTCAAAACCGGCATACACCCAGTCGTTCATCTTTTTCCAAAGAGCTCGTATTTCCGTATCATTTTGCTCCCATTTCTGAAGCATTTCTTTAGCTTGTAAACCTAGTTTACTATATTCATTAAAGTAAGTGTTTTCATAACGCTTAAAGAAAACAGATGCCTCTTCTCCGTCTTTGATTTGCTCCGCTTTTACTCTCGAACCTTCTTCCGATTTTTGCCATTGGGCATATTCTTCTTTTATCTTTTTGGAGAAAATAACATAGTACTTTCCGATCAGGTGATCACCTTTAATACCAGAAGATTCTGGTGTTTCTCCATCACCATAAAGTTGCCATGCAAGCATACTTTTACAAACAGCTATTCCTCGATCATTTACGATCTGTGTATTTAAAACGTCGTAGCCGGCAGATTTTAAAATTTTACTGATAGACCATCCTAGTAAAATATTTCTGATATGTCCTAGATGTAATGGTTTGTTAGTGTTGGGAGAGGAAAACTCTACAATGACTTTTTTATCCTTTTTAGGTATAGTGATTTCCTCTGACGTAGATAAATCAGTGAGGACTTTCGTCCAATGTTCTTGTTTCAATGATAGATTTAAAAAACCTTTGATCACATTAAAATCTTCGATAATTTCTACATTCTCTTTAAGATATTCTCCAATGGCTTCTGCTGTATCTTGCGGCGATTTTTTTGCCATTTTTGAAAAAGGGAAAACGACTAATGTATAATCCCCATCAAACTCTTTCCTTGTAGAGTTTAAAACTATTTTATTAGAAAGATCGATCCCTTCACGTTCTGAGTGAAAGAAGGTATTTATCGCGGATGCTATAGAGGCCTTTAGAGTCATAGAATTATTTGGACTGCAAAATTAGAATATTATAGGGAGTATTTTATTATTTGCTCTGACTAAAGAAACTGAATATCGTCCCTCCATATTTACGCTCTTCTTGAAAAAATAAATGATCTTTAAAATCATTATGCTGATCATGCTCTATGACAAGAATTCCATGAGTTTTTAATAAAGATTTTGCTAAAATCAAATCTGGAATCTCGCTTAGATTAGATAAACCATATGGGGGATCGCAAAAAATGAAATCATAGGTTTCCGTACAACTCTTTATGTATTTAAACACATCGCTTTTAATGATTTTAATATAATCCTCTATGTCTAGTTCTTGCGAGATCTTTTTTACAAACTGAGTACAGTGATAATGCTTATCTACGTAAGTCACATCAGTCGAACCTCTAGAGATCGTCTCATAACAGTGATTTCCACTTCCTCCAAAAAGGTCAAGCATCTTTGTCTCCGTAAAGTCTATTCTGTTAACTAAGATATTATAGAGTGCTTCTTTTGCAAAATCTGTAGTCGGTCTCGTAGGCCAATTTTTTGCAGGAGGAGAAAAACGTCGACCTTTAAAAGCACCACCGACTATTCGCATAGGTGGACAGCTTGTAAACCAGTATAAAATTCTTTGGATTTATAAGCAGTAGGAATCTTCAAATCTAATGTTAGAAGTTCTACACTTTTATTATACTTTTTAACAAACTGTTGTTGCTCCTCACTACATTCTCCTGATAAAAATACTTGAGCTTTATCGTTTGCTAGTTTAGATTTGTATAGCAATGTATAGTAAAGTAAATCCTCTTTGTTTTGATAGCCTACAAAATTATATAGAGCTAATTTGCGTTGAGATATGACTGTGACATCTAGTTGATTATCTAAAGTATGAATATAGACACCATCCTGTCTCTTAGACAGACAAGCTCTAATAAATGCAGAAGAAAAATGCATCATTTTATCGACATTCTGTAAATCATTTAGTCTAGAAAAGATCTCTTTTTCCATACCCCAAACGACCACCGTTTGGTCATCTATCTCATCTTCGAGAACAACAACATTTTTTAGCTGAGTAAATTGCGGTATACTATTTAGAATTTTTAATTTGACTTTTTGATCGTAGGCTTTATTTGGAAGGATCGAATAATAAGCGTTACGGATAGCAATCTTTTTAGATACTGATGTAATAATTCCATCTAACTTCTCCTTAGGAATTAGCTTACTGGATAACATTTCCTTGTTATCAAACATGCCATAAAAAAAACTGCCTGCATTATAAATGGCAGACAGTTGCTTATATCTATTTATTTGCTCCAATATTCTAATTATTCAGGCCAGTTTCCATTTAAAGTAGGCTTAGACATATCTCCAAACTTAAATAATTTATTAGGATCGTAACTATTATCGTATTTCTGATATTTTACATCGGCAAATGGTCCCATAAAGTCTTTCCATCTAGTCGAAACTTGTAAAACATTTACTTTAGTTTTTTGATAGGTCAATGTGTCTGCCTCTATCGTAAATTCTTTATCCGAATAAGGGACATATCTTAACGAATCCAGATTTATTTTTAATGTATTTATAGAATCTAAAGCACTTTTGTAAGAATATGTCTCTAAAAACTTATCTACATCATCTGGAAATTCAGGATCCTGCTCGATTTTAACAAATTCTATACTATCGTTGACTAAAACTGATTTTAAAGTATCAAAATCATGGGCATATTTTCCTACAATATCCCTATAAATTTCCTGAGAGGCCTTTATATCTAGGAGTCTATTTTTTACTTTTGCCGCTCTAGCTTTCTTTTCAGTCTGAAAGGAAATCGGAGCTTTTATGCTGTTATAGAGCATAAATCCCAAAAATCCAATAAGTAAAAACAACAATAAGTTGATCGCTAACTTCATTTTCCTGATTTATTCTTTTTATAAGATGAAAAAGTAACGTTCTTTGACGTACACAATTATAGTAATTTTTAAGGAAAATAGTAATTGAAAACAAATATACTTTTAGCAATAGAATCCTCTTGTGATGACACATCGGCCGCTATTATTATAGATGGTGTCGTAAAATCAAATATTACAGCGACACAAGATGTCCATAAGGCTTATGGTGGCGTAATCCCCGAGGCTGCCTCTAGAAATCATGAAATTAATATCATCCCAGTAGTTTCTAAGGCTATAAAAGAAGCAGGAATCTCCAAAAATGATATTCAAGCAATAGGTGTAACAAGAGGCCCTGGTTTACTAGGTAGCCTTATCGTAGGCCTAAGCTTCGCCAAAGGCTTTGCTCTAGCAAATAATATTCCTTTGATTGAGGTTCATCATATGAAGGCTCATATACTAGCTCATTTTGCTGAGAAACCCTATCCTCCTTTTCCATTCTTATGTTTAACCGTTTCTGGAGGTCATACTCAGATCGTAAAGATTGATGACTATCATGATATGGAAATATTAGGACAAACGATAGATGATGCAGCTGGTGAAGCTTTTGATAAATCTGGAAAAATGATGGGCTTAGACTATCCTGCAGGTCCGATTATTGACAAACTAGCACAAAAGGGTAAACCTATATACCAGTTTGGGATTCCCAAGATTGCAAACTTAGATTTTAGCTTTAGTGGTCTAAAAACATCTATCAGATATTTCTTAAGAGATCATCTCAAAGAGGACCCTAAGTTTATCGAAAAAGAGAAGGAGAATATTTGTTGCTCCATACAAACGAGTATAGTTAATATACTTATGGCTAAAATCAAAAAAGCAGCAGATGAGACTGGCATTTCACATATTGCAATAGCAGGTGGCGTTTCCGCCAATTCTTTTTTACGTTCTGAACTAAAGAGATATGGAACAGAATATGGATGGAATACTTATATCCCTAAATTTGAGTACTGTACAGATAATGCTGCTATGATCGGAATATCTGCATATTACAAATTACTGGCAAAAGACTTTTCCAATCAAGAAATAACACCAGCAGCAAGACTGGAATTTTAAAAGCATAGCTTAGAGAAATAATTGATATCACAAAAATCCATACAAGACGTTATTGCAATTGCCTCTGTACAAGATATCATATCTGACTACGTAAATTTAAAACGTCGTGGAATAAACATGATTGGGCTTTGCCCATTCCACAATGAGAAAACACCATCTTTTACGGTCTCACCTGGAAAAAACATCTACAAATGTTTTGGGTGTGGTAAAGGAGGTAACGCAGTACAGTTCTTAATGGAACACGAGCAACTTACATTTCCAGAATCTATTAGACATCTTGCAAAACGATATGGAATAGAACTAGAAGAAACGGCAACATCGCAAGAATACAAAGAGGAACAAAAATTAAACGATTCTCTGTATGTAGTAAACGACTTTGCTAACGAGTACTTCCAAAAACAACTTAAAGAAACTGATGAAGGAAAATCTATAGGTCTCTCCTATTTTAAAAAAAGGGGTTTTTTGGAATCCACAATAGATAAATTCCAACTCGGATATGCAAATGAAAAGAATGGACACTTTTACCAAGCCGCAGTAGACGCTAATTTCAACAAGGAATTGCTTTTTAAGCTCGGTCTTTCAAAAAAAGAGTTCAGTGATTTTTTTAGATCTCGTGTCATGTTTAGCATCCATAATCTAAGCGGTAAAGTTGTTGGTTTTGGTGGAAGGACATTATCAGAAAACAAAAAAATTCCAAAATATCTAAACAGTCCCGAATCTCAGATTTATAATAAACGTAAATCGCTTTATGGGATGTACTTTGCTAAAAAAGGAATAAGGCAGGAAGATGAATGTATTCTCGTGGAAGGTTACACAGACACTATTGCACTACATCAGGCTGGAATAGATAACGTAGTGGCCTCATCAGGAACCTCACTGACTATCGACCAAATAAAACTCATCAAGCGATATACTGACAACGTAAAGGTTTTATATGATGGCGATGCAGCAGGGATTAAGGCGGCTATGAGGGGCATGAATCTGATCCTCGAGCAAGACATGAATATTAAGTTGGTCGAACTACCAGATGGAGAAGACCCTGACTCTTATTTAACAAAACTAGGTGCGACTGCCTTTAAAGAATTTATTAATAAGGAAGCAAAAGATTTTATTCTTTTTAAAGTTCAAATGATTTCCGAGGAAGCAGGTAATGATCCGATCCAGAAAACTAATCTTATTAAAGATATTGTAGAAACGATTGCAAAAATACCCGATACGATTAAAAGATCTGCCTATATCCAACAGTGTTCTCAGATGTTGGAAATCAGAGAAGAAATTTTAATAAAAGAGTCCAATAAAATCATCTCAGGAGATATCCGTCGTAAAAGACTAGAGGCAGATAGAGAACAACTACAATCTCAAAATGAAGATGTTTTTGTTACAGATAAAAAAATAGCTCCTAAACAATCAAACCCAGTCAATCTAGACTCTCAGGAATATCAAGAAAAAGACTTATCACGTATAGCCGTACTGTATGGTAATGCGACCTTCCTTGTAGATGAAGAAGAATCTGGTTTATCTGTAATAGAGTTTATGCATCAGACTCTAGAAACGCATTATGACAAATTTAAAAATGAACTATATCTGGATATAATTCAGAAGGCTTTCGCCGAATATAAAACAAACGGAAAACTAGAGTCTTCTTTTTTTACTAACCATGAACGCAAAGAAATTAGAGAATATGCAATAGATATTTTTTCTCCTAAATATTTTATGGCTAAATGGAAGGAAAAAGGTGCTGGCCTTTTGACTCAAAAGGATCCTGAATTTAATGCGTCTAGAGATGTAGAAATTGCACTTTACAGATATATACTAATACTTCTTAATAAGCAACTCGCTGATTATTCGCGTAAGCTAAAGGAAGAAAATAATGACACTTCAAAAGACAGCGATATTATTAAAACGTTGCAGATCGTTCAGAAATTACAACAAGAACGAGCCACATTATCTAAACATATAGAAACTAATCTAACGTATAAAATATAGATTTCTAGTAGGTTTTTCGTAATTTAAGTGTTTTAGAAGACTGGTTTGTGTTACAATTTGCACTTTCTACAGTCAAAAAAGAACATTACTTAAATCAAAACAAACAGTACAAATGGCTAAAGACGATTACAGACCGTTGGCATTTTACGAAACCAACCTCGGAAACATCCAAGATGGATTTGGTAAATTTTCAGCAGAAGGCGAGCATTACTTCACTTACAATGTCGGTAATCAGGTCTATTTAATTAGTGAGGGATACGCATCGGAAGCAGCAAGAGATAATGGAATAGAATCTGTTACAAAAAACATGACCAACCCAGATCGCTACAAATTTGATCAGGATGGAGGCAATCATTTTTTCGGACTAAGAGCTGGAAATAATCAGGAAATTGCTACCAGCCGTTGGTTTACCTCAGCAGAAAATGCTAAAGCAGGTGCGGCAAGACTAAACGGGACAGGTACGGGTACCGTTATTGAAACTAAAGCTTTTGAAGGTGACACCCTCATAGCTGCAAACAGAGATGCTTCAATATCTATCGCAGCAGCGGCACCTGCAAATCCAGATGCTCCTAAGAAAAAGAGAAAAAAGAGAAAGACAGGTCCTAAAAAACCAAAAAAAGAAAAAGTTTATTTACAAGACGGTAGCTACCCTATCAATAATATTACCTACAAAATTTTTAGAAGTAGTAATGACAAGCATTACTTTACCTTCCACAAAGAGGATGGAAAAACACTGTTCTTAAACGCAGATGTTAGAGGTTTTGAAACTGAGGCACAAGCAAAAGAGATGGTGGATGAGGTTTTTAAATATGGACCGATAGAAAGTAATTATGAAGGAAAGGCAACACGTAATGGAAAATATTATTTCTACATCAAAGGGGCTGAAGGTAAAAATATCGCAAAGAGTTTCTTTTACGGAACGACTGATGATATGCAAAAAGCTGTAGGTCTGATGCTAGCTGGCGAAGGAGCTATTCCTGCCGCCGCTCCAGAAAAACCTGCCTCTACACAGGACGAATATCTAGACTGTGATGCCTATAGAGGCCATCCGCGATCTGCTGACAATAGAGATTTTGTAACGTTTACTCATGATGGTGAATTTTATTTTGGGATGGTAGACGGTGATAGTAAACTGCGTCTAAGATCAGAAGGATACACATCAGAAGCAGGAAGAGATAACGGAATTGCTTCGGTTATAAAAAATAGAGAGTTAGAAGAGAGATGGAGTGTTGTGGAAGAAGATGGTAAACACTATGGAATTTTAAAAGCAGGCAACCATCAGGAAATAGGACGATCATGCTCTTATGCTGATGCAGCTGGTGCATCATGGAGCTGGGCTGGATATAGTGCTGGATTAGCAGCTGCTTCTGCTGCCGCCGCAAAACTAAAAGCAGAGCAAGAGGCTGCTGCCAAAGCCAAGGCTGATCAGGAAGCTGCTGCCGCCAAGGCTAAAGCCGAGAAGGAAGCTGCAGAAGCTGCCGCTAAAGCTAAAGCCGAGGAAGAGGAAGCAGCTAGACTAAAAGCCAAAAAGAAATATGAAGAGGAGGAAGCAGAAAGAGCAAGATTATTAGCAGAAGAAAAAGCTAAAAGAGAAGCAGAAGAAGCAGAGAAAGCAAAACTAGCTGCAAAAGCAAAAGCAGACAATGAAGCCAAAATGGCTGCTGCCGCTGCTGCGACCGCCGCCGCTGCTGCTGCCGCTAAAAAGTCTAATCTAGACGAATATCTACACTGTAACGAATATAAAAACAAACCAAAGGCATCAACTCATAAAGGGTTTAGTACATTTAAAAAAGATGGACAATACTACTTTGCGTTATTAGATGATAATGGTAATGTAAGACTAAGGTCTCAAGGATATAAAAATGAGGCTGGAAGAAATAACGGTATGGACAGCGTTGTTAAAAATAGAGGTATCGAATCTAGATGGTCTGTTTTAGATGATGGAGGAAAATATTACAGTATTCTTAAAGCAGGTAACAGCCAGGAAATCGGAAGATCTTGCCCTTACAATGATAAAGGAGCGGCTGGATGGAAATGGGCAGCACCCGTAGCAGCTGTAGCAGCAGTGGCTGCTGTACCTAAAAAGGAAACGCCTAAAAAAGCAACTCCATCTCCTCCTAAAAAGAAAGTGGTGAAGGAAGTCCAGAAAAAGAAAGTTGTAGCTGCAGCTCCTGTAGCTGCGAGCACTGGCGGAGGGTGTATGAAGTACTTATGGTGGCTTTTACCATTACTGTTATTACTCTTGTTATTACTTTGGTTCCTAGGTTGTTTTGGTTGTGATAAAACAGCTGCACCTATTGCACCTGTAGTGCCAGCAGTCGAACAAACTATAATACCTGCTGATACTATCGATACGGCAGCTGAAGAAGCACGATTAAAAGCAGAGGCAGATGCTAAAGCTGAGGCCGCTAGAGTCCAAGCTGCTGCAGATGAGAAAGCAAGAAAAATGAGAGAACGTGATGCTCGTCTTAACAGAGGTGGAAATAAAAACTCCGGTTACTAGAAATAGTAATTAGATAAAAATATTTTCGAGGCTGATTCATTCATTTGAATCAGCCTTTTTTAATTTATTAATCAATAATACATTATTGTATGAATAAACAAGAACTAGAAAAATTAAAATTCCCAATCGGCAAATTTTATTTTCCTACCAACCCTACTCATGCTGATATAGAGCGTTCTCTTCGTATTCTGCGTTCTTTCCCTATGCAAATAGAAGCGATCACGGGCTGTTTAAAATCTATAGAACTGAATTACCGCTATAGACCAGAAGGTTGGACTATAAAACAAGTAGTACACCACTGTGCAGATAGTCATATAAATTGTATTATGCGCTTTAAGCTTACGCTTACAGAAGATGTTCCTACCATAAAACCATATGATCAAAACAAGTGGGCACAACTACCAGATGCACAATCAGAAGATCTCAGCTCCTCCATAAAGATATTGTTTGGAGTACATGCACGATTAGTATCATTACTTGAGTCTATCTCTAATGAAAGTTATAAAAGAAAATTTATTCATCCCGGACTTGGTAAAGAGATTACACTTGCTCAGAACACAACGCTATATGCATGGCACTCACAACATCATTACGCACATATCGAGCAGGCATTGAAGTATCGTGGAAACTTCTAAATTTAATTTTATCGGAAAGATTTGCGTATTAAAATTAATATGCCAATTACGTGTAAATTAATTTCAACAGTTAAATTTTATTATATTCATTATGAGTATTAAGCTATCTATTAACCTAAGCCTCAATAAGCTATTAATTTAAACAGCTAAGAGGATCACAAAAAAAAACAATGAAAAATCATCTATTACTGCTATTACTAGCCGCTGGGGCATGTATTTTTTTAATGTCTAGCTGTGCCTCTCTTACAGGTTTTGAGGAAGGTAGAACACTGGGCGAAGGAAATTCAGAACTAACCATTTCTGGAAATTTTACAAGGGTTCCTGATATTTTTGATGATGAGGATTCTGGAGGACTGGACACACTGGACAATAGTATTTCTTTTCCTAACTTAGAATTTACTTACAAAAGAGGAATAACAGATAAACTAAATATAGGTGGTAGAGTTAGTACTAATTTAAATGCAAGCTCTTTTGTTAAATATCAATTAGTAGGTGATAAAGCCTCTTCTTTCTCTCTTTCCCCAGGATTAGAAGCTGGAACTGTCTTAGGATTAGCATATAATTTTGGACTACCGATATACGCAACCTTTTACCCGACCGAAGCCGTTGCTATTAATATAACACCTAGAGTAATGTATCAGTTTGTGACTGGTTTAGAATCTGAAGGCGTTACTTACCTTGGTGGTAACTTTGGTTTATTATTTGGGAAGAAAAATAAATTTGGATTAGACATTGGATACTATAATCTTGGTTCAAATAGTACAGGATCTCAGACACTTGTAACTGTTGGTATCGGTGGTAAATTTAGGTTTGGGGACTTTACCGCCTCATCGGAGGCAGGTAATGATAGAGGAGGAAGTAAAAGAAAAAGAGGCAGAGGAAGGAGATAATTAATTAAGGAGTTTTTACAATATCACTTTGTATAGATAAAAGAAAGATGCCATCAACAAATATTGAGAGCATCTTTCTTTTGTTTAATACCTTGTAAAACATTGGCTTAAGCCAAAAATATTTTAGCCAAATTTTAATTAAGAATAACGAAACTGTTATTCCTATTGTTCCATTTCTACAGGAACTTGCTCTCGCGTAATGGCTGCTTTTGCCGCTTTTTTCTGACAAGTTTTGCATAATTCCGAGAGTCCTTTTTGCTCAAAAGACTCTTGTATACTTCCATTGCTGAGTGCCTTTCCTTTTATGTGTTGGCAGTTTTTATATGCATGATATTTATTACCAGCTGTAGACCAGTAAACGTTATCAGTATCTATACTGAGGCTTTTAGCCGCCTCGTTTTGTTGACTTATTTCTTCCGTATATTTTTCTACGGAAGGAGGATTAAAATCTGCACCCGTGATACCAGCAGCAACCATTGCAATCGCTGCTATACTACCGGCAATCCCTTTAGTTTTACCACTTATATTTTTATTGGTCAATATCATGATGACGAGAGGCAGGAAAGCAAGAACACCCATAATCGCTCCCAGCTGATTCTGGATAAAAAACCGAGTTGTATCTTTTTCGGAGGCTGGATCTAATTTATTAGCTTTTTTCCAAAGTGTAGAACCTGTAATCGCTAAAATTAAGATAACAACAATGGCTACGATTAACCATACCATCGTTTCATCACTGATCAATTTAAGAATAGCAAACACCTGACCGGCCATAGCCGCCAGCCACGAAATCATAGCAAAAATCCTAAGTTGTTTTGCTTTAGATTTAGCCTCTGGACTTGCTTGGAATATTTTAGTATCACTCATAAGATTGGTTTTAATTTAAGACGTAAAAATCCTTTTTAAGGTCACGCAAGGTACGTAATTTCATATTAAAATATTTATCAATATCTTAAATGAATATTTTTAAGCTAGGTCCTATTGTTTGATTAAAAGAGTTTTTCTTTCTTTAATGGAAATAAGATATACTCCATTTGCGTATTCTTTTAAATCAATATTGATATTTCCTTTTGTCCCTGTAAATGACTTTACAAATCGACCAATACTTAAATAAAATACATATGCAATATCTCCAGAACTTATATCATCCGATTCTATTATAAATTATCTGGAACTAGGATTTGGACGGATTAATATGTTATCATTAAATTCCAAATCTGATGTTTGGGATATCCCGGGATATAACATTCTGAACCACTCAAGACGATGAGGTATATTACAAAATAATTACTCACTTGTTTCTAAGGGAATCATTAAACCAAAATATTCTTTTAGGCCTAGTTTGATATGTATAATTATTAACTTAAAATGACTGCACGTATTTATAAATAAATGAGGCGATTTAAATGCGAGTTGGATTAAAGATTTAAAATGTTTTTTTCTTTAAATGAGAATTAGGAAATTCTTAGATTTTAGCATTTTAAATTTATCTTGCATCAAAAAATTGGAACGAGATATATTGCAAGCTTACATAAAAGAAGTCCTCAAAAATATGCCGTCTTTCTGGCTAAGTACGACTACACACAGATTAGATATTTATAAGGAAAGCCACGCTAAAACTGATTTTTTAAATCATTTTGAAAATCTATTTCTCAGTAATAATTATGAAACTTCTGCTTTAAACAATTTACCCACAGCTTATGATTATATACGGTTAGGTCATCCGATATCATGTATCCTGGAATGGGTGATAGCTAAAATGCATAATCTAGATTCTAAATTTGTAATCAGTTTCTCCTCTATAACGATTCCTATTTTAGCTGTTCTGAGAAAAAACCTACTGACTCCTAAACATACGAGGATAATATACAAGGAAAATCTACCAGAGTATTTTGATGCTGATCTTATTAAAAAAGTATACGGTTATTCTTTTATACATCAACAAATCGATTCTTTAGATCAGATTTCCGAGTTTGAAGGAACAACGATTTATATTTCTGAGGTTGATGAGTTAAGCACCATTAGCCTTTCGGCGAATATTGATTTTTATATAAATATACAATCATCCCTAGGAAGCGTATTAGTTGCTAATGGTACCCAACAAGTAGATTACATTTCTGATATCCAACATGTCCGCAGACGTGAAACTATCGCAATGACGCCTATAAATTCACTAACGCTTCTCAAAACGCTGGTACAAGACTTTAGTGATACGAAAGAAGATCAATTACCGACTAGCCATGAATCGAATAAACAGCTAGTAGAAAATCTAATACAAAAAAACGCAGGTACGGATACTCTTGCTTTAATTGGTTCTAGTGGTTTGTCCATCCAATACGCTATAATGATGGGACTTCTGGAACATGCTATAGTAGAGCATCCAGGCAAAGAAATAAAAATTATCATACCGCCTAACTGCTATGGTGGCACTAATGACCAAGCCAGAAGAGTAGCTGCATGTCTAGATCACGTAGAGGTAATTGACTTACCTGTAGATGGAGGAAATGATATGGCTGACGGCGTAGCTATCGTATTAGATAAAGTTGCTGATATAAATGCCATACCATATATTATCGCAGAAATCCCTACTAACCCTAGAGTAGAAGTTCCTAGTCTGATCAAACTAAAACAAGCATTACAAAAAGAAAGAAAAACCTCAGAAGGCAATGCTGCTGTTGCTCCTGTATTTCTACTAGACCAAACCTTTTGTCCTAATGTGCAGTTTTTAAAAGAAGAAGGAATATTATCATCAGTCAAAGCCATTTCCTATGCGAGCGGTTCTAAATTTCCAAGTGGAGGGAAATGCACCGCTGGGTATTGTATCGGCAACAAGCACACAGACTCTCTAATGGAGTTAATACAAAAACACCTAAGACTGTGTGATAATCAAGCCACCTCTCATCAGATAGAAATTCTAGCAGCTCATTTACCTAGTATGAATCAAAGAATTAAAGAAGCATATACAAACACTCGAGAATTTGTAAACTATATAAAAGATACTTTACCAGAAGCTAAGATCAATTTTGTTTCTGAGGCATTAGCTAGTGAAGGTTTTACACCATCGGTGTTTTCTTTAGATCTACCTACTATAGGAAACACAGAAGAGGAAAGGGAAAATTTTAAACGTGAGTTAAATCATAAACTAATAAACTCAATGATCACAAAAATTCCTGATGAGAGTAAATATTGCGTCAGCTACGGCCAACTTTCAGGATGCTACTGGACGATCCCTGCCACATCTACCCAAGGCACCACCAAAGAAGGTGATAAAGATTATATCGCTCGTGTCGCACTATCACCTCAGATGAATTTAGAGAAACATAAAAATGTATTTGCCGAATTTGTAGCAGATTTAACATTGGCGTAAGCCCTAAATTTTAAAGGACAAACTCTTAAGCGTAGTTTGTTAATTTTAGATAAATAAGATGAATTCCTCAGCTTAAAACTCTAAGGTTTGGCTATCGATCATATCTATGTAGCGTTTCATCTTTTTTAAAATAACTTTAAAGTGATGCGTTTCTTCCTTAGTAACAAATGTGATGGCTAGGCCACTGTGTTCCGCCCTTCCAGTACGCCCTACCCGATGCACAAAATCTTTGGGAGATCGTGGCAGCTCATAGTTTACCACATAAGGTAATTGATCTATATCTATCCCTCGAGATATTAGATCAGTAGCAACTAATGCTTGCAAGTTTCCAGTTTTAAATTTCTCTAAAGCCGTAACTCTTTCTGACTGGCTTTTTTTACCGTGTATCGATAATGCCTCTATCCCATTTTTAGATAATTTGCTAGCAACCTTATCAGCTTTTTGACGAGAAGAGGTAAATACTAAAACCTGTTTTATATTTTTTTCTCTGATTAGGTATCTAAGTAAAGGTCCTTTACGATCATCCCCGACAAAGTATCCAGAAAGATTTATCTGAGTGACATCCTCTTCTTTATTTTCTATTTCTATAACCACAGGATCCGATAACAGCACTTTGCGTATTCCAGACAATCGATCACTAAGTGTTGCAGAAAATAACATACTTTGTCTTTGGGTTGGCAGTAGCTTTATGATCTCCTCCATTTCTTTTTCAAACCCTAGATTAAGCATTTTATCAGCTTCGTCTAAGACTAAGATTTGTACTTTACTTAATCCTATTGCATTAGAACGCTGTAAATCTAATAAGCGACCTGGTGTTGCGATCAATATATCTACTCCATACATGGCTTTCATCTGCGGATTTATAGAAACACCACCAAATACAGCCATGGACTTTAAGGAAGAGGACAGCGTTTCCGAAAATTGTCTAAACACCTCATTTACCTGCATCGCTAATTCCCTAGTAGGAACTAAAACTAATACTTTAGGCTGTCTACTTTTTTGTACAGGCTTGTCAGCCAATAATCTATGAATTATGGGTAAAACAAAACTTGCTGTTTTTCCAGAACCAGTTTTTGCAATACCTAAGAGATCTTTACCTTCCATAGCCACCGGTATGGCTTGTTCTTGAATGGCTGTCGGAGTGGAATATCCTAGGGCGGTAATCCTATCGAGTAAGGAATCGTGTAAATTTAATTTGTTGAAAGACATGCTGTAAAACTATCAAAATTCCATAGAGCGATATTCACTAAATTAAAAGAATAAAATCACATTGCTTAAAAACCAATACCTTAGATTACTTCAATAAAAAAAATGCCCTAAATAAAGTCACCGAAATTAGTCCAATGGAGAAAATATCAAACAGAGCCTTAATCAGTCGATTATTTAGAACGGCTGAGGAACAGCTAGAGGAAGCGGATTATGACAAAACAAACTGGTCTGAATGGTACCATGCAGTGCAACGATTATCAGGCCCGCAGAAAATGGTTTACATTATAGTCAAATTAAATCAGACTGTAACTTATGGAGGCTTTGCTCATTTCTATGAATCATCATGTGGGATTTTTGCACCGGAGATTATACATGTTCTTAACACTGCAAAAGCCTCACAAACTGCAAATATCGTATCTCAAACCTTAAACATTGTAAATCCGGAAAACCTATTGGACGAGAAATATAAAGCCTCTGTTTTTAATATACAGCTAAATGACACGCAAAGGGCTCATCTCTTTGCACAAGATATCAGATATGATCTACTACAAGATATTGAAAATCTGGAAGATCTATTAGGGAATTTTTTACAAGATCGTATAAGGTAGATACCTTCTGAATAAATCGAAAAAAAATTATAAACTAATGTAGGTAATGGCTTCTCCTCCAAAGTTTTCCTCAGGGTGCCATATCTTACGGATACCTTTATACTCCTTTAATTTTTTATGTACTGCCTGTTTTAACTTACCCGTGCCTATACCATGAAGAATAGTTAACTGTGTAACATTTTGTACTAAAGCGGTATCTATAAATTCCTGTACAAATGCAAGGGCGTCTACTACGGTATACCCTCTTATGTCTAATTTAGATTCAAAATTGTGGACAAAATTAATATCTGTCGTGACATGCTTTTTAGAATTTATTTCTATTGGTTCGCCAGCAGGAATCAGCTCTTTTACATTTAGCTTCATTTGCATCACACCTAGTGCAATCTCTATAATATCTTTTTTAATATTAATGATTTTACCTATAGATCCTCCGTCTCTTAATCTTGCAAAACCACCTACCGTAAACTCAGAGACCTCATACTTATCTTTATAAAATACATCCTCTTTAAGATCAACGATCTCATTTTTCAGTACTTTTTTGGTTTGCTTTTTTGCTTTAATGACTTTCTCAACAGCCTTAGCACTTTCTTTTTTACGTAGTTCCTTTAAAAGTTTTTGTAGCTCTTGGTTCTCTTCATCTTCTTTTTGAAATTTCTTAGCCTTACGTTCTAGTTTTAATTTCTTACGATTGATTTCCAGTTCGCCATACATCTGCTCATAGTTACGGATGAGTTTTTCTAGATGCTTTTCTCTATCTTCTAGATGACCTATTCTTTTCTCTAATGACTTTTTTTCCGACTGCAGTTTAACAAGCAATTCGTCTATCGCTCTTTCGTTTTTACCTGTCTTATGCTTTGCATAATCCATTACCTTTTTATCGAGACCTATTTTTTTTGCGATCTCAAATGCAAACGAACTTCCCGGTTTACCCACTTTTAGTTGGTAGGTAGGTTTTAGTAACTCTTTATCAAAAACCATTGAACCGTTAATGATTCCCTTAGTCTTAAAGGCAAAGTATTTTATATTAGAATAGTGGGTAGTAATGACACCATATACTTTCTTAAAATTAAATAACCTTAAAAGTGATTCTGCTAAAGCTCCTCCGATTTTAGGATCCGTCCCCGACCCAAATTCGTCAATTAAAATGAGAGAATGATCATTGGCTTTAGCCACAAAATTCTTCATATTTAGCAACCTAGAACTATATGTACTGAGATCATCCTCGAGAGATTGCTGATCTCCGATATCACAAAAAATATCTTTGTATATCCCCATTTCCGAATAAGCATCTACAGGAACCAGCATTCCTGTCTGTAACATGAGTTGTATTAGACCTACAGCTTTCATAGTGACGGACTTACCACCAGCATTCGGCCCTGAGATAACAAGAATTCTGTTTTTATTATGTAGCGATAGATCAAAAGGTATGGTCTTTTTCTTAACCTTCTCATTCATCCATAACAATAATGGATGATAAGCATTTTTAAAACCGAGAGATGGCTGATCTTTTACTTTAGGCCTGGAAGCATTTATAGCTTGAGCAAAAATCGCTTTGGCATTTATGATATCAAAATCGATCAGAATCTCATGATTATTTAAAATGGCTTGACGATAAGGTCTGAGTTCGTCGCACAGTGTTTTTATTAACTTATGTACTTCTTTAAGCTTTTCATTCTCTAAGTCAAAGAGATCATTATTAATTTCTATAACTCGATCAGGTTCTACGTAAGCGGTTTTACCTGTAGCTGATTCGTCATGGATAATCCCTTTGATTTTCCTTTTATTCTCGGCATTTACGGACAGTACTCTTCTTCCATTACGCAAGGTCTCTACATTATCTGCGAGCCAACCTTGTTGCTTAAACTTGGTGGCTAAATCTCTAAAGACACTATCTAACTGTCTGGATTTAGAAATTATGGATTTAAATATTTTACTTAGTGCCGGAGAAGCGTTTTGTTTTACACTCCCATCGAGGTCAAAAATCTTATTAATCGATTTTAAAATAGGTGTCAGATTTTCTATCTCTGCTCCCTTCTTTTTAAGGAGAGGAAGCATTTTAACAGATTGTTTTACGAGATACAATCGCAGCTCATTAGAAGCATTTATAGACCTGTATATCCTAAGGATACTATCGATCTCTAGCACATACCCATTAGTTTTAAGCCATTCTACATCTTGTCCGATCTGCTCATACTCTACTATCGGAATAGGCTCTGATCGTTGTATTGCTCTGTGAGACTCATCTACCTCATCTAGTAATTTACAAATCTCATTAAAATCATGTAGTGGCTTAAGTCTTTCGATGCGATCATAACCCTCCTCACCATGAGCAGACTGCTTTATGATTTCTAGAATTTTATCGTATTCTAATTTTACGAGTAGATCTTGTGGTAAGTAATCCATATTGCCGTGCAAAGGTAATAACAACATAGAGTATAAAACAGCTTTTTAAAGAGAGTGTTTTTTTGAATATAATTTATTATAATATGTTATTTTTTATCTAATTTGGAAGCTTATCAGTTCAACTTCAATCCAAAATAGCCACTGGTTACACTATCACACATATCGATTCCTTATAATTTAGGTAGGATTTGTTTTTTGCTTTGCCTATCTATTGGGTTAACCCAATATTCCTATTCTCAAAAGAAAGAACTTTGTATTAAAAAATATATTGGTTTTAAAGACCAATTACAGACAGATGACTATATTCTAAAAACTCAATATGATGTCTTAGACAGTTTACTAACAAACTGTAAATATGAAGATCAAGAATGGATTACTAAAGTACTAGCTTCTGCGACTTTAAGGAAGGACACTTTGCTTAATCACAGTTTTCCATGGAATTACTACGTCTATCTATACCGACAATCAGATAGAGAAGAAGATGCCACTAAAATTTTAGACTATTTTATAGATTACAGTCATGAGACAAAATATCCACTGAATGGGGATTTTTATATCGAGAGAGGCATCAGATATGAAACTGAAGGTGATTATGCTAAACAATTAAATGCTTATCAAAAAGGTCTCAGTGCTTATCAAAGAGACGAGTCTGATAATATTATTTATGCATTAGGTGTACTCGGCAAATTTCATTTAGAAATCGGAGCATTAGACAAGGCGAAAGACTATAAATTAGGAGCTTTAGAGCTGGCTAAATCTTTAGAAATCGATTATTTAAAATATTACAACCTCAGTAATATTTGCCTAGACCTAGGAGCCATTTATCTTAAAAAAGACAGTCTTGCACAAGCAGAGAAGTACTATCAGATGGCTTTAAACGCAGCCCTAAAACAAAAAAACAACAATCTAACGCTTAGTATATATGACGAACTTACCCAATTTTTAATATCACAAGAAAGATATGACGAAGCTGAAGAATTAATTATTTCCGCAGACTTACAAAAGGACAAGGCCATAAAAAAAGGTCTATGGAATTACAAGATTCAATATCTTGCTTATCATGATCTTACAAAGTCTAAGTTCGGATTACAAGCCCTAAAAACAAAATTCCTCAAAAACCCAAAGGACATTTCCTTGCAAAATATTGCAATTAAGGATTTAAAAGAATTTTATAAATATGCCATCGACTACAGCGAATTATATTCCGATCACAAAACGGCCTTAAAGTATAGTAAAGAATTAAACAAAACCATAGAACAAGAAACAAAAGATCAAAAAATATCTGCTATTGATATGCTTATAGAAAAGCAAAATTTTGCACAGCTACAAGAAGAAAATAATCTTCTTTTAGACACTAAAAGAAAACAGCAGATTCAAAAATATTTTTACATCTCCCTAGTTTTCTTTCTAGCGATTACATTGATGTTTTTATATTATTTCCTGAAGAGATCTAATGAGTATAATAAACGAATCAAAGGAAAAAGAAAGGAAATAGAATTACAATACGCAGAACTGGAACGTATAACATATGTTATGACACATGATCTTAAAGAACCTATAAATACGGTAAATAGTTTTACGACATTACTCCTAAATAGACATAGTGAAGGCCTAGATGCTAATGGAAAAAAGTATTTTAATATAATCGAAGACACAAGCAAAACGATGCTAAGCTTAGTAAATAATTTACATAACTACTTGCTATTAGGTGTACGATCTCAGCTAAAAAAAATAGATTTAGAACTGGCATGGTCTCAAGCCCAAACCAATCTAAAAGCATCCATCAATAAAAGTAATGCAATTATAAGAAGTGAAAAATTACCCATTCTCTCCTGCTATGAAGAAGATATCATAATACTGTTTCAGAGCCTCATAAGTAACTCTATAAAATACGCCAAAAAAGAAATTCCTCCTAAAATAAATCTTCGATGCTTAGAATCAAGTGAGTTTTATACTTTTGAATTAAGTGACAATGGAATAGGATTAAATGAGAATATGCATGACTCAGTATTTGATTTATTTAAAAGAGTCTCAGCAGATAGCAATATAGAAGGAAGCGGGATCGGCTTAGCAAATGCACGTAAAATTGTCGAAAACCATCAAGGTGAGATATGGATCAAATCTAAACTTCATGAAGGATGTACATTTTATTTTACAATATCTAAAAATCTAAATTGAACAAACCACTAACTGTTATGCTTATAGATGATTCGTCCAGCTCCAATCTATATCATAAAATAATGATGGAAGACGCTGGAATGGATATTGATAGTTGTGTCACAGAATTTATC
Organism: uncultured Saprospiraceae bacterium; assembly: GCA_938015805.1. Classification (GTDB taxonomy): domain Bacteria; phylum Bacteroidota; class Bacteroidia; order Chitinophagales; family Saprospiraceae; genus JAHDHU01. The sequence continues at coordinate 9,319 of CALLXF010000014.1, read as the reverse complement.
TCTTCGACTAAGGCAAAAAGTTATTTAGAGGAGTTATACAATGCTGATAAATTATCCGATTTTCCCGATGTGATACTTCTAGACATTAACATTCCTGTGATCAACGGATGGGATATGGTACAATTTATAGAAGAACTTAATATTCCTAACCTTAAAACCAAGATTTTTATGGTCAGCAATTCCAGAAGTCCATTAGACCTAGATAAGGCTAAAACGTATTCTATTATTGAGGACATTTTAGAAAAACATGTAGAAGAAGCTTTTTTTACAAAACTCCAATCAGATCATACTGCGATGCAAACTAATTCCTAACTAGTTTGCTTAAATTATAAAAATCTTTTAACTACTAGTTTGTAACTTTAGGGTAATTATGATTTATGGGAGGTAATAGTTTTGGAACATTATTTAAGATCACTACTTACGGAGAGTCTCATGGAAAAGGTATCGGAGTAGTGATAGATGGATGTCCGAGTGGTTTAGAATTAGATTTATCGCTTATCGCGAATGATTTAGAGAGAAGAAAACCAGGACAATCTAAAATCACAACTCAGCGTAAGGAAGATGAGTCTTTTGAGATTCTTAGTGGAATTTTTGAGGGGAAATCCACAGGTACACCGATCAGTATTTTTATCCCTAATAAGGATCAAAGATCAAAAGACTATTCTCACCTAAAAGATAGTTATCGCCCATCGCATGCGGACTACACGTACGCAGAAAAATATGGTAATAGAGATTATCGCGGAGGGGGAAGATCCTCTGCAAGAGAAACCGCCGCAAGAGTTGCGGCTGGTGCGATTGCTAAAATGTTACTGGCTCACTATGGCATAAATATTATTGGATTTGTATCTCAGGTAGGATCGATAATCTTAAACCATAATAATTTAGATCTGGGCCTCACCGAAAACAATATCGTACGTTGTCCTGATCCAAAGACTGCAGGCGAAATGATCAACCTAATAGATAAGGTTCGTAAAACTGGAGATACCATAGGTGGTGTGATAAGCTGCAAGATCACAAATGTACCTGTAGGGTTAGGAGATCCTGTTTTTGATAAATTACATGCTGATCTAGGAAAAGCAATGCTGAGTATAAATGCGGTTAAAGGATTTGAGTATGGCTCAGGTTTTAAATCCGTATCAATGAAGGGCAGCGAGCATAATGATGTTTTTACAAAAAACAAAGATGACAATATCGTAACTCAGACAAATTTCTCAGGAGGTATTCAAGGTGGTATTTCTAATGGCATGCCGATCACATTTAACGTTGCCTTTAAACCTGTAGCCACTATTTTAAAAGATCAGGATTCTATAAATACTGCAGGAGATACCGTTACTGTATCAGGCAAAGGACGTCATGATCCATGTGTGGTGCCTAGAGCTGTACCGATCGTAGAAGCAATGGCTGCACTTGTTCTAGCAGATCATATACTTCGTAACAAGGCTGTAAAAATTTAAAAATCAAGGCTCCCTAAGGCTTTTATAATGAGCGATAGTATCTCTCAAAAAAACTATTCTTGGGACTCTTTAACTTTTTGTTTTAGATCATTTTGAAAGTCTAACATCGACCCAAATTCTTTTCTATAAGAAAGTCCTAAACCTGTTTTATTTTTAGGATTACCGCTCAGTTCGTCCCTATCAAATCGATTATAGAATCGTAATTTTAGCTGTCTGTCTTTAGTGATATCGTATTCTATGGCCACATCTCCGACAAAAGCAGGGTCATTAAAACCGATACTCTCAATAGAATTCCATCTCCGTATATAGTTACCTCCAAATCGTACAGAAAACCTCTCATCCGCAAATTTAAATCGGTTGTTAAGGTATAACTCGATCTCATCAGGGTCAAACAAATCTAAAACTCCAGCATCTTGAGAATAGATATCGTTATTTTGATTAAGGCCTAACTCAACATCTATGGAAGAAAATATACTATTATCTCCTATTGCTTCATTTATCATAGAAGTCAGCAAAAAAGAAACTTGATTAGAAACAAATTCGCTAATGGTAGTCGTTGCTGTTTGTAAGGCTGTAGATCCTGTATATATATTTAGTCTTTCGCTGTTAGTGGATGGTAAGAAAGTATTAAATGTGATTAATCCCGCTACCTGATCATTTAAGGTATTAGGATTTGCTCGTAGTGATCTCATTTTAGAATCCACATAGGACTTTAATTCGGCAGACTCCAAATCGGGAAAAGCAATGTCAAAATTTACGATGGGCTCGTACAGCGTTCCATCGATATCCATTATCAGATCTACTGATTTTTGTCTTCCTGCCTCTAAACGTGTCACATCCGAGGATAAGTTAGGATCTAAGAATTCTGATAGAAATACATTTAAATTAGTTTTAAGTCCAGCATATTTTGCCCTAATATCTAGATTAGTGTTTATCGGATCACCAGTCCATCTGATACTTCCTCCTGGCTCTACTTCAAAGGCTTTGGCCACCACCTGATAAGCAGTTAATAAATATTTACCCTCCGTAATATTAAATCCTCCATAGGTTAAAAATTCTCCTTCTCGGGTAATATAAATTTGAACATCACCAGAGCCTCTACCTCTAAGTACATCATTAAGCTGCTCATTAAAAATAATTTCCATCTGAGCATCTGGAGTAATACTTATATTCATTTCTACGTCGAGGCCTTCGATTTTAAAACGATCTAGATTTTCCGTTTCCCTTTCTTTTAGTAAATCATCTTTCGAAACGAAAGTGATAAAGCTCTCTTCGTAACCGGTCTCGTAATATTTTATGGGTATACTTAATTTAGTACTCGGTCCAGTAATCGCATTGATCACCATATCGGCTTTACTAAAAGGGCCTGTAAAAAAAACATCAGCTTCACCTCTACCTAACCCATAGTAATAAGGATTATCATCTTCCGTAGTATTTAGTATAATTACATCATCGCCAGACAACTTTATATCCATGTAAAAATTAGAGATAAACTCATGGGTCATATTCCCATTAATAAAGGCTGGATTATTTTGAGAATCCGTGATAATACTATTCTCAAATAAAATGAGAGACTCTGTAATTTTTACGGGTTGGTTGTGCGTAAAATATTTTTCTCCTATGTAATCAATTTTTATAGATCCATCCATTACACGCAGCTCCCCTTTCATTTTAGGATCTTCGAGAGTACCATAGAAATCACCGTTAGCCATCATATAACCCTCGACTTCAGAAATCCCATTGGGAATAATTTTTTTAAACAAATCAAATGGTACACTCCCTGCGTTTATAGATCCTTTAATAGCCTTAGACTTATTATCGACTTCTAAACCCACCTTTAAACTTATAGAGTCATTTCCTAGATCTAGATTAAGAAAATATGGTTGATCAACTTTCTTTACAAAAGCAAGGTCAACTGATCCATAGCTCTCTTCGTTTAATCTAAAGTCAGGAATCAAAACAGAACCTTCTATATTTTTTTGACCAAAAATATTTTCCACGGACAACTCCACATCTCCTTTACCAGAAAAATCAATTTTGTCATAATTAATAAGTCCATTAATAGTTAAAAAATCAAATTGGCGTAAGCCTAATGATACCCCCCTATTATCTATATCCTTAAGGTCTATCGTCCTATTACCATCCGACAGATAAAAGCCTTCTATATCTATCAAGCTGTCTCCTATAATGATACTATTCCCCTCTTTAAAACTCCAACTTGTCCCGAGCATCTCTAAATTACTATCATCTAACGTTATCTCATACCCGAGGTCTCTCGGCACCACGCTACCAGCGATATCTATAGTCTGCAAGGAATCAAAAACTTCATTCATTACAATATTAAAATCTATATCATCTTGATTTAAATAAGTAGTGATTTTGAGGGGACTATACATCCTTCCACTGATATCCATAGAATCTAAGGACATACTTAGTTTACCTAATTTTGACAAATTAAAAGAGGCGATTTCTGCATTATATATCGTATCCGATTTAATGATAAACTTATCAGCTTTTCCATCTATTTGTATCTCTCTATTACGATTATCTAGATATCCTTTAAGTGCAAATTCTTCAAACTTGTACCCTTTTAATCCAGCTAAGTCTAAAAAATTTTTTGATTCTTTAAGATGAACTAAGAATTCAAAATCTTGAGTAGCATTAGATTTATCATTATTGACTTTTAAATTTTTAAAATGGAAAGGATAACTTTCTTTTAAAACTCGCTTAGATGACTCAGCCATTTCTGCAAAATTCATATCTCCCTCCAGGTAAATTAAACCTAGCTCTGATTCTATTTCTACTACTCGCTTTTCATCCTTTAAAAAAGATGCTAGTAAAACATTATCTAGCTGATATGAGGTATCCTGATTAGTAAAAGTTATCTCCTTAAGCAGACCCTTACCATCCATGGTATAAATGTCTTTACCATTTGCGTTTACATTAAACTTCCCTTGGAGGATCGCTTTGTTTTTTGTGAACTTCAGAGCTTGCAAATCTAAGTTGACTATATCAGCCTCAAAATCAAATTTAGGAATCCCATCTCTAATCAGAACTTCTCCATCAAATGATAAATTTACATTAGGGTCTAAGATATTAAATGCACCCACAAATTGGTTTTGGTCCAGTTTACCATCTAATTCAAAATCCTGATAGAGGTAATCCTTAAATCTAAAACTCAGTACGCTGGCATCTAATTTTGCAAAGGCTGTCTCCTGAGTAAGACCTCTACCCTCATCTATGTATGATTCAAAGTTAACAATACCAAAATCCTTATTATCACTCCACTTTCCAAGATCAAAATCTATAAGTGCTAGTTCCCCACTATATTCTGCCTTCTCACTCCCATCTTGGATATCTAAATTTAAATCGAGTTCCGCACTTCCTAGCTGGGTATTTAATTTTCCATAAGCAACAAAGTTCTCGACATAGCCATCAAATCTTCCTCGGAATTGCAGATTACCGAGCTTATAAAAATTAGAAGGAGGTTCGAATTTAGGGATCAATTGTTTAAGCTTAGTTACTGTCGTATTTAGCTCTTCTACTTTAATAATAAGTAATGCTTCTTTTCCTTCAGTGAGGTTACGAGTATCAAAAGATCCAGAAAAGTAAGTACCGTCATCAATAGCAATTTCTACATTTTGACCTGACAGATTATTTATACGATCATTAATTTTTCCTGTGATATTAATTTGACGATTTTTATTTTTAATAAAAAAATCATTGTTCTCTAATCCTGGAATAAAATAATTTAAATCAGCTAATTGCATATAGCTGCCCTTCATATTAATATCAAAACGCACTTTCTTTGTGAAATTTTTAAAATCATCCTGGCTCTTAAATCTCATCGCAAAATAATCGGAAATTTTTGTTCGCGGAGTTTTAAAATAAAAGTCCTCAAATTCTATTATTTCATTGGTAATATTTACTTGAGAACTAGATAACTGATCTACTCTAAATCTGTTTTTGTCAATAAAAGAAAAGGACTCCAATTCTAATTTTACATCTTGTATGCTTTTTACATGAGCATCATTAACCACCAGATTTAGATTTTTTATATCTACGTTTTGATAATCAAAAGCATCTGTTTTTTGGACGTCTAGTTTATCCAGATTACTATACTTAAACTGACCTTCTATTATTTCTAAATTCTGGATAGAAACCCCTTGGAAAATTTTACCTATCTCTTTTTTTACGATCGAAACGGAGTCTTTTGCAACAGAAAGTTCTTCGCCGCTTTTTATCACTTTTATAAAAGGATGGTCTAGATATATCTTTTCAAAAACATAAGGCGTATTGTTTTTTCCTAACCCTACGATGTTAATAATACCTTTTTCTAACTTAACTTGAAAATCTTGATTTTTTAATTCGTCCAAATAAGAAATCGATACATCTTCTAAATTTATATCTTTTACCTTAAGATCAAAACTACCGCCATTCTCTTCTTTTTTGGATTCATTGCTAGAAAGTCTTGATAATAAAATCGCTAGATTATTTTGCTCTTGATCAGCCTTTCGTTTTAAATTTATCTGAGCATTTTTAAGATTTATTTCTGATATATCTAATTCTTTACTAAAAAGAGAATACATACTTTTTGCAAGACTCGTAGAAAGATATTCGCTGTAAAGCAAAGTATCTTTTTCTAAACCTTCTAGGTAAACATTTTTTAATATCAAACCATCTGTAAAATCCAGCTCCATATAATCTATATCTACCCTAGTCTCTAATTTTTCAGAGAGAAAAGAAGTCGATTTATCTACAATCCAGTTTTGGACCTTAGGCATCTGGATTAAAAAATACGCCAATACTAGTAGTAATAAGAGTAAGCAGAAAAGCCATAAAACCAAATTGACCGCCCTTTTTAGAAAAGACTTTTTCTTTATTTCCGGAATATTTGCGTTTGGATCTTTCGGCTTCATCAATAGTAAAACAAAAATAAGCTAATGTCTATACATACCTACTAGAGTTTTGACTAATATTTAACACTATCCAGCCGAATTATAAGTGGTATATAAATCTATACATTGCTTTGCCTCTAAAACATCATGAGCTCTTAAAATTTTTGCACCGTTAAGCAAAGCAATCATATGCAACGCTGTGGTTCCATTTAAGGCATCATTAGGTTCTATTTGCAATGTCTTATGAATCATTGACTTTCTAGATAGCCCTATCAGTATGGGGCATTCTAAAATTTGGAATACATCGAGTTTTTTTAATATTTCAAAATTATGTTCTTGTGCTTTTCCAAAACCAAAACCAGGATCAATAATTATATCTATTACACCGGCATTACGTAAGCGGTGTACTTTTTCTTTGAAAAAATCTAGTAATTCAAGCATGACATTTTTATAGCTCGGATTTTTTTGCATCGTTGTCGGAATACCCTGCATATGCATTAAGATATATGGTAAGTTATACTGCGTAATCAGTGGCAACATTGTTTCTGCCTCTCGGAGTCCTGAGATATCATTTACAATATTTATATCATACCCTAAGGCCTTTTCTAGAACCCCAGACCTGTATGTATCTATAGAAATAAGGAGTTTAGGAAATCGCTTTCTTATCAAGGCTAAAGGTCCTATTAGTCGGCTAGTTTCCTCTTCCTCAGTAACTTTTTCTGCTCCTGGTCTACTAGAAACTGCTCCTAGGTCTAATATATCCATTCCTTCCTCTAGCATCTGCTCTATACGATGCAATAAATTATCATCAAAAGTCGCTCTACTCCCTGCGTAAAAGGAGTCTGGAGTTAAATTTACAACACCCATAATCCTTGGATATTCTAAATCTAATGGTAAACCATTACAGTTAAAAGAGTAATACTTATTACTTTTAGTCGATGATAACATATTAGGAATTTTTTATATGGTATCAAAATTGAATAAAAAGATTTAGAATAATCCAAGTTTGTCAATTAAATTGATTGGGTTATTTTTGCGTTTTTACTAAAACATACACAAACCCGAGACATTGCAAGAAGTCCCAGAAATCGAATCTTCTTTTGTTATTTCTGATTTTATGATAGCCCTTATGATCTTTGCTGTATCATTTGGTATGTTCCAGGGTATATCTTGTAATTTTAATAAAGATGCTAAATCCTCGAGTGTCACTCCGCTGTATGAAAATCTAAAATATGGGTTTCCTGAAGACGAATATTTTTTCCAAAGTGTAAATGTTAAACCTAATCAGTTCCTCAGCGATATCCTAGGCCAGTTTAATGTAACTGACGGTGTAATATCACAAATTGCGTCTCAAGCAAAAGAGGTTTACAGTGTAAGAAAAATACAATCTGGTAAAGAACTCACTTTTGTTAGTAAAGATAGTTGCTCTTTACCGTTTTGCTTTATATATGAGCCTAACCCATTTAGCTATGTAGTATATGATTATGGAAATGACTCTATCGATGTATGTCGTAATTATAGAGAGCATGATGTATGTGTCGAAACAGCTTCTGGAGAAATTAAAACGTCGTTATGGAGTGCTATGATAGAAAATGGATTAAGTCCTGCTATTATAGATAAAATGGAAGATGCACTAGCGTCGTCTGTTGATTTTTACCATACACAGAAAGGTGATCAGTTTAAACTACTTTTTGAAAGAAAATATATCGAGGGTAAACCTATATCAATCGGTAAAATACTAGGAGCATTTTATAAAAATGACCAAGGAGAACATTACTCTATTTACTACGAAACAGAAAAGTATGAAGGATATTATGACGAGCAAGGTAGAGCCAGTACTTCTAAATTTTTACGATCTCCTGTAAAGTATTCGCGTATCTCCTCTAGGTTTAACAAAAACAGATTCCATCCTATCTTAAAAAGACGTAAAGCTCATTTAGGTACAGATTATGCGGCAGCTTATGGCACACCTATACGCTCTGTTTCCGACGGTGTAGTAGTAAGACGAGGTTATACAGAAGGTAATGGTAAATACATTAAGGTAAAGCATGATGGCACTTACCAAACCCAATATCTACATATGCAAAAGTTTGCTAAAGGAGTTAAAAAAGGGACAAAGGTACGACAAGGCCAAACGATTGGATATGTGGGATCTACTGGCTTAGCAACCGGACCGCATGTATGTTTTAGATTTTGGAAAGATGGTAAGCAGATAGATCATAGAAGAGAAGTATTCCCTGAGGCGGAACCTATGGATGAAGCTGAAATACCATTATTTAATCAACACCGTGATGTAATATACCGATACCTAACTAATATTGATCCTCAGTTTTCTAAGAACAATGCCTCTATCGCATCTGAAAGTTCTGAGAAAAAGCCTTAAAAAGAATCTAGTTTAATTATTCGCGAAAGCGTATTACAATTGCATAAGTCTATACCTTTTTCAAGGTAAACCCAAAGGTTGTACCTACTCCAACAGTACTCCGTACATTGATACTCTGATTATGTGCTTCGATGATGTGCTTTACAATTGATAACCCTAATCCTGACCCACCAAACTCTCGCGACCTAGAAGGATCTACACGATAGAATCTGTCGAATAAATGCTTGAGATGTTCTTCTGCAATACCTATACCCTGATCAGATATTTCTATAAGTACGTTTTTATCAAGATCATAAAATCCAATCTTAGTAGTACTGCCATCGCTACTATACCTGATAGAATTTGTGATTAGATTATTAAATACTTGACGTATCTTTTCTCTATCTCCTAGAACCATTTTTTCTGGACTTGCTCCCTCCTTCAACGCAACAATAACATTGTGTTTGCGTCCTTGTACTTGCATATCTTCAAGTACCTCCTCTGCCAATACTTTGATATCAAACTTGACGTAGTCTATCTGAGAGTCACCACCTTCCAATCCTCCAATGACATCCAAGTCATTAACGATTGCCTCTAGACGATCT
>CALLXF010000013.1 GCA_938015805.1 uncultured Saprospiraceae bacterium | reverse complement strand
AATTTACGTCGCATTACTTTAGGCTCGGTATCAAAACCATTAGCCATAACGGAGAAAGATACCCATCTATTAGACTTACAGTGAATGTATCCTGTAAAAGTCATTACGCGGTTCATCGATCCTGATTTTACATATACTCTTCCTGCAGCTTTGGAACCTTTAAACATTCCTGCTACCGTACCGTTACGACCTCCTACCGCTAGTAGTTTACATAATTCCGATAGATCTTTTTTCTTGGTCATTTTTTGTAGAAAAGAAGCTAGGCTTTTAGGGCTTATGTTATTACGTACTGATAGTCCACTACCATCCTCTAAATGGATTCCTCGAGTATCTATTTTTAATTTTCGTAAAAACTTATTGATCTCATAAAGGCCATGACCACCACTTCCAGTATGACCTCTCTCTTTTGCGATAGTCTTTAACATACTTTCGCAATAAAGGTTATTACTACGGAAATTGGCCTGCTTTGCGATCGTTTTTAGATCAGGAGAGGTGATCGTGATGATATCTTTACGCTTTAATTTTTTTGCATCTCGCGGAGTGTATATCGACTTGTAACCATCAGAGGATATTCCTGCTTTTCTTAATCGTTTTTGTAATTGGAACGCTGCAAATAAAGGAGGATCAGGAATCGATCCCTTAATATAAAAATTACCTTCTCCTGCAGGAATCGTACCGACGATCCGTTTATAATAATTATTAGGACCTCCAAAAATATAGGCGTTATCCTTTGTGTTAGAACTATCGACTACGATCTCATTGGAAAATTTTAATCCAGGAATTTCAGGACTGTAGTATTTTACTCTCGGCCGTCTACCTACTTTCCCTCTTTGGTCAAAGGCAACGAGATACTGGTTTTCGTTTATGTTTAAACCCCATGCTCCTGCAGCGTAATAATTTCCTAAATCATTCCACTGCCATGATGGACATACTGGAAAAGAATGCAGATAAGATTCATCAGCTATGATATCATAATCGATACAGGTAATCCCAAATTTCTTTATCTCCTTTACGATGTTTTTTAAAAGATCTTCAAAATTAAAATTATCAGAAAATCGTCCACTCCCCAGAGTAGGATCGCCAGAACCAATAATATATAAATTACCTTGTAGTGTGCCATCAGGTTGGATAATACCATCATAAGCGATACGTGTCTCATATCTAAAATCTTCTCCCAGTAATTCTAAAGCAGTAAGCGTAGTTATCACTTTCTGAGATGAGGCCGGTATGAGTACCTTATTATCTTCTATACCCGCTAGCACATTTCCAGATTCTATATCGATTACAGATATCCCTACACTTGCAAATTTAAAATCACTAGATGCTATGGCGGCATTTATTCTAGACTGCAGTTTATCATTTTGGGCATGGATAGACGACAGTAAAAAAAAAGATATAATAATGATTATTGTAAGTCTCATTTGATTTTCTCTTCTTCGATTCCGATATGGAATAATGCATCTCCTTGATTTACGACTGATGCATTATTATGTCCTACTATATATCCATCTAATTTTGCAAATACTTCTACTGACTTTGTTCCGAACGGATCCTTTATCACTCCGAGTTGTTCTCCTCTAAAAACTTTGGCTCCTGACTGTTTAGACCATATAAACATTCCAGAATATGGAGCTCTAAGCCACTGACTCTTTTTAAATAATAACACCTCTTGTTCTTCTTGTGTTTCCTTCTCTATCATTTGGAGGCTCTTTAAAACCCTCATTATTCCACCGATCCCTTTCTCGATAGACACCCCACATAATCTAATCGATTCTCCAGCCTCATACACAATAGCAGGAATCCCCATGGTCTCACATGTCTTTCTAAAAGATTTAGGGATCAGCGGTTTGTGTAATATAAATGGTGGAGCAAATGCTTTAGCCAGTTTACCTGCGATCGGACTCGATGGTGCATATCTCACTTGAGGATAATTATATCTAGAGGCTCCTCCAGTATGAAAATCCAAAGCCACATCTGCAAAAGGTAATATTTTTTTTGTTAATGTTCTTGCCACCCTCGAAGCGAGCGAACCACTCATACTTCCAGGAAAACTTCTATTTACATCTTTACCATCAGGGACATCCCTACTGAAATTTATAAATCCAAAAACATTTAATAATGGGATTGCTATGATTGTCCCTCTTTGGATTGATTGTAAAGTATCTTTATCGAGAATCCGTCTTATAATTTCTACCCCATTAATCTCGTCACCATGTACACCTCCTAATAGCAAAATTACAGGTCCCGGATTTTTACTCCGGAAAACATGAGCCGTTAGATTTATTTTAGTATCGCTCGGTAATCTTCCTACATTTATACTTATCGTTCCTGACTCTCCCGGTGCAAATGACACATTATCGATGACTATAGGGTTTGTATGTTTATGTTTACTTTTTATTTTTATATTACTCATTCTTATCTCGCGTTTTTTTCGACCATAGTAATAATCTTTCCTGCTATATCCACTCCTGTGGTCGTCTCGATTCCCTCTAATCCCGGAGAAGCATTTACCTCTAAGATAAGCGGTCCTCTTTGTGATCGTAACATATCTACTCCGGCAACTTTTAATCCCATTAACTGAGCTGCTTTTATGGCTGCATTTTTTTCGACTTCCGTCAATGTATCTATCGTCGAGGAACCACCTCTGTGCAGATTTGATCTAAATTCTCCTGCGGCTGCTTGCCTTTTCATCACTCCCACGATCTCATCATCGACTATAAAAACTCTTACATCTGCTCCACCTGCTTCTTGAATAAATTCTTGCATCATTACTTTCTGATTGGTCTTGTAGAAGGTTTCTAAGATTGCCTCTGCATTTTTCTTAGACTCTGATAAGATAACTCCTAATCCATGAGTCCCTTTAAGTAATTTTATAACAATCGGTAACTGCCCTACTCGATCAATCATTCGAGACATCGAAAAATAATTTTTACTTATTACTGATCGAGGAACACCTATACCACCTGCCGCTAATACTTGCAAGCAGATCAGTTTATCTCTCGCTGTAAGTAACGGAGCGGAACCTAATGTAGTATATACCTTATTGCATTCAAACTGTCGTATTACTGCCGAACCATGTGAAGTAGCCGAAGTACCGATTCTGGGAATAATAGCATCAGGTGTATATATTTTACCACCCATGTAGTATAGTTCCATTTCTCCTTCTTGTATTACCAGATCACACTGCATATGGTCTATTACTTCTACATCATGATTTCTTCTTTCCGCTGCTCTGACTAGGCTTTTAGTACTATACAGCGAAGGATTTCTAGAAAGAATGATAATTTTCATAGAATTTAATTTTACACATATTAGACGTGGCAAACATATAATGAGTACAAAACATATACCAATTTATTATAATATGTTTACTTGCTCGTAGTAATTTAACACATTTGCCTATATTGAGAAAAACAAAGAGCAGTGAATCCTAAAAATGACAAGAATATGATACGGGCATGGGCTATGTTTGATTGGGCAAATTCCGCTTATGCATTAGTAATTTCCACAGCCATATTTCCACCATTTTTTGAAGCTATGACCACACCTAATATTAGTTTTCTCGGTGGTTCTATAAAAAACACTGCATTGTTTTCTTTTTCTATTTCGTTTTCCTATCTCATCCTTGCTTTACTAAATCCAGTACTTGCCGGTATAGCTGATGGAGGGGGAAAGCGAAAATATTTTTTAAAGTTATTTACCACTTTAGGAGCTGTAGCTTGTATGTCCTTGTTCTTCTTTAAAACATCATCTTATGTCTGGTGGGGAACCCTGGGGTTTGTTTTAGCAACAGTCGGCTTTACTTCTGGAACTGTATTCTATAATGCCTATTTACCGGAAATTGTAACAGAAGATCGGTATGACCAGGTCAGTGCAAAAGGTTTTGCATACGGCTATATCGGTAGCGTCATTTTATTAATTGCAATTCTTATTATGATCACTTTCCCAGAATGGTTTGGGATGGAAAAATCTTTTCTACAACCTCGAATCGGATTTCTACTTGTAGGTATATGGTGGATCGGTTTTGCTCAATACTCATTTTTAAAATTACCAGCTGATCAAAAAACGTTATCTATTTCTAATCCTATACAAAAAGGGTTTTCTCAGCTCAAATCCGCATTTATTAAAATCAAGAAAAACAGTAATGTTCAGAAATTTTTAGCATCATTCTTTTTTTATATGGCTGGCTTAAATACGGTGGTTTATTTAGCTACTATTTTTGCTAAAAAAGAATTAGGCATCGGTACATCAGAATTAATCGTTACCGTTCTCGTTATCCAGCTCGTAGGTATAGCTGGTGCATATCTCTTTGCTAATATAAGTGACAAACGCGGAAACAAAATAGCTCTAATGATTATGATTATTATTTGGATGGTAGTCTGTGCCATAGGCTTTTTTGTGACAGGAATTTATTTCTTTTACGGCTTGTCTGCAGGAGTAGGATTAGTAATGGGCGGCACACAGGCCGTATCGAGATCTACTTTTGCAAAGATGATCGGTGACCGTGGTAATGAGATAAATTCTCTTTTTTCTCTTTACGACTCAGTAAAAAATGTTGCGATCGTTTCTGGCACATTAGTATTCGGAATTGTGGATCAGTTGATCGGAATGCGTTACTCTATTTTATCGCTGTCCTTCTTCTTTTTGATAGCGTTATTATTCTTGGCTTCCGCCAATCTAAGGGATAAATTATCCTAAATTAGGACGACTCCAAAACCATCTTTTGACAAAAATATAAACATCGTAGCGGACGAAGAACTTGGAAAAGTGCTGAGTAAAAGACATGTAAGGAAATGGAATGTGGCTAATTTTTGGGCAATTGAAAATTGAAGATTCAAATCTAATATACCCAAGAAAAAAGACGAGCTACTATAAAGCAACCCGTCTTTTAAAATAAGAGGATAATAATGGTTTTCCTATATTCTAATTCGCACCTCTTTACTGACGATTTGAGGGGGATCACTATTGAGTATAACTTCGATTTTAATATCAGCTTCTGGCCATACATTACCCGCGGAAGGTCTCCATCCATCAGCAACTCGCACTCCACATTTTCCTTCAAAATCAGATAATGATTTTTCCTGAGTTAAACTTTCTACAGGCAAATAAACACCATTCTCAAAAACATAAAACTTACTAGTTATTTTACTGCTGGACTCCGCTGCAAAAATCTCTACAGAAAATGTTACGTTATCCGCGACACCGATGGTACTCATATCATCATCACATGTAGCACTATCTAACTCATCTGGTTCTTCCGTACAGATCTGCAAACCTTTAATGGTCAATTCGTCTTCTTCACAACATGAACTAAATGCTAGTACACATATTAATAAGCTTAATAATAAATACGATGCTTTAAATGTTTTTAAACTCTTTCTCATAGTCAAATAATTTTTTAGTTAAGTATTTCCAAGTAGGATTTAATAACTACATAAGACGTAAAACTGAGATAAACGTGAACTAGAAAATCAAAATTTCTTTTGGACAAAGTAAAGAAGTAGAAAAATAACTAAAGCTGTTATCAAGTAAATTACATTTTTAGTTCCTAAAGTCTGAGACGTAAATACATAATTAGGATTTCCGTGAAAAGAAAATGATGCCCAATAAGAAGGATGCGTATTAACCAAAGCACTCGAGTTTAGAAAATCCAATTTTGCTGTTCTTAGTGCATAAGCAGGCGACTCTCCTGATGCAATTTCTTGAAAAAACGGCTGCATTAACTGACTCGCAGACTTATCATCTACTAACCAGTTACTAACTAAAATATTAGGGCAAGAAGCAATCTGGAATGCTCTAGAAATCCCTAATAAACCTTCTCCTTTTACTTCTTCTCCATTATTCGTTTCGCATGCACTTAGTACCATCAGACCATTTGTTATTTCTAGTTCTATGATTTCATGAAGATAAAGTCGCCCATCATGTATGCTATCTTCCGGCACAAATTGTAAATAAGAGTTTAGAGGAAAAGAATAATTTACTATTCCATGCAAGGCTAAATGAGCTATATTATAATCAGAGATCAAATCTTTAAATCGAGTTTCTGTAGCCTCTTCTCCTAAAAATTGATCTCCTTTAAAATAAACACTCGCCAGTTCTACTTCTCTAACATTATACAATAGGTTACTAGTGGCTATACTTCTATTTTCTTGGTGGCCTCCATTATAAGAAGGTGCAAACCCTATATAGTTAGAACCATTATTAGATATTCTAAAATCCTGAAGTATGGCAAATTGCGATGCTGATCCTACATAACTTATAGAATGCTTTTTAATTAAATAAGGCAATGAGCTGTAGGATATATTTCTGAAACTATCATGCTCTAACAATACATCAAAAGACAATCCATTCAGTTTTCCGTCGGGTATAATCGTAATATTAAAAGGTAGATTATCAGAGATAGAATTGCCGATCACTTTACCATATACTAAATGAGAGTATCGCTTAAATAAGTCCAGGTTATGTGTAAACTTTTTTTCATTCTTGTTAGCACTTCCATAAATAAGAGCCGTATTTAAACTATCTAAAAGGTTAAGTATTTCTTTATTTTCTAATTTCGAAACAACCGTTCTATTAGGTAGTATAAAAAATTTATATAGCTCTTTTTCTGTCCAGTGATACTGCAAAAATCCTCGATTTTGCTCCTTAGCAATTTGTTCCATTGCTTTTAAATCGATTAAATTCTGGGAATACCTTCTCTTATAATATTCGGGATAAGTTTGACGTAAAGAATCCAAAAAATGATCCTTTTGTTCCTGTAATGAAAACATGATCTTTGATTCTCTAGAGGCTTGCTCTAAATTTCCTTCTTCATTTAAATCAGTATACTTTTTAAAGGATTGCTCGTACTCAGAAATCGTTTGTTTTTCTTTTTTCACTAGATCCAAAGGGACCCCTTTTTCCATAATCATTTGGGATCTTTCAAAGGCCCGATTAATCGCTATAGATTTACTTTTTTCGATACATTTAAAGATTAAAGCCAGAATATTTTCATTAGGGTTTCTATTGTAGGAAAAATAAAGTAGATCTATTGATCGATTTAAAAAAGCAGCTGTAGATTTTATAAAATTTTGCTCGGAGACTTCAAAATAATGAGACCTTCGTAAATCATCGATTAAATAACATCCTGTTTTTATTTTATTCGCTAAAACAGCACTTACCTGAAGTGAGTCTAGTTCCGTTTCTATTTCCATATTGTCATTCAATGTCTTGAATGCTAACCATAAATAGTCTTGTGGAATCTCTGAGGTATTAATTACTTTATTTTCGATTTCTCCTAAGCCTACATTCTGATACCCTTGCTTTAATACTATTCTACTAGAATCTGGCTCACCTAATTTTAGAAAAATTGCGGCTTTTTGATTTAATCTTCTAGAGTAAAATTCCGAACGTTTACCTTTCCAAGTAGCATAAGCCTTCAAGCTTTTATTATTAAAAAACATTGATGTACTATAATCCTGATTTACTTTATGTAAGTAAGAAAGCTGGCTGTATACATTTGCCTTATTATCATAGGTGGCTGCAGGAACTTTATCTATATTATTTATGGCTTTCGCCAATAAGTTCTCAGCCTTTTCCACTTGATTATCCTTAATATAGAAATAGGCCAAATTAGATTGTAAAAAAGCTGTTCTCTGAAGATCATTTTTAGATTCACCTTGATGAGCTTCTAAAGCCTTAATAGCATATTGGAGAGCCCCAGTATCATTTCCTAATTCGTCATATACAGTAGAAAGAGCATTATAAGTATAAGAAGACTTCATCGAATATTTATCCTTATGGGTCAATTCTATTTCTAAAGCTTTTTCTAAATAATTTAGACCCTTTATTATGTCTCCCGATTTCCGATATTCTATAGCTAGGTTTTTATAAGCAATCGCTTCGTTTTGAGGACCACAATATTTATCCTCTTTGCAATTAGCGATCGCCTTATTTAGTAGATCAATTTTCTCTACATACGATTTAGTAACTAATGAAAGGTCATTATAAATACTCGTTAAGCCTGCAGTTTGATTATGAGAAGTATAACTCTCAATTATAGCCTTAAGCATTCCGGACGCTTTATCTAACTCGTTTAATTTTATATAGCAATTAGCAATCAGTTTTTGGTTATTTCCGATTACAAAAATATCGTCACTACTATTACTTAATTTTTGATCTAAAAACAGGAATGTATTTAGTGCTTTTTCATACTCCGAGTTATTATTAAAGTTAAGTCCTCTTGCTCGTTGAATAAACCAATAAAATTTATTTTCTTGTCCATAGTGATTGTAAATGATATCAGAAGCTGCATCCCAATAAAAAGCATTGGTTTTGTAATCTGCAATACGCTCATAATATCTTCCTAAATCATAATATGCATAAGCCAGGGCTATAGAATCTACTGGCTGCATCTGCTCTCTTCCTTCTACAACCAGGTTGTACATCCTCAATGCCTTTTCCTTATTACCTAATTTTAATTCGAGTGAGGCTAATCTTAACTGCACCCATAATTTATCATCTAATCTATCTTTATGTAAGTCCAGTACTTTGATCGCTTTTACGTAGTATTCTTTGGCCATCTCCGGGTTAGAAGAGCTACTGTTTAATGAAGCTATTTTAGAATAATAAAGTCCCCAAATAGCATTATCCTGAGGTAGTGTTTTTTGTATTTCTTTATTTAGACTTAGTAAAGAATCTAAAAATGCTGAATTACTAAATTCTGGATAAAACCGTTTATAGTTTTTCTGAATTTTACAGTAGAAAAAATTTTGCCGTTCTGAGGTCGCAGGATTTTTTTCACGAATAACTCCTGACCAATATTTTGTAAGAATCTCTAATTTTTCTCTAGCACCATCAAAATCATATCTTAATTTGGAGTCTACAAAATCAGACTGTAAATCATCTATTTCTTGGGAAGATATTCCTTTTACATAACACTGAGCATTACCTGTGTAAAAGGTTATACATATTAGCAATGCCCATAGCACTCTCATTTATTAGTTATTTAAAAATTCTAAATATTTAGAGGCTGAAGTTGCTTTAAAATGATTTTGGTTATTTTTTATTTTAGTGAATACGCTGATTGCCTTTGCATGCTGATTACTGTAAAAGTAATTTAACGCTAGAAACCATTCTGCCTGGTCATAATAAGGGTTATCATTGGCTATAGCCAATAATCCTTTTTCTGCATCTGAGTAGTTATTTAGCCTCATAAAGGAAACCCCTTTTATAAGGGCCATCTTACCCGAATGCTGATAGATAAAAGTAGTATCCTGATCTATACTTTTTAGAGTTTGTATTGTAGCGGTATAATCTTTAGCTACGAAAAACTCAACGGCCTTATCCCATGCAACTGCCATACCAGAAGAATCCGATGATCTAAATAAATCATATGAGGGATCCTCTACACTCGCCATCTCTTGAACCATCGGAATTTTAGCATTGTCAAATTGCTTTATAAGATACATAGCTCCCATAATCAGAGCAATGAGCAGAAATGCAAAAAAATAATAAGGTGTAAAAGTCTTGGTCTCTTGTAATGTCTTTGATTCCAAATTATTTAAAGAATGGAATTTACTGCCAAATTTTTTCTTAAGTTCTTTTTCGCCAGCAACTCTAATATTGGCTCTAGCCAAAACATGCTCCTCTGCTATTTCTTTTAGAATTTCACTTTTTCCTAGCTCAGATTTTAATTTTGATTCTTCCGTAGTAGATAGTTTTCCCTCTAAGGATTTATCGATCAAGTCCAGATAATATTTTACTTCCTCTTGTTGCATTCTATCATTTAGAATTAGAGATAATCTCTTTTAATTTTTTTAAGCATTTATATTTCATACTACGGGCACTCTCTGCATTACTTAATCGTGATCTAGTTGCAATCTCTTCCATGGAATAACCGTAATACCCCCAGTCTAGTAAAATTCTTTTACAATTTTCGCCTATCTCAGACATGTAGGACATTAAATGGCTAATGTCATTATTAGTCTCTATCATTTTAAAAAGATCTCTTTCTTTGGCAGAAACCTCAAACAGTTCTTCCGTCTCGATATTTTTATAAGACGTATTCTTTCTAGAAACGTCAACTGCAGCATTATAAAAAATAGAATAGAAGTAACTAGACAATTTACTCTCCCCTTTAAACTTACCTGACCTTATCTGAGTAATCAGTCTCACTAAGGCATCACTGTAAGCATCTTGCAAATCGGGCACAGAAAGAAATAACTTGTTTTTGAGTGTCGGAATATAACCTAGGTATTCTCGGAATAGGTAGTCCGCAATTTCCTCAAAACCTCTTCCACCAGACTTTAGTCGGGTAACTATTTCCTTATCACTATATGATTCTCTTTTTGACAAATGCTAAAATAATTTACATTAGATACTTGCTAATATAATCCAAATTGTTGGGTAGTTAGAATTAAGACTCAGAGGAGGAGTGTCCTGTTATTTTTGGAATTCGTAACATCCCATATCAGGTAAAATAGGATCTCTAGGATTTCCGAGTAAATCATCCGTAAAACCTTCTGCAGATAAGTTTAATCCTCTTTCCTCTGCTACTGACGAGGTATCTAGTTGAAATAAATTATCATCGATACTTACAAACAAGGTATCATTTGTTGAGGTATTATAGTTTATACAGTTTTCGCACTGTATCAGGAAATCACTAAATAATTCCGATTCTAAGAGACTGTCGACCCGCACCAGTGTATTTCTAAATCGATAATTAAAAGGTGTTTCTATTCCCAATGACGATATATCATCAAGAACTAACTCCTCAGATTGAGAGCCAGTAAAAATGCAGTTATCTACTGTGAGGTTTAATGGGTTTACATCCACAAACTCACAATTAAAACCTCGACATAAATAGTTTCTAAAATTAACGGCTTCCATATCATTACCGTATGATGCTACTGTACAATAATCAAAATCATAATTACCTCCATAGATACACTGCAACCCTACTCCAGCATTAGAGTGGATCAGGGTATTACTAGCTGCAATCGTCGCATGAACACCCAGCAATCCTACACTCGAAGTATTATAAATCTTACAATGATCTATACTAACCTCAGCTAATGAATCTACCCTGAGACCCAGGATAGAATTTTTTATCGTCGTATAACTAAAAGTATTGTTCTTACTCTCATTAAACAATCTTAACCCCGACCACTGTCCTGATATATCTGCAAAAGGGGCTTCTAATCGATCGCCCTGGAAAACAACCGTATCTTGTAATGTGCCCATAGATTTGATAGAACCATTAGGCCCGATTGTTATATTCCCATCACTGTATGGACCGCTATCAGGATCATTTACGATCCCACCATGCACATATACTCGAGTTCCAGGAGCCAGCTCAAGTGTACAACCTTCTATGACTAAGATCCCATACACCACATAAGGTTTAAGATCATTCCACAGTATATTTCCTGATTGACATAAGTCAAAAGAAATAGAACCAGCAGAAAAACGGTCTGGAATATAATTTGCATTTTGACCAAAGGCTTCAAGATGGACAAGCTGATTATCACCCTCTCTGTTAATTATTAAATCATCTTCTATAATAAATGGAGAAACAGATAATGGATTGTCAGGATCGATAGTAACCTCAATAAAAACATATATACTATCTCCTCCTGGTATCTCTACATCAGTAATAACCTTAGAGGAATTTCCGTTAATATTCATCCTAAAAAACGAATTCTCATTTGCCATCTGCATCGATTCTATTAACACTGCATCGGATAAAGGATTAAAAATTTTAACCCATCTAGTGGCAGAACCTAACTCCGTAAAAACAGTATCAAACCGTAATGTATCCTCCGAAAAACTAAAATCAACTGAACCTTCAACGTAGTTATCATTTCTGCAAGAAACCATAAAAACCAATACTAGACAGAAAGCTATTGTAGATATTGCAGATAAAAAATTAGTTAATGATTTTTCCAATTTAAATGTCTTTATTATAACACCGATAATCTTCGCTAATGTACTACTTTTGAAAAGCTAATTTTTCAAAACACTACATGTCTTTAGAGAATGTTATCATCGATGTCATTATACCTGCTTATAACGAAGAGGACTCTATTGTTAGTGTAATAAATGATATTCCTAAAGATATAGTTAGAGACATTTTAGTATGTAATAACGCGAGTACAGATCGTACGAGAGAGGTTTCTATTTTGGCTGGAGCCAATGTTCAAGATCAACCTTTAAAGGGCTATGGGAATGCTTGTTTAAAAGGGATGGAATACATCGCCAAAAATCAAACACCTCCGGACATCGTGGTATTTCTAGACGGAGACTATTCTGATTATCCAGAGGAATTAATATCTCTGGTTAAGCCTATAATAAATGATAATCATGACCTAGTTATAGGATCCAGATCTAAAGGAAACCTTGAAAAAGGATCTATGATGCCTCAACAGATATTTGGAAACTGGTTAGCAACAACTTTGATAAAATTGATTTATAAATACGAGTTCTCTGATTTAGGACCTTTTAGAGCTATAAAATATCAGCAATTACTAGCACTCCGGATGCAAGATAAAGATTTTGGGTGGACAGTAGAAATGCAAGTAAAAGCAGCAAAGCATGGCTTAAAATGTGTGGAAGTTCCTGTACGTTATCGTAAAAGAATAGGTGTATCTAAGGTTTCTGGTACTATAAAAGGGACTATTCTTGCTGGACATAAAATATTATGGACTATTTTTAAATTAATTTAATGGGAGCGGCTGTATATATTGTGGGAGGCATTTATGTAATAGCATTAGTCTATGTGACATTCTTTTGTCTAATGCAGTTCCATCTATTAATAGTTTATAAGAGAAATCAAATTTTTGGAAAAGGAGAACTTGTAAATGAAGGAATCCTTGATCAAGATCTCCCATACATAACAATACAATTACCGATTTTTAATGAAATGTATGTCGTTGAGAGGTTATTAGATAATATAACTCGACTCGACTACCCAAAAGAGAAACTAGAAATACAAGTCCTCGATGATAGTACCGATGCTACAGTACAATTGAGCGAAAAGAAAGTTACAGAATATAAAAACAAAGGCTTTAATATAGAACTGATCACAAGAACAGATAGAACTGGTTATAAAGCTGGAGCTTTAAAAGAAGCTACTAAAAATGCTCGAGGCGAATTTATTGCCATCTTTGATGCAGATTTTTTACCTAATATAGATTTTCTAAAAAGGACGATTCAGGAATTTAAAGATCCTAAAGTAGGGGTTGTACAAACTCGCTGGGAACATATAAACCAAGATTACTCGATCCTTACAAAGTTACAAGCATTCCAGTTAAATGTGCACTTTAGCGTCGAACAACAAGGAAGGGAATATGGAAACTATCTTCTACAATTTAATGGAACAGCTGGTATATGGCGTAAAGAAACCATAACTGATGCAGGAGGATGGGAAGCGGATACGCTTACAGAGGATCTAGACTTAAGCTATAGAGCTCAGTTAAAAGGATGGAAAATTAACTTCTTAGAACATATAGGGGCTCCTGCTGAATTACCTGCAGAAATGAACGGGCTAAAATCGCAACAGTTTAGATGGATGAAAGGAGGAGCAGAGACCGCCAGAAAGATTTTACCCACGATCTGGAAATCATCCATTCCTCTTGGTCAGAAAATACATGGTACGGTACACTTACTTTCCAGTAGTGTATTCCTTTTTATTTTTACGTTAGGTATATTTAGTGTTCCTTTATTATTTTTAATAAATCCATTAGAATTTAATACTAACTTCTTGGTAATTTTTCTGATAAGCTTAATAACACTGTCGATGGTTTACTATCAGGCAAATGTCTTGTCAGAATGGAAAGAAGAAAGCACCATAAAATTGGTTTCAAAATTTATCTTTTTGTTCCCTATTTTCTTATCCTTATCGATGGGACTTTCTTTGCACAATTCTATTGCCGTTATACAAGGATGGTTAGGTAAAAAATCTGCTTTTATTAGAACTCCTAAGTTTAATATTTTAAAGAAAAAGGATACTTACAAGAATACGCTCTATGCATCTAATAAGCTAAGTACGACCACCATAATGGAAGGACTACTTTCTCTTTATTTTTTATTTGCTATTGTCGCTGGTTTAGTAAACCATAATAAGATGTTTCTTATTTTCCATGCATTGCTAATGGTAGGATATGGAACGATATTTTATTTTTCTGTTAAACACGCTAAGTATAAAAATTAATTTTTGAAAGTGGTAGAAAGGAAAGCTACGCTTAATATGTCTATGAGGCTTATTGCCTTTTTACTACTATTAGGTGGCGGTATTATTGCTCTAGCTTATGTTCCTCAGCAGAAGGATTTTTATCAAATTATCATATTTTACAGTATTGCGTTTATAGGTTATCTCGGTATCATAAAATGGTGTAAAAACGATCTCAGTATAGCACAATGGTTAGTCATAGCCACTCTTCTCAGGTTATGTTTACTGTTTTCCTTCCCTAATTTATCAGACGATATTTATAGATTTATCTGGGATGGTAATCTTATACATCAATTCCATAATCCCTATAGTCTTTTACCTAGCGAAGTGGTAGGTGTTGCTGGAAATACACCTGAGTTATTTGGTCTTCTTAATTCACCAGAGTATTATACGGTATATCCACCAGTCTCTCAGGTCATTTACTGGATCTCCTCATGGGGAGACATCAGTTATACCAGTTCTGCTTTGATCATTAAACTATGTATCCTCGGAGCGGAAATCGGTAGCTTCTTTTTTTTTATCCTAATATTAAGACTTATAGACTTACAAGCTCATCGATTTTTGCTCTATGCTCTAAATCCTCTCATACTAATAGAGGTTATGGGCAATGTACATTTTGAAGGGATAATGTTATTTTTTTTACTCGCTAGTATATATTATGCAATACAGAAAAAAACCATCTTATCTGGAGTTTTCCTTGCTTTAGGAACCGCTACAAAATTACTACCACTCTTGTTTTTTCCTTTTATCTGGACTTTTAGTGGATATAGTAAACGGCTATTTTTTTCGTTTGGAGTCGGCTGTATCGTATTGTTCTCTCCTCTACTTCTAGGAGTAGAATTTTCTAATTTTGCAACGAGTATAGATTTATATTTTGGAAAATTTGAATTTAACGGAGGTATATATTATTTACTAAGATATGTAGGAAATTTACTTAGTGGATATAACCTTATCAGATATATAGGTCCCCTAATGGCCATAATTACTATAGGTCTAATCATAAAATTATGGAAAGTACAG
The DNA here is from genome assembly GCA_938015805.1 of uncultured Saprospiraceae bacterium. GTDB lineage: Bacteria > Bacteroidota > Bacteroidia > Chitinophagales > Saprospiraceae > JAHDHU01. The sequence goes on along the minus strand of CALLXF010000013.1, from coordinate 33,081 downwards.
CAGCATTATAATACTAACCAATTACTCTTGTATTCCTTTATGAGTATTTCCAGCTATTACTTATTAAGTACTACTGTTCATCCGTGGTATTTATGTTTACCATTAGCCTTAAGCCTTTTTACCCCTTATAGATTTATAATCCTCTGGACTGGACTTATTATGCTGAGTTACATCCATTATAGTTATGATCCTTATCGCGAGAATCTATGGGTTGCTTTTCTCGAGTATGGATTAGTCTTAGGATATCTACTATACGAATGCAAAACAAAAAAGGCGATTCCAAATTAATGAAATCGCCTTTATATAAATTAGTCTTCGGAAATATTAATATTCCCAGAGATCATGTTCAAAATTAAATAGCTCTGCTTTTATTTTCTCTCCCTCTAATAACATATCTATACCCGCCGTCTCATAATTCTGGTAAATATCAGTAAGACGTAGATCTAGTACGTTAGAAGTTTTGAAAATATAACTAGAAAACATTCTTGACTCGAAAAGATCATACCAGGTCATCGGTGCGATGGTATTACCCTCATTATACACACGGTGTCTAGCTAACCCTTCTCTCGCTTCCGGATAGTAAATCCAGAACAATGGCTCAGGATATTTAAATTCTCCTGTCTCATCATCATATACATCTCTAATAGGAGAGATTCCTAAGATTCTAACCTTCATTACAGATGACTCTTCATCGAAGTACCATATTTCTTTTACTCTATATCTCTTGATATCTTCCGCATTTACTGGACTTTCTGCTATCTGGATTTTCTCCTCATAAGTATCATAATCGAATGTCGTAAACGTATCGATACGATTTAACTTTGCTTGAAGATCTTCCTGTGACAGAGGCTCTTTAAAAGCTTCATCAGAAAAAACAGTCAATTCTCCATTCTCCGCCATTGTTCTGAAAATATCAAACAAAGGTTTCTCTGGATATGCAAAAGGAAGATTTATCTTTTCTCTAACATCGATAATTCTCCAAATTCTTTTTTGCCAAGCAATGTCAGCTTCTCTTATCGGCTCATACTCGATAATTTTATTCTCCTCTATTAATCTAGGTTTGAATAAACCATCGATATACACATCTTCTGATGGTTCGCTGGATTCTGTTTTATCCTCAAGACCTTCTTGAGCATTTAAACCTGCGCAGAAAAACATTCCTACTGCAAGTAAAAAAAGAAATTTTATAGATTTCATAGTCAAAATTTTGAGCTAAGTAAAAATCAGTTTATTTAATATTAAATACCATTTGTCCGATGTTCCTTGCGGCTGCATCTCCAGGGCATTTACATTTTATGTTTTCAAAGAAATAACGATCACCAGCTTTTGCTTTTTTAATTACACTTGCTGCTTCACCAGTATATTTACCACCTTTATTTCTTACAATTTGTACATCTTGTCTCTTTGGAGCTCTTACTACAACGAACTCTGTAATTCCACATTTTGCATCAAAATCAAAACCTTCTAATACAGGGAATACACCCGGTTGAGCTTGGAACTGACCTGAAGGCATTGCTCCACCTCTAGCTTTTCCTAATTTCGGAACTGGATCTGGAATACGTTTAACTCTAAATTCTCTTTTCTCCGTTAGACCAGGAGCAGAAATGTTAATATATGCAAACTCTCCTTTTTTGGTAGGTCTAGTCACTTTTACATTATAATTTCCACTTGCTTTATTGATGGTTCCACCACCAGCACCTGTCATAGATACTTTAATTTCGTTAGAAGCAACACCTGCTGCAGAAACTGCTACTGGGTTGTCCACACCTATGTAAAATACATTCATCTTAAGAGGAGATACAGTGACTGATCTCTCTCCCACCTCATAAGAAAATTCTTTCTTAAAACTTTTTACCTCTCCTGTAACAGGATTTTTAATAGAAGCAGAAGCTGTATAAGATTTTTTTCCTAAAGATCCAGGAGTTGTCTCATAAACTCCGACACCATCTTTATTTAAAGGAAGACTTTTTCCATTTACAGCCACTGAGATTCCAGTTTTAGAATCAGCAGAAGCACCAGCACTTAAAAATACTTCAGTACGGTATTTTTCTCCTTTAATGATGTAAGACTTATCTGGGGCAGATACTACAGTATACTTATCTAAAACCACTTTAGTATCACCTGCTCCTACTTTAGTAGCAAGATTATTCAAAGCAGCCGCTTCGGTAGATTTTACATCATTGATAAACTTTGTAAAAATCGGCAATACTGCTTGAAGAGGCATTTGTTTGAAGTTCATTTCTGACCATGAATTCTTACCTTTTGCTTTCCAAGTTTCTTCATCAATCTGTACTGCGATCTCTTTTGTAAAAGCTTCTCTTTCTTCTTCATCTATTAGTTCTAAGATGTCTACTCTATACTGCTCCAGCTTTGCTTTTAACTCCTCACCTTTACCTTCATATACTAACATACGGGTGGTGATTTCTTTATCTTTTTTACCAATAAGATCATCCGTCATAGCCCCAGTAACTTTATCCTTTTTATACCCTTGAACATTAATCATGGTATTTTTTAGATCTTCGATATACGTTACTATTTCTGATGATTTTTCACGAATAGGATCGATTTTATCCGCATAAACTTGAAATGATCCTTGCTTTTTTGCAGCATCTCTAATTAACTGAGGTACGGCGTTATTTTTATCATCTAATGCTGTATTAGATTTTATAAGACCTTTATCCACCATTTTGAAAGCGTTAAAAATCTCTGCAGACACGTTAAGTGCCAATAGTGCCGTCAGTACTAAGTACATGATGTTTATCATCAGTTGACGGGGTTCCTTAGGAATTGACATATTTTATTTTTTTGATTGGTTATTTAATAAATTATATCAACGCCTATGCGTTATTTCCACCTCTAAATGCACCTAAAACGTTTCCATATACACTGTTAAGTGAAGAAAGGTTTTTGTTTAATGATGTCATTTGATCAGCATATAGTTTTGTATCTTCTACAGTACTAGATAATTGCTCCATGGCAGTGTTCATCTGAGTGTAGAAATTGTTCATAGATTTTATTTGATCACCTGTTTCAGAGAAATCTACTTCTTGTAAAGCCTTCAAAGAACCTAAACTCTTAGACATTCCTTGTAACTCAGAAAGCATTCCTCCTAAATTAGACTCTACAGTTTCTGCGTCTAGCGATCTTCCAGCTGCTGCTCCTGTAGGACCTGCTGTCAAAGGAGATATATTAGAAGAATAACTATCTAATCCTGGATATAATTTATCCCAGTAATAATCTTTATCAGGTCCGATTAATCCTAAGAAAAGAAAAATCAGTGCCTCTGTTATTAGACCTAATGTTAAAAGATCAATCTTCATTCCACCTATAACAGGCATTTCCCAAGATTGGATTTTGTACAGTGCTCCTGCCATTACCGCTGCAGCTCCTACACCGATAATTAAGTTTTTAAAATATTTAAACCCCTTTGATTTAAGAATACTCATCGCTAATTATTTTAGAATTTTTGGTTAGTTAATTAGAAATTAATTACATTTTATAATGTATAAGCCAGTCCCAGAGAATGACAATCATCATTCTGAGTTATGGTAGCTTATATATGATACAAATTTTAAAAATCGTTAATAGATCTTCCTAAGAATGTTAGGGCCGATCTGAAACCAATATAAGATTTAGTTGTATCCTGGAATTCCCAATGTCTTGTTCCTGTTTGTAGGAAGTAAGAAATATCTTTCCAAGATCCCCCTCTTATTACTTTTCTTTTATAAACATCAGGATCATTTTCTTCTGCATTAAAGAAAACCATCGAGTTTAAGTCATGCTCATGCTGATATGCATTTTCCACAAAAGAATTTTCTGTCCATTCAGATACATTTCCTGACATACAATATAAACCATAGTCATTAGGGAAATAAGCGTCAGCCTTTACTGTATAAAAACCACCATCTTCTGGGTAATTTCCTCTTCCTGGTTTAAAGTTAGCAAGTAAACAACCCTTTGCATTTCTTACGTAGTATCCTCCCCAAGGATATGGAGCGTGATCTCTACCTCCTCTGGCTGCATATTCCCATTCTGCCTCTGTAGGTAAACGGAATGCCTCTGTATTAGGCTCTTCTTCAGCTCTAAAATCATCCCAAAGTTTTGATCTCCAGTGATTAAATGCTTTAGCTTGTTTCCAACTAACACCTACTACTGGATAATCATCATAAGCCGGGTGCCAGAAGTAATTTCTTGCCATCGGCTCATTATATGAGTAAGTATAATCTCTAATCCAACAAAGTGTGTCAGGGAATATATTAATTTCTGTTTTTTCTAATAAAGATGCTCTTGAGTGACCTACTCTAGAGGCTGCTTTTCTCCAGTCTACTTCCTGGTATACATAGTTATATTCTCTAGTGTCGAATTCTCTTTTACCGCTAAATGCTTCGTCTCCCTCGTAGTACATCTCATCAAGCGTCTCGTCAGAATAATCTAACTCATACTCCCAATCTAATTTCTCATTACCAAAGTCATCTTCGATTAAATCTCCCATTAAAGTATGAGCGATAGAATCTCTAACGTAATGCGTAAATTGTCTATACTCATTATTAGTTATCTCGGTATCATCCATGTAAAATCCGTGGATAGAGATTGCCTTTGGTCTTTGAAGATATGTTTGGAAAACATCTTGATCTGACTGACCGATGTGTAATGTTCCTGATGGTACGTAAACCATTCCGTAAGGATTGATTCCGTTCCATGCCGGTCTTTCTATGACACCTGTAAGTTGTCCAGATTCACCGCCACCTCCACAAGAGGTAATAAAAACGATAGCTATAATAGCTGCAAGAGATGTTGTTATTTTTTTCATTTAAAACCGCAATTTGACCTTATTCAGAATTATCTTTTTCTCAGAAGTGTGTAAAGATAATTTTGTTTACAAAACAAACAAAAAAACTAGCTTAATTTAAAAAAACAGCTTTGTTTATTCTATTCCTTAGCCTAAACAAAACGTTAGTTCTTAATTAATATTTTACACGAAACTAAATTTCTCACTAAATCTTTATTTAGAGATATCGAGGAGTATATATGACCTTAGGATTTAGACCAACCCCTATCAATTTATTTAAATTATAATTTAGGTGTATCTCGTGGGTCCCCTCTGTAGAAAACCTTAAATCAGATAAACCTAGATCATAGCTATAAGAGATAGTGTAGTTAGGGTTTAACTTCATTCCAGCTAAAAATACTAAAGCATCGAATGAATTAGGACCAAATCCTCTAAAGCCTAATCCTCCAAAAACATTGCCATTATATTTTGCTAGCACTGAAATCTCTCCTTGCCACTCTACAAAATCTGTCTTTATTAATAAAGACGGCTGTATTTCTAGCATCTCCAGTATTTTAAACTTTTTTTGAAGCATAGTTATCATTTCTCCATTGAGCGTATGATTTGTATCTCCTATACTTATTCGTATTTCTGGATATTGGTAAAAAACTACCCCTCCTTCTAATATTCTATTTTTTGTGTAAAACCCTAAGGACCAACTAAAATGATTACCCAGTGCTATACCATTGCTTAGTATAGGATCATTATGTTCTGATATGTTCCCTTCGTAATTCCCACCAGGAGTGATGATCTCATCTCCTTGAATACTCTTTTGATTAAAGCCGACTCTTAGTGCCGCGGAATATAAACCAGAGGAATTATCTACAACATAACCATAAGAAGCCGCCATACCCGTATTTCTAAATGCTCCAAGAGATTCATTATACAGCTGTACTCCTATGCTTCCGTTCCATTTGTAAAATGGTAGATGAGCATTTATATTTTGCGATTTAGGATTTCCATCTAAACCAGACCACTGGCTGCGTATCACAGCATTCATACTCAAGGAATAGTCCATTCCTGCATAAGCTGGATTAAAATGATATTTATCCAACATGTACAACGAATTCTGTGGACCTTGCTGGGAGATTACCAGATACGGCATGCAAGGAATCAGCAAAAACAGCAAGAAGACTATTTTATTTTTAAACAAATTAAGGTTGTTTCCTAAATTTACTAAATGATATCTAAAATCTCAACGTAATGTAGATTAATCCTCACAAAGATGCAATCTACAGGTATTAGATTTCTAGCACCATCCCATCATAAGCAATAGAAACACCCTCGGGTAGTTCTTTCTCTAGGTCATCATGTCTTCCCATAAGATGACTGAGATGGATTAGAAAAGCTTGCTTTGGTTCTAATTCTCTAATAAGATCTAAAGATTCTTCCAAAGATAAGTGAGAATGATGAGTTTCTTTTCTCAATGAATCAATAACCAGTATTTCTAAATTCCCCAATTTGCTCTTCTCTTTCTGATTTATGGACTTCATATCGGTTAAATAAGCAAAATCATTAATTCTAAATCCCAAAATAGGAAGACGACCATGTTCTATTCGAATAGGTGTAATAGGTAAATCGTCGATAATTACATCGGCTGACTCATCGATAGGCCTTAAATCAAAAGATGGAGCACCGGGATACGCTTGTGGTTTAAATGCATAACTGAAGCGTTCTTTTATCTCATCGAGAACTCTAGGTAAACCATAAATAGCCATTTTTTCCTTGTTCTTAAAAATAAAAGGTCTCAAATCATCTAAACCGATTACATGATCATTATGCTCATGTGTAAGTAAGACTGCATCTAAATCTTGTGTACCCGTAGTGAGCATCTGTTGCCTAAAATCAGGGCCTACATCGATCACGTATTTTTTATCATTTCGGCTTATAAGAACTGATGTCCGCAAACGCTTATCTTTAGGGTTATCAGATAAACATACATTACACTCGCATCCGATTACAGGGATACCTTGAGATGTTGCCGTTCCTAAAAATGTGATTTGCAATGTTTACTATTTAATGATTTAAAGTTAAAGTGCTATGAAAAACAATATTCTTTTTACCCTCTTGATCTTATGTACCTGTATCGGATGTAACAAATCATCTTTTGCTTCCGAGCAAAATATACCATCCATAAATGATAAAGATACCAATGTAACCACTGAGTACAAAGAATGTTATCAGTTTGATCAAAGACAGTGCATGACTGATGCTTGGGCTGATAATTTTGGTCTAGATCTAGATGCTCAGAAAAAAGCAACTCGGATGAAATCTTATCTCAGATCTAAAGGATTACAAGTAACGCGAGTTATGGTAGATATGAATTTCCATCCTTTTACTTGCGAGGCATGTGATACTTGTCCGTACGAACATAGATTTTTTGTAGAACTATCAGAAAAGGGTAAAGCAGCCATAGAAAAGCTTAATTTACTCAATCTCAGCTCTTGCGATTGCACTAGGTTTTAAAAGTCTCTTTTGAATGTAGACTAGTTTACTTTTGATTAAGAATAGCGATCGCGTAATTTTCCCAGCTCAGGTGTTTTGTTTTTTCTTCTACATTTTGAGGATCTAAAGGATGCTCTAAATATTTAATCATTTGAGCTGCCATGGATTGTATATCATTGGCTTTAGCCAAATAACCATTAAAACCATCGTCGATCGTTTCGGGAAAATGGCCTACTGCTGTAGCAATCAGTGGTTTCTTAAAATTATATGATAAAGATTCTATTCCTGATGGCGTAGCATACTCATAAAAAAGAACAACAGCATCGGAGGTCTGAAAATATTTAGGAACGTTCTCATTTGCGATAAACTGATTATCTATAAACACCCTATCCTCTAGATTTAATTCTTTTACTAATCGTAAAGGGCGATAATCACCTTCGTCATCTGATTTTTTTAGGAATATCGTTTTTGCAATCGAAAACATAAAAGTCTTAATCTTAGTCGACCATTTTGACTGATCTAGTGTTTTCCAAAACGACTCTCCACAGATCATAAGACTCACATCATCCCGCTGATCTGCTACTAATTTAAAAGCTCTAATCGCATGATGTAGTCCCTTATATTTACGAATAAACCCAAAAAACAGAAATACATTCTTCTCCAGACCATGCTCCGCTTTAAAGGCTTCTTTATCAAATCCTTTATCCTCTTTAAATAAACTGTAGATCGGATGAAATAATTTAATAATCGTTTTTTTACCAACTGCTCTTTTACCATCTTCATTTACCTCCGCTTTTATATCAGGTAATAATTCTTTTAGTTCGTCGACAGTTTTATAAGCATGGGTAATATAAGTATCTGCATGCTTTATGGCTCTTTTAGTAAGTCTATTATCCAGAGAACTACCTTCCTTCTGTATCACAAAATGCAGATCAAAAATGACCTCTATATCCGGGTGTTTAGATAATTTTTTTGCCAAGTATCCTAATGGAATTCCCTGGATAGCAATGGCCCACTGAATTATTATTTTATTTGGCTTTAAGCCAATGATAAAGTTGTACGTCTCCCTCCAGCTCAGTGGATTATTATAATTAAGTAGGTAATGGACTGCTATATCAGTTCCTTCGAGAAAATCATTTTTGCTGGTTTTATCCACAAACTCTCGGGGAATAATAGCGGGATACTGATTAGTCCACGAAACGATATCTACGTCTACATTATCTACTTGGTCTAGAGCTTTGGCAAGTGCTGTGTTATAATTAGAAATACCTCCTTTAAACTTAGGCCCCGGACCAAAACAAATAACTTTCATAAGGACTAGCTCTCTTTTTCTAGTTTTGCAAGTTGTGCATTATACATACGCCTCATTCCTTCTTCCATCGTAATTTTTGCTTTCCATCCTAATTCTTCATTGACGTAAGTCATATCGCAATACCTAGAATGTACACCGACAGGTTTATCGAGTAACTGTTTTATGGGCGGTTTATAGCCAGCAATATCCGTCAGCACATCTATAATTTCTAGAAAACTTGTGAGCCTTCCCATTCCTATATTTATGGCTGTACCATCAGAGATTTTATCCATTGCAACATGTATGCAATCGATCACATCATCTATATGCACAAAATCTCGACCTTGCTTACCAGTACCCCACACTTCCATCGGAGATTCTTTTTTAGCAACCCTCATCGCAATCGCAGGTATCGGATACGTCAGATCTTGTTCCTCTCCATATCCAGAAAACGGTCTGATACAGGTAACAGAAACGCCATAGTGCTTAGCCGCTATCTTTGCAAGAAACTCACCTGTAAGCTTAGACCAACCATAGGTCATATCGGGCTGTCCCATATTATTAAAATCGATGTCTGATTCTTTTAAAGCGATGGCACCTGACTCTGTCTGCAAGTTTATAGGATAAGCAGCACTCGAACTAGGATACAAAGTCCTCACAGGTTTATGCTTACATACCCAGTAAAAGAACTCCGCATCTATCGATAAATCTAAAGCTACCACCATCGGATCTCCATCGATCATGGCACGCCCTCCTACAATCGCTGCAAAATGATAGACATCGTGAAACTGCTCCACATCGAGACCATAGTGGTTTTTAAGATAGTCAGGATCATCAGTCATTTTACGAACGAGAAATCTAAAGTCATCTTTTAAAAAAAAGAGTCGTCGGTCTTCGCCATAAATTTCTAGATCTTTATACTGAGCTACTTTAGGAGCATCTAACCAGGTCGTCGGATGTTTACCGACCATAAGATTATCTACAAATAAAATTTTATCATCGGTCGTATTATATAACCTACGGACCATATTTTTTCCTACAAAACCGCAACCTCCAGAAACTAAATGAAATGCCATTAGACTTTTTTTAAACTTTACAAATATAGAATTTTAGTATACGATAATTCCATGTGTACCGTAATATTACAACATCATAACTATTTTACTTATCAGTTATTATATACTTACAAGCTAATGACGGTTTCTGTTTTAACCACTGCACAAATCGCCTTACATTTAAGGTATGAAAGATATTATAGCCGATCATATAAAAACCGTGGAGGGAATAGTACAGATAGAGTCGCTTATCGCGAATGGTATAGAGGCTATTATAAAATCACTGCGGGCTGGTGGAAAAATCATGTTATGTGGAAATGGAGGAAGTGCTGCAGATGCTCAGCATATTGCTGCAGAACTATCAGGTAAATTTTATAAGCATCGTGATCCTATCGATGCCGAAGCCTTACATGTAAATAGCTCCTATATTACTGCCGTCGGTAATGACCTAGGCTTCCAACATATCTATAGTAGAGCCTTAAAAGCCAAAGGAAAAAAAGGTGACATACTGATCGCTTTATCGACCTCTGGAAATTCTATAAATATTATCGAGGCCTTAAAACAAGCAAAGGAACTGGAAATCGTAACTATCGGTCTTACGGGAGCGTCTAAAGGTGAGATGAATCAACTGTGTGATTACTGTCTAGAAATCAATGCAACAGATACGCCGCGGATACAGGAAGCTCACATACTGATCGGTCATATTATCTGTCAGAAAGTAGAAGAAATATTATTCCCGTAAATGATACCATTTGAACAAATAAAAGAAGAAGGGACCTGGACTTTATTTATGGATCGTGATGATACTATAAACAAACGTATTCCTGGAGACTATGTAAAGAGTTGGTCGCAGTTTGAGTTCTTACCTTATGCTCTGGAAGCAATCACTTATTTTAGTCAGATATTTAATAAGTTGATCATCGTGACTAATCAGCAAGGTATCGGTAAAGAACTGATGACATCCGAAGATCTAGATAAAATACATAGTCGCATGATAGATGAGATTATAAGTGCAGGTGGTTTTATAGATCAGATTTATTACTGTCCTCATCTTGCAATCGAAGACCCGATGTGCCGTAAACCTAATCCTGGGATGGCATTCCAAGCCGCGGAAGATTTTCCTGATATCGATTTTAAAAAGTCTGTAATGGTAGGTGATGCCATTTCTGATATGGGTTTTGGTTACAATTTAGGAATGAAAAACGTGTTAGTCAATAGAAGGACTCAGCAGATCTCTATCGACCAATCAGAAATGGTAGATTTAGAACTCGCAAGTTTACATGAACTAGCCATATATTTGAAAAATTATTAGAAGTCAGGGATAATAAACTCTGATCGCATAATAACTCGCATAAACCTTTAAAGATGAAAAATATTATTTCGCTGTTATTTTTATTTCTCCTAAGTCTCTCTACACAAGCACAAGATCATTTCTTAGTCGAACTAGAAAACAGATCTCCCTCTGTAAAAGATCTGGTACGATCTTATGAAGGATTTCCCTCTATTCCATTTATGGCTACAGATATGAATGGAAACGAGCAAAATTTAATGGCCATGAAAGGCAAGAATGTAATCTTATTTTTCTGGAACCTAGATACTCCTAAAAGTGTAGAACAGATCAATGCTCTAAATATGATCCAAGAAAAATACCAGCTAACGACCACTGTTTTATCTCTATCTGATAACGATAAGAAATCTAACTTTGACTTTAGTCAAACCACTCCCGTAAACTTCCCTATTATTCCTAACAGTCGTACCCTTGCAGAAGGACCATATGGAGGTGACATGGGTTATCCGCGTATGTTTATTATCGATGATTACGGACTAATCAGATGGGTATTTCCAGAAGAATCTTTCCATGGGGAAATGGATACTTATAGAGTTTTAGAAACTCTGATCGTCCAACTAAATAAGGAAGGTAAGTGAGAAAAAATATTTCTTCTGGAGCTCAGTGGGAAGATATCGTAGGATACTCTAGAGCGGTCATGATAAATAATCAAATCGAAATCGCTGGAACTACAGCCACCATAAATGGAGAAATAAAATTCCCTAACGATGCTTATAAACAGACGCAGTGTGTCTTATCTATATTTAAAAAAATACTTACAGATCTCGGAAGCAGTCTAGAAGATGTAATACGAACACGCATATATGTCACTAACATTAAGGACTGGGAATTAATAGGAAAAGCTCATGGAGAATTTTTTAAAGATATTAAACCTGCAGCCACTATGGTAGAAGTCTCCGCTTTGATCGATCCGACACTGGTTGTAGAAATAGAGGCTACAGCGATCAAAAGCCAATAAGATACACACTTTAAAAGTATAGACTATCTTTGCGGGCTGATAACGACTGGCTAAAGCAAATATGTTTTAGAATTATTATCAAATGCGATAGCCGTAAAAGATCTTTTTAATGTACGCTATAAAGGAGATATACTATACCATACAGGGGGAGGGATTCCACACAGGAAGGCCTGCTGTCTTTGTACGTTTTAGTGGATGTAATCTCTGGACAGGTAGAGAGGAAGATCGGCATAAAGCGATTTGTCAGTTTTGTGATACAGATTTCTGGGGAACAGATGGAGTAGAAGGTGGAAAATATACAAAGGAGTCCTTATCCGCTAAAATAAAAGAGCTATGGCCCATAGACTCGGATAAAATATTTATCGTCTGTACAGGAGGAGAGCCTGCTCTACAACTGGACCAGGAACTCGTAGATTATCTACATCAGAAAGATATCGAGATCGCTATAGAAACTAACGGGACCGTTGCCTTACCCGATCATATCGACTGGATCTGTATGTCTCCTAAAGCCCATACAGAAATCGTGGTCTCAAAAGGGCATGAAATAAAAATAGTTTTTCCTCAAAAGGGAATAGATCCATTAGATTTCGAATCACTAGATTATCTGCATTACTACTTACAGCCGATGGACTCTGTAGAACAAGAAGAAAACATCTTTAAAGTGCAGGAATACTGTCTCCTACATCCTAAATGGAAGATGAGTTTACAGACTCATAAGATACTGGGAATTAAATAAAATGATAATCATTAAAAGTTTAATTAATATTATAATTCTAAAAGATTAAGTTTAAAATCCTAAGAAAGAATCTCCTCTTTTAAATAGAATGATAAGTATAAATCAGTTCTTTATACACTGGATTTTCCTCCAGTAATTCTTTATTTCCGATTAACACGATTTGTTCTTTTGCTCTGGTCAGTGCAACATTTAACTTACGATCTACTCCTTCCTTAGATAGCGAGACTAGAGATTTTAGTTGATGCGTTTTGTTTACACAAAATGATAAAATAATTATATCACGAGCACCACCCTGATATCGTTCTACTGTATCTACCGTGATATCATCTGTAGGTAGATCTGTCTCCATCATGAGCTTTTTTATCTGAGCGATCTGAGCTCGGTATGGTGTAATGACACCTATACTATTACGTTGGACTTTCTTATTGTTTAACTTGTAAATTTCTAAAATCTCTTGTATCACTTTTACCACTTTATATGCCTCATGGATATTAGTCTTTACATTTAAATCATCATCTGCCTCCGCGGAAATAAATACTTTTCTAGTGGTAGCAAGCAATGAAGACAACTCTGAATCAGCAAATTTATAATTCCACTCATCATGCATTCTATCGATAGTGTCCAGGTATTTTAGGTTCCCTCTATAGAACTGGTCATTGGGAAATGCCATAAGATCAGGATGCATCCTGCCTTGAAAACTGAGAGCCCCATAGGCCCAGTCCCAGTTTTTATGTTGAGCGAGTAAGTATAATCTTTCAAAACTAGAGCTCCGTAAATCCTCTATACCTACGTCATTTAGTGATGTGTTATTTACTTTTGTAAACTTAGGTTCCTGAGTTACCACTGCAGGTAATTGCTTATGATCTCCGATCAAAATAAATCTTTTAAATCGTGACAAGAATCCGGCTAGTAATGGATCTAAAATCTGTGAAGCTTCGTCGATAACCACAGTTTCTATATTTAGTAAATCAAACAACTCTGCTTTTCCTACAATGGACGACAAGGTCGATACGATGATCCGCTTAGATTGTATAAATGCTTTTAACGCTTTGCGTGTATCTATATCTGCTATGGCATTTTGTAATAAATTACCTCTGTATGATTCTCCAGATGCATACCTTGATCCGATGCGTAAGTAATTCTCTTTTACATCATCTCCGATTGATTCAATTGCACTACAGATCTCATCAACTGCACGATTTGTATAAGCTAGCAATAATAAAACCTCATCAGTATTTTTATACTTTTCTTCTACATAGTGTTTGAGCATCCTACTGGTTTTTCCAGTTCCCGGCGGTCCCCAAAGCAAATAATAATCTTTACACGAAAGCATCTCTTTTAAAACTTGGTTTTGTTCTGATGTTAGAGATTCTTTATGAGCAAGTTCTAATGACACAGACTGTCTCGGAGGAGTTTTACCTAACCAAAGGTCTTTCCATTTTTTATCAGATCCGATAAAAGAGTACAGTCCCCTATACATACCGTTAAAACTGCTATCGAGATGATCAGGTTCTATATTCCAGAAGGTATTTGTTTTAAATAATTTCTGATTGGTCTGTTTGCTACGCAGTCGGATCATTACCTCTTTTTCTGAGAGTGATACGATGGTACATTTAAAAACTTGATTTTTTAAAGGATCTCCTATGTCGTCCAAAATAGGATATAATACTCCGATATCTCCTACTCTAAAATTTGCCAGTGGATTAGTCGATTTTGTTTTTACAAGCAAAAGCTGAGGACTATCCTCATGGCTTAAGTTTTCTGTTATCTTTAAATTTTTAAGAATAGAAAATCGTTGTTCTTTTTGCTCAAAATTATCTAGCCATAAAGATGCAAGTCCGTTATCCGCATTTACACCATGACGGCCTACCTTTGCAAGATGATGTTCTCTGGCGATAAAAGAAACTTGCAAGTTAAAATACAATTTAGAAAGCGTGTCCTGCCGACCATAGGTATCAGAAAAAGACTTTATATTATCTTTTACAAAACCCGCAGCCTTAGGAAAATTTTCTGGGCGTATGAGAGCTAAGATATCATCTGACCTCTCTTGCACTTTTTCTAGAGATTTTTCTAAAAGTAAGATCTGGTTTCTAGTAGCCAAAGCTTCTATCTGCTGTGACCTTACAGCTGGTGCAAATCGTAATGTTTTTTCTGAGTCTTGAGAGTATAAAATATAGTTTGCCGCTTTATATCTTCGATCAAAAACGGTTTGTATAATCAAGTCATAAAGTAAAGTCTGCGTGTAATGATTGTTATTTAATCCATAAACATTAGGTCGGAATATTTTACCACTTTTTAATTCGACAATATCTGCATTATTAGAGTCTTCGTTTTGATTAAGTATATCTAGTCTTCCTTGTAGACCATTTACTGTATCGTAAAAACTAGGCTCTAAATGTAGATTCTCAAGATCTAAATTATAAAGAGGAAAATCATTAACGATAGTCGCTCTTAAATTACGAGCATGTTTATAAATATCTTTTACCACCTCTTGCACAAAACGATCATCCCGATTTGCAAAACTCAGAGAATGCATTTTAAAAATCTCTAGAAGTTTGGACTTTACGTCCAATGTAGGATTACTTATCAATTCGTCCAGAAGGTAATTAGAAATATTACCGACTAGTAATCCTTTACTAACGGTAACTGGTATAAACTTCTTTAGTAAATAAAGTAGAGATCTACTTCCTCCGGGCTTATAAATTTCGGCTATAGCCGTCACATCTATCAGGTAATTAGGTTCGATAACAATAGCAGATGGAATAAAATTTCCTTGCTGATCTTCCTCTACATCTATAAGATTTACATGGACCGGTAAGGGAAAGTACTTTTCTATTTTATTTATGGTCGAAGTAAAGATTTCGTTCTTATCCGATAGATTATAAAAAACTTTATTCTCTACCTCTCCTGAGTCCTCCGCGATATACATAAACGTAGAGCTATGAATATCGATACTGGTCATTACTCCTTTTATATATCTTTTAAATTGAGCTATTTTACGAGCAGAGTAAGGAAGATCATCGACTGATAAGCTGGGTAGGAATCCATCAGACTCTAGATCATAAATAGATCTAACGGTAAGTACTATTGATTTTAACCCATTTAGATATTGTATTTCTGTCAGTTTTTTCTTTGCCTCATTAAGCCTTCTATATTCATGCAAATGGAAAAGTATACGAGGGTGAATTTTATATTTTATTCCAGCAAAAGCGATACGAGAAAATAAGGTTTTAAATTCTAGCTTTTCGAAATTAGTCCACTCTTCCATGAGGACATTAAAGAAAAAATAGAGCTGAGAATTTTTTGTATTAGATTCTGTAGACTGATCGATTCTAGTAATTTTCTTTAAGAATAGTTTTCCTTCCTCTGGGTTCATTCTTTTTTTGTCTTTGGACAAATTTAAATTACATTAAAAATCAAAAAAACAACTGCTTTAGGAACGAATAGAAATATTTATATGTTTAAAAAAGGTCTATATGTATAGGGGTAGAATACATATTTTAACATCTATTAATATGTAATATTGTACTTTTGCGTCCAAAACAAAGACGAAATAGTTCGACATTCCAACTTTAAAAAATTTCTTAAACACAAAAATTCAAAAAAATCATGTCTATTAATTTACTTGATATGCTAAAAGATCAGGTTACTGGTTCGCTAGCTAAAGGAGCTGCTGGCTTTTTAGGAGAATCAGAATCTGATATCACTAAAGCTTTAGGATCGGGAATCTTCCCTACTCTACTGGGAGGTCTTATTAACAAAGGAGGATCTGAAGAAGGTGCTACTGGGTTATTAAATGTTTTAAAAGATCACGATGGTGGTGTATTAGATAACATCGGAGGCTTATTTGGTGGTGGATCTGACGCTGTCAGTGGTTTAATGAACTCAGGAGGTGGAATTCTTTCTATGCTTTTAGGAGATAAAGTAGGTGGTATCGTAGATATGGTATCTAAAGCTTCTGGTCTTAAAGGAAGCACTTCTTCTTCATTATTAAAAATGGCTGCTCCTTATTTATTAGGAATGGTGGGAAGATATGTAAGAAAAAATGGTCTAGGCGTAAGCGGTCTTATGGATATGCTTAGCGGACAAAAAGAACATGTAAAAGCCGCAACTCCTGCAGGATGGAATCCTATGGAGATGTTATCTGGTGCTCTAGGTGGGGTAACAGGCGCTGCTGGAAATGTAGTAGGAGCTGCTGGTAATATGGTAGGTGGTGCTGCAGGGAAAGTAGGTGACGTTGCGGGAAGAGGTATCGATGCCGGTAAAAAAGTAATAGGTGGTGCTGGTGATCTAGCGGGTAAAGGTGTAGGTGCCGTAGGAGACTTAGCTGGTAAAGGTGTAGGTGCCGTAGGAGATGTAGCAGGTGGTGCTGCTAAAGCAGGAGGAAGTATCCTTAGATGGTTATTGCCTGTGATTTTATTATTAGGAGCACTAGGATTATATATTACTCAGTGTGGTGGATCTACTGGAATCCCTGCACTAGATAGTGCAGCGACAAAAGTAAGCGATACTGCGACAGATGGTGTAAACGCTGTAGGCGATGCTGCCGGTGACGTAGCTGACGGTGCTAAGGAATTAGCAGGAGATGCTGCTGACATGGCTGGAGCTGCTTTTGGGAAAATCGATGAAGCTGCAAAATCAGCTTTAGATGGTATCAAATGGACAGCAGGATCTGCCGGAGACCAAATGATGAAATTTATCGATGGTGGTTTTAAAGGAGATGGCGTATTTAGATTTAATAATCTAAACTTCGCTTCAGGATCTGCTGCTATCGACAAAGATTCTGCTGTAGAAGTAGATAACCTAAGTCAAATTTTAAAAGCTTACCCAGGTGTAAAAGTGATGATCGAAGGTTACACAGACAATACTGGTGATGCTACTAAAAATGTAGAATTATCTATGGCTAGAGCAGAATCAGTTAAAGCAAGATTAATGGGTAAAGGAATCGACGGTGGAAGACTTTCTGCTAAAGGTTTTGGAGCTGATAATCCAGTAGCTGATAACGGTACTGCTGAAGGAAGAGCGGAAAATAGAAGAATCGAAGTAAGAATCGTTAAGTAATATTTACTTAACGATTTCTTATCCTTAGAAATAGAAGCCCTTTCGTTTATGCGGAAGGGCTTTTTTAATTTAAATATAGTTGTTTAAAAGCGCAGAAGTTATATGCGATAGTTTGGGAAGATTAATTATTTGTTAATTGATTCTACTAACTAATAACCAGATAATCGAAGATCGAGGCTTAGAATAACTTTAAGTAAAGCATCCCCTCTCCAATTCAAAAAATCTAAAGACTATATTCCTTTTACAACATTACTATGAATCCAGCCTTCTTCTTTATTAATTAATAACACTTGATACCAATCCTCTATTTGATCTTTGATTTGCAGTTTCTCTCCAGCAGATATTTCTAAAAGAGTTTTACTTTTTTCATTAGGGCCGCTATGTAAAGATGAGGCTTCAATATTTACAAGATACTGAGTTTTAAAAGCATCTCTATAACTACTTCTCGATGCAAGTAAAAAGATAATCGACAATAGAAAAAAGCCAAAACAAAACAGAGTACTTTTTAAGCCTTTGGATACCAAAAGTCTTCTATAAAAAAAATAAAGAGCAGCTAGAAGTAAGCAGCTACTTAACATAAGCCATAAGGTGGACGAACAAATATTATAAAAACTCCTCCACCACTGTAATAAGAAAAAATCAGGGATCTGCGATATCTCTGAGTTACGCAAATTATTTACTATTTCTAAATTAGTTTTAGATTCCCGATGACGGGGATTAAGCTTTAAGGCTTTTTCGTAATACAGAACGGCTTCCGCCAATCGATCATTCTTAAAAAATGCAGAAGCTAGATTAAAGTATAACTCATCAGAAGCGTATCCCTTTTTCTCTAAATTCTGGAAAGTGATAATTGCAGACTTGTAATCCTCACTATTATAATCAGCAATAGCCTTTTTTAAATCCTGAGTATCATTATCCTGAGCGATCGATACTAGCGATAGTGTCAATAAAAAAAGAAAATAAACTAATTTACTCATTTGTCCATTGCAATTATTGAAAGCAAATTTATAGGAGCCTTATCTATTTGCCAATTAAATAACTCTAATCTTTGTGTAATGGGATTAATCTTTTGGATCGGAGTCAAAACCGATTCTGGTTTACTATAAAACTTAATGTCCATCAGCTCTTTTTCTTCAAAGTAAAATGTCATTTTACTACACAGCGTTTTATTAACACCGATATACTTCTCCTCATCATCTCGCATGTAATATAAAGACTCAGCATTACCTACGACATCCATCTCTGCGATCTCTCCGTCCACAAATCTAGCATCTACGTATCGTCCCTTTATTTGATCATAAGTCTCCGCTTCTAGTCGACTGACGATAAAGGCATTTTTACGGATCTCTAGATGGTCAACTTTTTTATTTTTTAAATACATAAAAATGGTATCTCCGCTAAACTGTGTCGTATCAGACCAGACAATAGGATTTTTATATAATTTAAAAATAGAGTCTCTCTCATTAAAACTTAGCGAATCACATATAGCCTTAAAATCAGTTTTGAGGATATCCACTCCGCCTCTTGCCGTAAATATGCGGGAAGTATCACTTACACCTAAGGTATCTGTTACTATCTCCTGAAAGCTCTGTAATGTGTCTCCTGCTAGATATAAAGAATCTCCATCTAACATATTTATAACATATGGACGTTGCTCTTCTCCATAAGAGAAAAGACTTTCGTCATTTTTATCCATCCTTAGCTGATCTGCTATCATGGTAATATTAGATGAAGTATCCTTCCAGATTACGTTTCCGGATCCTTGTCCCCTACCGGTAAGGTCATCAAAAATCAAACGATCTGCATCTAAAACAGTACTACCCTCTCTATATGTTGCTTGTCCATCTAACTGTACTGACTCGGTTTTTTCGTTATAAATTATCTTTTCTCCTTTAGTGATTTTATCACCGTCGATAAACTGAGCCTGACCTATCAGCTGGGTTTCTTTAATTTTATTATTGTGGATAATTGTATCCCCGATGGCTATTTTCTCCCCATCGATAAATCGTGCATTATCAATAAGAGTTAATGTAGAATCGTTCTGAGAGTATAAAATTTTACTGGCAGTAGCATTTTTCTCTAATTCTAAAAGTTGTGGATTTCCGCTAAACTCCGCCTCACCAGAATCTAAATTATAAAAGCCCGCTTCGCAATAAATTTTACGTTCGTTTTCGACGATTCTCGTAGGAGCGATAAAAATAGTTTTATTTTCCTCGGTAAGATATTTAAGTGAGTCTGTACGTAAAGACATATCTTCTTTCGTGACGATCACATCTTCGTAGAATGTAGATATTTTATTATTTACATCGTAACGTCCTTTCTTACTCTGCAACAAGCTCAAGTCTTTTTTTAATATCGCCGTATCCTGAAAAGTCCCGATCTTATTAGACACATCATAGATCATCGACTGCGTATACAACTGCTGATCCCCATTCTCTAAGGTTACGTCCTTGTATAAATAAACCTTCTCGATATCAGAAAAATATACGAGAGAATCACAAAACATCTTTACCGTATCTGCCTGTACAAATACCACATTACCTAAAGCTGTTACTTTATTACCGATCATCCTGGCAGAATCACAAAACATAAAAACACTGTCCTTGTACATCCTAACATCGCCATTTAGATATCGGACTAGATCCGCTCCACTTAAATCCTGAACCGAACTATTAGCGTTTTCCACATATATTTTACTCTGGAATAGGGTGTCTTCTTCTTGTCCATAGGATAA
Organism: uncultured Saprospiraceae bacterium; assembly: GCA_938015805.1. Taxonomy (GTDB): domain Bacteria; phylum Bacteroidota; class Bacteroidia; order Chitinophagales; family Saprospiraceae; genus JAHDHU01. The sequence continues at coordinate 12,625 of CALLXF010000013.1, read as the reverse complement.
GAAAAAGAACAGAGTAAAAAACAGTATGGTTAATAGTTGTTTCAATTAATTATTATAGATATCGAAAGTAAAACGATTTATTCTTTAAGCAGTTATCATTTCGGCTACTTTATTCCCTACTCCAGTTCCTATTGCAACTCCCATACCACCTAATCTGACTGCGATCGTTGTGTAATCAGATATAGCTCTAATAATCGGTTGTTTGCTAGATCCTACCCCGAGTATGCCACTCCACTGCGTATCATACTCTAGATCATCTGCCTGATATAAATGATCTTTTACAAATGCTTTTAAAAAAGTAATTATTTTCTGGTTGTCACCGAATGTAGAACAGGTCTCCGTATCCGTATCTATATTACGAGCTCCACCGATCAATAATCGATTTCCGTAGGTCCTAAAATAAATATATCCCCGATCTACATGGTAATTTCCGCTGAGCGGTAAAGAACACAATGGCTTAGTCATGAGAACCTGATTGCGTACTGCACGTAAGTCTTCTATATCCAATAAGTCCATTGCCATTCCATTAGTACAAACGATAAGTTGCTTAGGACTAATCTCAGCACCATCCTCAACAACCATAGTCCCAGTTTCAGGAATAATTTGCTTTACTGCCGCTCCATAATTAACAAGTACACCCGTTCGGAGTACTTTTTTATATAACTCATCCATCATCAACATCGGATTAAGCTGGGACTCTAGATCACAATGTATTGCTATATCTTGTAAACCAATAGTCTCAGTATTTTTTACTATCCTAAATACATCTGGAATTAGCGTAGCCTCTTCCATAATTTGATTTAGATAGGTCAGTTCTGTAGTAGCTATATCTTTAGACTCCTGATTTACAAACAACTCTTTTGACCCTAGATTTCCAAAATCCATTTTATCTGGATTTACAACCTCTTGTAATAATTTAAGTCCGTTCCATCTCATTTTTATAAGATCTATCGTTGCTTGCTCTCCAATACTATCTAAATCTGATAGTATCTCTGTAGGGCTTCCAATACAGGCAAACCCTGCATTTTTTGTAGAAGCTCCTAAACCAGGAAACTGACGTTCGAATACAACTATTTTACTTTCTGGAAATTTATTTTTTAAAAAAAATGCCGTTGACAGACCTACTATTCCTGCACCTAAAATGGCAAAATCTATATTTTGAGTCATGAACTCTTGCTCCCAGAAACTTAGATTTTTAATCATTTGTTAATTTTGTAAAAGAAAATCTAGATATACGATGATACAAAGAATTCAGAGTGTTTTTTTACTTATGGCCTCATTATGTTTAGGCGGATTATACCTACTACCTATAGGAGGAAGCAAACTTCCTTTAGAAGCGACAGCTTTTAGTGATAGTCTATTAAATATTTATGACTACACCTTATTACAAATAGCTGTTCCTGTAGGAATAGTTGCATTTTTAATAAGCATTTTTTTATTTAAAAACAGAAAAGCCCAAACAATAGTAACCATATTAGGTTCTGTGGCGATAGGCTTAATTATGGGATTTGTTTCCATGAAAATATATCTCTCATTAGACTTACTTTCTGGTGATAATGCTTTCTTATGGAAACCAGGAATGAGCCTTCCTGTAGTCTCCTTAATTTTTGCAATACTCGCCTCTCGAGCGATTAAAAAAGATGATAATTTAGTAAGGTCTATGGATCGACTTAGATAAAATTATTTACAAGTATATTATGAATTAATGGTTTAATCTTTAACGATATTAGTGATTCAGCTATGATGATTAATTAATAATCCACGGATTAATTATAATTGATCATTTAGTGATGGTCTAGCACAAGAATCCGAATTAAAATACTGCCTTGAAAACGATTTTCTTGACATATAAACTTGGATTTCTAATGCAGGGGATAGGATGCTGGGGATCGGATGCTGGGGATAAGTAATCCGCGTAATTAGGGTTGTATCATGATAAATAATAATTGTAATCGACTAAATCCCTTGATAAGGTAAGTTTTTCTACTTTCTACTTTAATACTTAGCCTTATTATACTCCTATTTTTTACAAATTTTAAACCAGCATATTTTATTTTGGGTCTAATGTGCTCAGCCCAATCAAATAACTTAACACTTAACTATATATTGGGAATAAAAAAAGAGGTATGATTGATTAATCACACCTCTTTTGTATTACTTTAATTTTTATGCTGATATTATTTCTCTGCTCTACGCTTAGCAGAATAGTTTACAAGTAACTGTCCTGATTTACGTAATGCTGTTTTTACGTCTGCTACTACTCCCATCTTTACATTCTCATCGATCCTCAATGAAGTTTTTATTCCTCCTCTCTGAACCTCAGGAATTTTAGCTTTATGCTGTTGTAAAAATAAAGGAATATCTTTTTCGCTTGCAAATTTATCTCCTAGTTGTATTCTAGGGTTAGTACCGTAAGTCTCCTGATATTTAGGCTTAGGCTTTCCGATATAAATATAATTTACAAGTGATTTTTTCTCTAGCTTGGTAAGTTCCGTTGCATTAGGGGTTTTTACCTCTATCATAAGCTCTGTATCTCTCATCGTCGTTACAACCATAAAAAAGAATAATAGCATGAAAATAATATCCGGCAGCGAGGCCGTGGATATAGCTGGCGAGGATTTACCTCTTTTCTTTTGAAATTTTGACATATCTATATATTTCTACTGCTATTAATTATCTTCTCCAAAGTTAGTCGGCTCAGCCTCTGATATAACAAGAGGAATGGCTGTTCGTATGGTTTTCTTTTCGTCTCTAGTACAGTCTTCATAATTTTTACCATATCTCCTATTAGCCATATCATCTCTCAATTCATTGTACGCCGCTTTAACTTCGTTATAAACTTCCAGATAAGCGATATACTTTGTACCTCTATCATTTTTTAGAGAGATAATTGCCTTTTTAGGATCCTCAGCTAGATTTTCTAATTTTTGAGGATTAGTTATAAATTCTTTACAATTTTCTCTGAGGTCATCTATATCTTGAGGCTCACCTCTGACTAGTAATTCGTTATTTGCGTTTACCAAAACAGAAAATACATTACGTGTTTTAAGTTTAGTAATATCTGGTTCCTCATCAGACCATGGTGGTAACTGTACGAGGACTCCTTTATCTTCTACAATAGTTGTGGTTACTAAGAAGAAGATCAGTAGTAAGAAGGCAATGTCAGCCATAGAACCGGCATTGACTTCATTATTTAAACGATCTTTTGTACTTTTCTTAGCCATAACTTATGTGACTGCGTTTTTAATTTCAAAAAGAGCACCAATAACTACAGCACCTAGAGCTAAAATCACTGCGGCTGTAATACCACCACCTATCATTTTTACTAAGCCAGGTTTAAGTTTATAGAAATCAATCAATTCTGCCATTTTTGTACCGTCAGCATATTCTCCTGCATTCATAGAATAAAGAATTACAAGTATTACTACCAGCACTCCTATACCTATCAATGCCTTCATAGAAGACTTAGGAAATTTTATAATATTAGCTACTCCGAATACTACAAAAGCCAAAATAAAAGCAATCGCAATCATCGCTACTGTTAGATATACAGCAGGATTAAAAATCTTAAATATTTCCGCTTTTGCTTCGTCTGGTAATTTATTAAGATCAGTGCTGGTATCATATCCTTCGCTAGAAAGACCAGTAAATGCCGATATTAAAAATATCGCGACCACACCTAACCCTACTAACAATGCTACTGTTTGCCCTTTGGACACTAAAAATTTATACATAATTTTTTAGGTTAGGTGATTATTTAAAAATGTTATTTCTAGACATTACATCTACCAATGCAATAGAAGAGTCTTCCATTTTATTTACGATACCGTCAATCTTAGATACGATATAATTATAAAAAATCTGTAAAATAATTGCTACGATCAAACCAAATACGGTAGTTAACAGGGCTACTTTAATACCATCTGCTACTACTGCTGGAGAAATCTCTCCCACAACTGCGATTTTATCAAATGCCTGAATCATCCCTATTACTGTTCCCATAAACCCGAGCATCGGTGCAATGGCAATAAATAATGAGATCCATACTAGTCCTTTTTCTAATAGACCCATTTGCACAGATCCATAAGAAACGATAGCTTTTTCTACTGCTTCTGGTCCTCCGCTAGAGTTTCTTAATCCTTCATACAATACACTTGCTGTAGGACCTGGAGTTGCTTTACATACTTCTTTTGCTCCTTCTACATCTCCATCTGCTAATCGCTCGTCGATTCTAGATAGAAGTTTATCTGTATTAGTGGTAGCTAGGTTAAGGGTAATAATTCTTTCAATACAGAAAGCCAATCCTAGTATTAAACATACTAAAACGATACTCATAAATATCCAACCCCCTTCTATGAACTTTTCTTTTAAGACTTGGAATCCTCCTCCAGAACTTGAAGCCTCTGCTGCTTCTTGAGCCATTACTTCTGTTGCACCAAAGTACGCGGCTAAAAAGAAAACACTTACTATTACTAAAATCTTTCGCATGATTTGATTTGTTTACTTGTTTTTCAGATAAATTTAAATTGCTTTGAACGTCTAATTTATAAATATAATTGAAAGTATACCACTGACTTTACAGTTTTTTATACTTTTTTCCGCTCATTATTGCGGAGAATGAGGGATTCGAACCCCCGAAACCCTTACAGGTTTATATGCTTTCCAAGCATACCTCTTCAGCCACTCGAGCAATTCTCCAATCTTGTAAAAATTACACAATTGTAACGATAAACAAAATCTTAAAGACTTAAATATAGAATCAGTTTTAAGATTATATGTTATAGATTCATTATCAATCTAAACTGGCGTGTAATTATATATCTTATTTGCGTTAATTGTAGTTATTTCTGCTACTTTTTCAATAGAGCACTCCTTTATTGCTGCTAGTTTCTCTGCAATGATCGGAATATAAGAGCTAACATTACGTTTTCCGCGATAAGGAGTAGGTGTTAAATATGGGGCATCTGTCTCCAAAACTAACAAGTCTAAATTTATCTTAGACACTACCTCTGCCATGCCACTATTTTTAAAAGTTATAACGCCTCCCATACCCATCATAAATCCGGTATCCTCTATTTTTTTTGCCTGATCAACCGTACCATTAAAACAATGAAATATTCCCGTAAGATCACCTTTTTGTAATTCTGTTATTAAATCTATAGTCATATCTAGAGAATCTCTGGAATGTATGACTAAAGGTAATCGCATATCTCTCGCCCACTCCACCTGGGTTTTAAAAGCTTTTACTTGCTCATTGACGTAAGTCTTATCCCAGTAAAGATCTATACCTATCTCTCCTACTGCCGTATAATTACGATCCTTAAATTGTTTGTACAAAAAAGCCAGCTGTTCTTTATAATCTGCTTTTACAGAACATGGATGTAGACCCATCTGAGGAAAACATTGGTTTGGAAAACGATCAGATATCTCATGCAGAGCTTCTACTGAGGATCGATCTATATTAGGCAAGTAAATTCTGTTTACTTGATAATCCATGCAACTATCTAAGACATCCTCGATATCCATTTTAAAATGGTCCAGAAAAAGATGAGCGTGAGTATCTATGTACATTTTTTAATTTTATGGTACAAACCTAAACACTTGGCGACGAAAAAAAAATATTATGTAGTATGGAATGGTGTGACACCTGGTATTTATGATAGCTGGAATCAGTGCAAATTACAAATACAAGGATATCCAGGTGCAAAGTATAAATCATTTAAAACAAAGGAGGAGGCTGAGGAGGCCTTTTTGGCTGGAGCCAATGCCAGCATCTCTTCTAAAACTTATAGCTCTGATCATAATAAAGACTACCAAAATCACTTAGCAGAAATCGATTTACCAAGTCTAAGTGTAGATGCTGCGTGTAGTGGTAATCCGGGAATTGTAGAATACCAAGGGGTGGATACAGCGTCTAAAATTGTTTTTTTTAAGAAAGGTCCATTTAATAAGGGCACTAATAATCTGGGCGAATTCCTAGCCCTCATCCACGCTTTAGCTTTTTTAAAAAAGAAAGGGGATCATGAAATGACGGTTTACAGCGATAGCCGTACAGCAATGAGCTGGCTAAGAAATAAAAAAGTAAAAACCACTTTTTTTGACAAGTATAAAAATGATGAGCTACTCGATCTTGTTAATCGTGCGATAATCTGGATGGATAATAATCCCTCTTATAATCCGGTCAAGAAATGGAATACTAAAAAATGGGGAGAAATTCCTGCAGATTTTGGAAGGAAGTAAAGATGATCCTTATTATGCTGGATGAAAATATGTAGGAAAAAAACCCAATTTTATAAGTGCTATCATCTATCTAAACAAAAAAGGGATGTCGTAAATAGAATTTGAGTTTAGGACGTAATCCTAGTCTAGTATTGAAAGATAATTTATCATTGGCGAAAGCCAACTAGTTCCTATAAAATTTCATGCGATAGTCCGCTCGAACGTTACCTGACTTGATCGCTTCTAACTTTCTCTTTATAAATCTTTTTTTAAGCGGTTTAATTTTCTCTGTAAAAAGCTTGCCTTCTATGTGATCGTACTCGTGCTGTATCACACGGGCATTTATTCCGTCAAAACTTTTAGTATGTGTTTTAAAATCAGTGTCTTGATATTTTATAGTAATCTGAGAAAGTCTCTCGACATCTGCTTTTATGTGAGGTATACTAAGACAGCCTTCCTCGTAAGACCACAGTTTACCATCTTCCTCTAATATTTCCGCATTTATAAATGCTTGCTTTACACCCTTAGATTTATCCTCTTCTTTTTCGTGGACTTGTACTGTATCCACTAAAAATATCCTGTAACTAAGTCCTATCTGGGGAGCTGCTAAACCTACTCCGTTTGCATTGTACATGGTCTCCCACATATTTTCTAAAAGGGAATCTAACTGGGCATAATCTTCTGGTACTTCCTGAGCTACTTTTTTTAAAACAGGATGTCCGTAGGCGGTAATCGGGAGTATCATAAATTTTCTAGGTGACGTTCTAAAATAAGCATCGCACTCACTTTATCTGTGAGCTCTTTTACTTTTCTATGTTTCTTTTTAATGTTACTAAGCAACAGAATTTCTTTAGCTTCAGAAGAAGTATAACTCTCATCTACTCTTACAAGTTCAATGTGAGGGAATTTTTTCTGAAGAAATTCTTCAAGTGTGATTATCTTTTTTGTGATCGGTGTAGGATTTCCATCTTTATGTGTAGGCCATCCTAGTACAATGGTTTCTACTTCCTCTGAGTTTAGATATCGCTCTAGAAAATCTTTTAAAGATTTTTCTGGTAAAGTAGGTAATCCATTTATTGATATTTTGAGAATATCCGTAACGGCTACTCCGCATCTTTGGTTTCCATAATCGATTGCAAGTATTCTACTCATTGTGGGCACAAAAGTATTCTAAATAAGGCAAAAAAAAGACCCCCTCCAACATTTTGGAGAGGGGTCCCATCCCAAAAACAGTAAATTTTTGGAGTTCCCTAGAACTGTTCCGGAGAACTCTATATTGTTATTTTAATACAACCATCTTTTTAGTGGCTGTAAATCCATTTGCTTCTAGTGTGTAGTATAATATTCCAGATGTACTTAGATCGTTTTGATCTATCGTTACTGTATTATACCCAGCTGAGTAAGTGTTACTAATGTTAGTAATTACTTTTCCAGTCACATCGTATACATTTATCGTAACCTTCTGATCTACAGGGATTTCGAATGCAATTTGAGTTTGACTAGAGAATGGGTTAGGTGTATTTTGGTATAAAGCATACACACCTCCATCTGTTCTTACCTGTAGTGTTACATCAGCTATTTCGTTATAAACATTATAAGCTTCTGCTCTCGTGATTGCAGAATTTACTTCTACAGCACCTGATACAGATCCTTCTCCTCTAGCAATAAACTCTAGCGTAAATAATGTCTCTCCTCTGTTTATTTCTGTTCCTACTGCATTATTCCAACTAGTAGAAATCATACCTTGAGATACTTTATTTTTACCAAAGTTGCTATCGTTTACATTTAGATCAGCGTATGTTACATTAGTTAATTCTAATAGGTCCGTGTCAAATTCCATAGTAAACTGGTATCCAGTTAGGGTATTTGTATTCATTGCCTCGAAAGGAACAGACACTCTATCTCCTGCACTAAATGTTACGTTATCAGTAGTCAATTTAAATGTTTGACCACTTCTGTTTTCTGTAGACTCGTTGTCAAAGTTTACGGTACGAGAGTTATTTACATCTCCTACTTTTACTGCTGTAAAGTCAATAGTCATATCTGAATTAAGAGCCGCTATCTCGTATACTTCTGTGAAGTCTTCGTCTAGTGGATTATTAGCATCAGCAAATGTGTAATCGCTGTCCACAAATCTCCATGGCTGGTTATTATTAAATTCATCAGTTACACCTAGAATTAATTTTCTCAATTCGATAAGATCGATCGCTGTAATGTTATTATCGTGGTTAATATCTGCTGCAATTTGCTTGTACGGACTGTCTAGCATTAGCGTCTGTAGTAAATGCTTCTGGATTAATACTAAGTCAAGAGTAGAAACTCCATTCATAGCATCTGTATCTTTAGAAACTTCAACACTATACGCTCCACCTGCAGGCATATCTGGGAATGCATACATTCCGTTGTCATCAGACATTGTATTAGTTGTACCGTTACTGATAGATACTTCTGCATCCATTACTTGGATATTATCCTCAGTAGATATATTTCCTGCTATTCTATTTCCGTTACCACCGTTAAATCCAGAGCATGCACCCATGTTATCTTGGATATCTACAAATGTGTTACAGAAAGACTGTAAGAAGCTACCATCTGGTAATGTTACTGGATTACCTGTAGCGTCTACTACTGTTACATAGATACTTACACTCTGCTGACCCATAGTCGCACAAGTAAATGTCATGTTAGTATCAAAAATGTTAGGTGTAAAAGATAATGCTACTGGGTAACCACAAGTGTGGTAACTACCGTTATCAAAATCAGATGCCCATAACTCTATCATACCGTTATCTACCTCACCGTCTCCATTAGTATCTTGTGGCATTAAATCAGTCGCTAAACCATTAATACAATAAGGTACTGGTGCTTTACAGTTAATGATCTCAAAAGGAATAGAACATGTAGTAACGTTACCACATTTATCCTTGAAAGAGAAAAATACTGTATGTGATCCGATAGGATAATCCTGGCTTGCATCTGCTAAACCTCCAGTTCCAGAAGTTGCGTAGTTTGAGTCGAAAGAGCCTGTGTTATTTAAGTCAACATCTGCCCACCAGTCTAAAATATCTGTACAGTCATCTGTTGCTGTAGCTGTTAATTCTATAAATCCATCTAAGCAGTCGTTGTCAAACGTACATGTAGACTTAGGAGCACAATCACTTGTGATCGTCGGAGCTACACCGTTAGATACTTTTATTACTTGAGTATAAGTCCACTGAGCAACAAGGTTACCAGTAGCAGGATCTAAACAAGTAGGGTCATTAACCTGACACCAGTCTAGGATAGTCCATGTTCTTAGTATTTTAAAACAAGCATCTCCTACTCCATTATTAAAAGGGAATACTAGATCTTCATAATTTACTCCTACTAGATCGCACTGATCTTCTAGAATAAATGGTGCACCTGTTACGGCTGGTAAGAAATCATCACTAGTAGGATCTGCACATCCATTAGTCGAATCAAAATCACAAGGCCATACAACACCGTCAGTAGGATCATCATTATCACAATCTGTATCTGTAATACAGAAAGGATTATCGTTAAGTATAGTAATTCTTTGGATACATGCATCTACTCTACCACCCTGATCTGTAGCTGTAATTCTTCTTCTAATCACACCTACGTTACACTGGTTAGTATTATCAGATAAAATCTCATCTACTACTGTAAATCCACAATTATCAGTTACAGAAAATGCTCCAAACTGCGTAACTAAATCGCCGTCTAAATCGTAAGCATCATCACAGTTTATAGTAATGTTAGGAGGACAAGTTACTACAGGAGCAATTTTATCTTGTACTTCTACTTCTACCATACACTCATTAAATCCACCATCATCGTAAACTCTGAACTGAACCATTACAGAAGTACCGATATCAGCACAACATAGAGTAATATGATCTTGGAAAGTATCTTCTACGATTCCACAGTTAGCTCCATCATCCATTCTTTTTACTAGCATATCTACTAGATGACAATCATCATATGATCCGTTATCAAAAACAGATGCATATACGTGAGCAAATCCATCATTAGATAATGATACTACTGTAAATTGTTTACAGATCGCAACTGGAGGGGTATTATCTTCCACTGTTACATTTACTGAACAAACAGTAGAGTTGTAACAATCATCGTAAGCTGTATATGTAATTATATTTTCTCCTAGAGGTAATTCTATAGCATCTGTACAATTCCAATCCGAAATATGACCGTTTTGCATATCAACAACTCCATCTCCATCCATATCAAAACCCCAAGTAATATCTAGCGAAGTCTCATCAGAACAGTTATCTACTACTACTGGACAAGGAGGTACAGTCATTGCCGCACAACTTGCTGTTCCATGAGGTGTATTATAGTGACCTCCTGTTGTATTAGTAGTTATTGTATAATCAGCTGGACAAGTAAAGGTAGGTCCTTCTGTATCAGATATTTCTATCATTTGAGTACAAGTACGAGATCTCTGAGGAGACTCACAAGACCATTCTAGAATAGTCCATACTCTCATTATTTTCCTAGTACATCCTATATTTCCTAAATCTGTATCCGCAAATGTTGCTAATAGGTTACAGTATATTTCTGGATCTGGATAAAGTGCTACTGTGTTAGCTACTACTACTCCACCAGTCGCATTTACATAAGTATAACGAGGTACTTCAGGAACAGCAACTACGTTACTACCTGCACTCATAGTTTCGAATCTATATGCTACAGGAACGCTAGCGTTAAATACACCTATAATAAGGCAATACTCTACTCCATCTGTAAGATTTACAACCTGTACACCATTAGAAGCACTTAAAATAATAGCTCCATTAGATTCTGCTATTCTATAGTCTCCGTTACCAGCTAAATTCCCAGCAACTTCGGAAAAAGTTACTGCCTCTGTAGCTCCTGTAACTGATGCTCGATAAGTAAACTTATGAACTTCATAAAAATCAGAACTTCCTGAAAAAGAAGGACTCATATCAGTTACAGTTCCTTCAAAATAGTCTCTAGCCTGCATTGTTCCTCCTGGAAGAGGGTTACCTGCATATGGACCTGATGGAATCATAGCAAAGTTCTGATCACACAGTAAATTAGTCTCATTAGCTACTAATAAACTTTCAGGACAATCTATAGTTCCTAAGTCTTCTATTCTTTCTACAAATAAAACGAGCTCACATGGCTCTGATACATTACCACACTCATCTGTTGCGGTATATGTTCTAGTGTGTATTTTTAATACATAAGCAACTAATGTAGGATCAGCTTGAGCCATTGCATAGGTTGTACCGTTAGCATCAGGAAAAAATCCATTTGCCTCTAGTGCATCTACGAATCCCTGACTACAGTCATTTACTGTAATAGCGTCATCTACAATATTATAAATTAAATCCGCTGCAGCAGTACAATTATCTGTAGCTACTGGCTGGAACGCATTAATATTATAGCAGTAAAAAGGTCCTGCAGGCTGAGTGCAGTCCATTACTGGCTTTAACTTATCTTCCACTACTAGGTCTCCCCAGCAAGAATTTCCAGAAATATCATCTATAACACTTACTTTAAGTACTTGATTTTTTTCTGTTACTCCTACAACAGCTGGGACACCTGGTCCTTCTGTACCTGCAGGAGGTGCAATACGATTTCCATACTCATCCTCTATGACAACATAAAAATCACCAGCTGCACATGATGTGGACTGATCGTTTAATACCATTTCTGGTGTGATTGTAGCCATACAATCAGAAGTAGTGTTGTCTAAAGAAACCTGAGTCATGCCTGTACAGGCAAGAGAACACTGTGCGTTTAATTGGTCAGTGTTAGCTGAAAGTAAAATGACGAAAGTCGATACTATAAAAGACTTAAACCGCCAAAAAGAAGTAAAATTTAATTTACTCATGAGATCCTTTTTTTAGTTAATAATTTTTACCGTTATGGGATTAAAGTTTCATTTAGACACTTCAATCACATTGTTCAAAACAAAAGACATAAAACGACCTTCGCGTTTTACGCTTATTCTTTTTCTATTATCTTCTAAAAAAGGGTTGGAAATAAAAACCAGAATAGGCTTTTATAATTAGGTTCATTATTTCGCTTACGCAAAACAACAGGACAAATATATAAATACTTTTAATATGATTGTATACCTTTTTTAAGGTATTTTAAAAAAATATTTTTTTATAATAAAAAAGCCCCCCTCTATAAATAGAGAGAGGCCATCCCAAAAACCGATTTTAATTTAGTCCCGACTTAATAAAAAGCCGGGACAATTATTTTCAGTCAATTACTCAATCACAATCATTTTCTTAGTTGCTGTGAAGTCTCCACTCTCTAACTGATAGTAAAGTACTCCTGCTGATGCTCCTAAGTCAGATCTATTTAACTCTATTACATTGTAACCTTTCTCGTAATCCTGCGTTAC